>NZ_CAXHZL010000023.1:0-2827 GCF_964022235.1 uncultured Limimaricola sp. | reverse complement strand
TCGAACACGCGCTCACCCCGGCCCAGATCGAGATCTACGACGCCTATGCGGGTGCGTTTCGCACCATCCACCACAATCTCGAAGCCGCGCTGACGGCGACCGGCGTCAACGACGCCTCGGGAGAGACTAATGCCTCGGCCGCACGCGCCTCGGCCAAGTCCCGCTTCGAGAGCACGAAACAGCGCTTCTTCAACCATCTCCTGATGGGCATGAAGGCTCCAAGCATTATCCGCGCCATCGAGGACGATCTGGCGGCGGGCAAGGCTTGCGTCATCCAGGTGGTCTCGACGGGTGAGAGTCTGCTGAAACGCCGGCTTGAGACGATGGATCCCGAGGATGAACTCGTCGAGGGTGCCTTGACGCCGCGCGACTATGTTCTCGGCTACCTCGAACAGGCTTTCCCGATCCATGCGCAAAAGCTGGTGGAGATCGACGGCAATATGGTGGCAGAACCTTTGCGGGATGAGACTGGGGCGCTGGTCATCTCGCGCGAGGCGCTCGCTTTGCGTGACGCGGCCATGATGGAATTGATGACGCTGGCCCCGATCCCTTCGGCGCTGGATCAGATCCTCTGGGCCTTTGGCGACGATGCCGTGGCAGAAGTCACGGGGCGGTCCATCCGGCCCCTCAAAGCCGAGGATGGCCATCTCTTCATCGAAAAGCGCAGCGCCAGTAGCAATTCATCCGAGACCCAAGCCTTCATGGACGGCGAAAAGGATATCCTGATCTTCTCCGATGCAGGCGGCACGGGCCGGTCCTATCACGCGGCGCAAACGGCGAAGAACCAGAAACGGCGGCGGCACTACCTGCTGGAGCCCGGCTGGCGCGCGGATGCGGCCATCCAGGGGCTCGGCCGCACGCATCGCTCGGCCCAGGTCAGCGCGCCCTTCTTCCGGGTCTGCACCTCCGATGTGCATGGCGAGAAACGCTTCACCTCAACTATAGCCAAACGCCTCGACCAGCTGGGGGCCTTGACCAAGGGCCAGCGCGAGACCGGCTCGCAAGGCATGTTCCGCGAGGAGGACAATCTCGAAAGCCCGATCGCGCGGGCGGCGCTGCGTGGGTATTTCGCCGATCTTGCCGCCGGGCGCGCTGAGGCGATGAGCTACGAGAGCTTCACCGACTGGACAGCCCTGCGGCTGATCGACAAGGACGGGGTGCTCCTTGAGGAGCTTCCCCCGATCCAGCGGTTTCTGAACCGGGTTCTGGCCCTGCCCATCCACATGCAGAACGCGCTCTTTGCCGAGTTCATGCGCCGGATTGCCGATCAGACTGAACGGGCGCGCGCGGCGGGCACGCTCGATCTCGGCGTGGAAACCCTGCGTGGCGAAAAGATCGAACAGGTCTCCACAGAGGATCTCTGGACCTGCCCGAAATCCGGCGCCGTGACGCGGATCATCGGACTTGAGGTGACGGACCCAGTGTATGTCCTGGGCGCCGAAGAGGCCATATCGCGCAATCCCGACAAGCTGCCGATGGTGAATCGCGCCTCCGGTCGCGCGGCGCTCATCTCGGCGCGCCCCATGCAGATGTATGACGAGGACATTGTCACGCTGATGCGCAAGGTGGTGCGGCCAAACGGGTCGAGCTATCTGGAGGAGACGCGGTTCGAGTCCTCGGCCTGGGAAGACATCGGAAGGCCTGAGTTCGCAAGGCTTTGGGATGAAGAGGCTGCGTCCCTGCCGAAAACCACCACGACCAAGCTCTACCTGCTGACGGGGATGCTGTTGCCGATCTGGAAGGACATCCCGACCACGAATGAGCGCATCTACCGCGTCACGCCGGACGGGGCGACCGCCATGATCGGGCGCACGCTGAGCGAGGAAGGGACGGCAGCGTTGCGCGCCCGCTTCCTCGTCTCCAACCCGCAAACACCGCAGGAGATGCTGACCGCCGCCCTCGGCACCACCGTACCTGTCGATCTGGGCCGGGGTCTCACCCTGACCCGTCGCCGGGTCGCAGGCGAGATGCGTCTCGAGCTGGGTGGTGCGGATCGGGGCATGATTGAAGGTCTCAAGGCCATGGGGTGTTTCACGGAGATCATCTCCTTCCAGCTGCGGGTGTTCCTGCCGCATGGAGACGGGATCGACACGGGCCGCATTCTGGCCCGGATCGTTGGAACCGAAACGTCAGCCGCGCAGAACGTGGCTTCAGTGGCAGCGGAATAGGCACGGAGGCGATCATGACACTCGAAGAGATCAAAGCCGCCATCGATGCCGGTCGGACCGTGCATTGGGCCAACACCGGCTACCGCGTGCAAAAGGACAGCCTCGGCCAATACCTGATTACGTTTGAGCCGAACGGCAGCACCATCGGGCTGACCGACCGGAGCGGGCAGCGGTTGAACGGGGAGGAAGCAGAGTTCTTTATCGCTGGACCGGAGGGTGGCGACGAGAAGCGCCAGGATAGCCAACTGAGACCAGACGGGCAGGGGAGGGGCGTCGTACCCGGCGGGGAGGTGGCACAGTCTCTCAGGCGCCAGCGCTGAACTGAAGGTTGGGAAGAAAGTAAAGCGAGCTTTCTAGTTTGTGATCCCAGGAGGGGTCGAAAAAGCAATCCCGGATGCGCTGGCAAGAACGTCAGGCACCGGCCAATCCAAGAAGGAACTATCCCATGTTCGCAGGAACCCTTACCCGCAACGCCGAGACCGCTGCCGCCGAATACACCGGCATGATCCATTCGACGCGCTTTGACATCGCCATCCAGCTCGAGGCACGGGCCAAGATGTCCGAACGCAGTCCGGATTTTGACGTCACGGCAATCAACAAGTCGGGCCGCAAGGTGCGCATCGGCACGGCCTGGAACGAGACCGGCAATACCAGCGGCA
>NZ_CAXHZL010000022.1:0-4089 GCF_964022235.1 uncultured Limimaricola sp. | reverse complement strand
CGGAATTTCTCACCAACGCTGCATCTCTGCGCCGCCGGTGAGGGGCTATCTAGGGGTAGGGCACGCGAGTCGCAACAGCAAAAACGCCCGATCTTCGGAAAAAGTTCGTACCGCCCGAAAAAACAGCATTCGTGGCCGAGCTGACACCCCTACAGGCTATCGCGCAGGATCGCTTCCAGCGTCTCTCCACGCAGCTCAACAGGGTTGCCGCGCATGGAGGAGGAGGTTCGCGAGGCTTCGGCCAGCGCAGGGATCTCGGAGGCCGACACGCCCATCGCCGCCAATCGTGGCAGACCCCAGCCGTCGATGCGCGCCTCCAGCATGTCGACCGGATCGCTCACCTTGCCCAATGCCGCACCGATCCAGGCAGCGACCTCTTGGTGACGGGTCGTGTCGCCCCCCTGCCCTGCCACGGCCCGCGCGTTGGCGCGCAGCACGCCTGGCAGCAACCGCCCGCAAAGCGCCCCATGCGCAGCACCGGTCTGTCCGCCCAGCACGCCCGCAAAGCCGTGCACCGCGCCCAGGCCCGCGTTGGCCAGTGCCAGCCCGCCGAACAGGCTGGTGAGGGCGAGATCGTCGCGCGCCGTCGCATCCTCGACTTGCATCAGTCGCGACAGCGCCGTCAGCCCGCGTGGAATCGCATCGCGGCACAGCGCGTCGGTGAAGGGGGTGGCGCGGCACGACAGGTATGGCTCGATCACCTGCGTCACCGCGTCGAGCCCGGAGGCCAGCGTCACGCCACGTGGCGCATCATCGGTCAGCGCCGCATCGACGATCGCCAGATCGGAGAGCATCCGGTCGTCGCGCAGGCTCACCTTTCGACCATGGGAGGGCACGCCGATCACCGCGTTCTTGGTGACCTCGGCGCCGGTGCCCGCGGTGGTCGGCAGGGCGATGAAGGGCAAGGGAGCCGCGTCGAGCGGACGCCCCTCCCCCACCACCTCGAGATAGGTCATCGCCGGGTGCGGGGCCGGGATCAGCGCCGCCGCCGCCTTGCCCATATCAATGGCGGAACCACCGCCCAGCGCCACCACGACGTCGATCCGCAGATCGCGGCCTTGTGCCACCACAGCCTCGAGATCGTCCAGCACCGGCTCACCACTCTGGCGGACCTCCTCGACCTCGGCCCCGAGCCCGCGCAGATCGGTGGCAAGGCGGTCAGCGGCGGCGTGGCTGCCCCGCAGCAGCAGCACCCGGGTGCCGCGCGCGCGGATCGCCTTTGCCGCCTCGGCCATTCGGCCGCGCCCGAAGATCACCCGGCCCGCGGTGAGGATGTCGAAGCCGGTCATACCGAGCGCGTCGCGTCCACGGCGCGGCGCCAGGCGGCGTAGCCCGTCTCGCGCGTCTCTTCGTCCATGGCGGGCGCGAAACTGCGATCCAGCTTCCAGCCCGCCGCGAAGCCCTCCATGTCGGGATAGATCCCCGCCTTCATGCCCGCGAGCCAGGCAACGCCCAGCGCCGTGGTCTCGGTGATCTCGGGGCGGTCGACGGGGGCGTCGGTGATGTCGGCCAAGAACTGCATGGTCCAGTCACTGGCGCTCATGCCGCCGTCAACTCGAAGGGTTGCCTCTTCGCTGCCGCGCAAGGTCGCGGCGTCGCCTTCGCCCTGCCAATCGGCGCGCATCGCCTCCAGAAGATCGCGGGTCTGGTAGCCGACGCTTTCCAAAGCGGCGCGCGCCATTTCGCGCGGGCCGGTGTTGCGGGTCAGGCCGAAGACGGCGCCGCGACACTCCGCATCCCAGTAGGGCGCCCCCAGCCCGGTGAAGGCAGGGACCATGATGACGCGCTGCTGCGGGTCCGATGCCTCGGCTAGGCCTTGGGTTTCGGAGGCCTTTTCGATCAGGCCAAGCCCGTCGCGCAGCCATTGCACCACGGCGCCTGCGATGAAGATCGACCCTTCGAGCGCGTAGGTCGGCTTGCCGTCCAGTTGATAGGCCACTGTAGTCAAGAGCCGGTGGGTCGAGCGCACTGGCGTCTCGCCGGTGTTCATCAGTGCGAAGCAGCCCGTGCCATAGGTGGATTTCAGCATGCCCGGCTCGAAGCACGCCTGGCCGAGCGTCGCCGCCTGCTGGTCGCCCGCGACGCCCAAGATCGGGACCCGGGCGCCTAGGAGATCGGTGGTACCGTAATCATCGGCGCAGTCGCGCACCTCGGGCAGCATCTCCATGGGAATGTCGAGCATGCCGCAGATGGTGCTGCTCCAGCCGCCCTTGTGAATGTCGTAAAGCATGGTGCGGCAGGCATTGGTGGCGTCGGTCGCGTGCACCGCGCCGCCGGTGAGGTTCCAGATCAGCCATGTATCGACGGTGCCGAACAGAAGCTCGCCCCGGCGCGCCCTGTCGCGCGCACCGTCGACATGATCGAGGATCCATTTGAGCTTGGTGCCCGAGAAATAGGGATCGATGATCAGCCCGGTTTTGGTGGTGACCACCTCCTCGTCGCCGCGCTCACGCCAGTCGCGGCAGAAGGCGGCGGTGCGGCGATCCTGCCAGACGATGGCGTTGTGGATCGGACGACCGGTGTCGCGCTCCCAGACCAGCGTGGTTTCGCGCTGGTTGGTGATGCCGATGCCCGAAATGTCGCTGGCGACGATTCCGGTGGTCTTCAGCACCTCGCGGCAGACCTTGAGCGTGCAGTTCCAGAGGTCGTCCGGGTTATGCTCGACCCAGCCGCTGTCGGGATAGTGCTGCGGAAATTCTTCCTGCGCCAGACCGACGATCTTCATCTCGGCGTCAAAGAGGATGGCGCGGCTCGAGGTGGTGCCTTGGTCGATGGCAAGGATGTGAGTCATCTGGGGCTCGTGTCTCGGGAAAAGGGCGCGCCACGGAGGGGTAGGCTCCGCGGCGCGGGAGCCGAGGCCCGAGGGCCCCGGTGGTTCAAGGCCTTACTGCCAAGACGAGATCAGCTCTTCGTAGCTGATGGTCTCGGGCTCGGGGTCCTCGTTCTCCAGCTTGGGCTTGGGTGCGCCGGGCTGGTCGAGCCAGTACTGCGGATCCTGCGGCTCGTTCATCACCGGGCCGAGATCGCCTTGGATACCAGCCCGCTCAAGCCGCTCGAGCACCTGCTCTTGCTGCTCGCACAGGCTGTCGAGGGCCTCTTGCGCGGTCTTGGCGCCCGAGGAGGCGTCGCCGATGTTTTGCCACCAGAGCTGTGCCAGCTTGGGATAGTCGGGGATGTTGGTGCCGGTGGGCGACCACCGCACCCGGTCGGGCGAGCGGTAGAACTCCACGAGGCCGCCAAGGCTCGGCGCGCGCTCGGTGAAGCTCGGGTGCTGGATGGTCGACTCGCGGATGAAGGTCAGGCCAGCGTGGGATTTCTCGACATCGACGGTCTGCGAGGTAACGAACTGGGCATAGAGCCAAGCCGCCTTGGCACGATCCACTGGGGTCGATTCCATCAGCGTCCAAGACCCGGCGTCCTGATAGCCGACCTTCATGCCGTCCTCCCAGTAAGCGCCATGCGGCGAGGGAGCCATGCGCCACTTCGGGCTGCCGTCCTCGTTCAGCACGGCCGCGGCACCGTCGCCCACCATGTCGGCGGTAAAGGCGGTGTACCAGAACATCTGCTGCGCGATCTGGCCTTGGGCGGGCACGGGGCCGGATTCGGAGAAGGTCATGCCGGCGGCGGCAGGCGGCGCGTATTTCTGCAGCCAGTCAGTGTATTTCTCGATCGCATAGACGGCCGCGGGCGAGTTGGTCGCACCGCCGCGCGCCACGCAGGAGCCGACGGGCTGGCTATTCTCGTTGACGCGCACGCCCCATTCGTCGACCGGCAGGCCGTTGGGCTCGCCCTTGTCGCCCATGCCGGCCATCGACATCCACGCATCGGTGAAACGCCAGCCGAGGCTGGGGTCCTTCTTGCCGTAGTCCATGTGGCCGAACACCTCGCCCGACACGTCCATGTGGCTCAGGTCGCGTCCGGTGAAGAACTCCGCAATGTCCTCATAGGCCGACCAGTTGACCGGCACGCCGAGGTCGTAGCCGAACTGCTCCTTGAAGTCGGCCATGTTCTTCTCATCCGCGAACCAGTCCTGACGGAACCAGTAGAGGTTGGCGAACTGCTGGTCGGGCAGCTGGTAGAGCTTGCCGT
>NZ_CAXHZL010000021.1:0-34680 GCF_964022235.1 uncultured Limimaricola sp. | reverse complement strand
GCCAGACCATCTCGGGGTCGAACCAAACCGACAGCGAGCCGCGCTTGCGCAGCGCCGCGTTGTAGTCGGACCAGTTCATCGTGCGATAGCGGGTCGAGGAAGGCTTCGGCATGCCCTCGAGCTAACCGTCAGCGCGCGCTCAGTGAATTCCCTTCACCGATATGTGCAACAGCGCCGTCGCTCTTTAGATAGCTACGTTGTTAGCGGATGCCGCCGTGCCTTGCTTCGGCTGGCGGTAGACGTCGACAGGAGACCGTATTCCGCTTCCCCATACTCTCGTCGCCATGGCCGCCATCGGTAAATTCGAGAGTACCAATCCCCGATCCCGTTGCGGGCCCTGCTGTGGGACCTGCAACAGGTTCAACAGCCTAGCCGAGCGTGACGGAGGATTGCATCGCGACGATCTCGATCAATTCGTCCGGGGTCGAAGGCTTTTCGCAAAAGCGCGCGTGAGGATAGGTCGTACCGTAGTCATGCGCACCTGCATGGCCCGAATGGAAGACCAGCGGCACCGATCGGTCCGACAGCCATGAGGCCAGCGGATCGACCACGCCGTCGGCAAGACGCACGTCGAGAAAGCCGAGATCGGGTGGGGCCGCCTTCGCGACGCTAAGCGCCTCGGCCACGGTCGGGTAGGGGCCGTCGACCTCGTGACCGGCGTCTTCCAGTGTCGCCTTGATGTCCAGCCCGACGAGCAACTCGTCTTCGACCAGCAGGATCTTGACCATATCTCAGCTTCCCATGCTGCCTGGGCGTTCCAGGCTCCATTCATAGATGTTGCCCGCCGCGCGATTATCCAGCCTTGCTCGAAGCTGCCGCCCAGCGATCTGCAACATGTTCGAGCCGAAGCCGGCCGTGTTCTGCACCGTCTCGATGTCGGTGCTCCGCGTCTCGCGCCAGCGCAGCGACCAGCCCTCCGCGCGTGACCCCGTCCAAGAGATCTCGAGCTTGCCCTCGCTTGCGCCCAGCACACCGTATTTGACCGCATTGGTCGACCATTCGTGCAAGATGAGCGCCATCGGCGTGACATCGGCCTGATCCAGAACCACGTCCGATCCGGAGATTGAGATATCGAACTGCGTCACGAAGGGCTTGAGTATCGCCCGGAGCAAGGCGTCGAGAGTGATACCATGCGCATGGTCGGGCCGGTTGGTCAGCGCATGTGCCCGGCCAAGGCTCGAGATCTTGTCGCGCAGATCGCGTGCCAGCTGTTCGGTGCTGTTGGCCTCGCGCGCCATCGTCGAGACCAGCGCGCTGATGACGGCGAACAGGTTCTTCACCCGGTGGTTCATCTCGCCGATCATCAGCTCGCGGTTCTCGGCAAGATGCCGGTCGGCAGTGACGTCGAAGCTCACCCCGAGAATGCGCAAGGGCTCTTCGCCCGTGATGGGCCGTGCGAGGCTACGCAACCAGCGCGGACGTGCGTCCGCCCCAGTTGGAACGCGGAATTCGGTCGATATCTCTGCCTCGTCTCGCCCGCAGGTCTCGAGCACATCGCGGAGCGGCTTGCGGTCCTCGGGCATCACCTGATCGAACAGCGCAGCACTTGGGTGACCACCGGCTTCGGGCAGAGCCAACAGCGCGGCCTGGCTCTTGTCGATCACGATACGCCCGGCCGAGGGCAGGTATTCCCAGATGCCGATCCCGGCCAATTGCACCGCAAGCTCGAGCTGTTCGCGCTCCCGGTTCAGTTCGGCCTGCAGCGAGGTCATTTCGGTGATGTCCGTGAAGATCAGGGTGACGCCGTCCTGCGCGCCGTCGCGGACGCGGTAGGGGTGAACGATCAACATCCACTGCCGCGAGCCGTCGGCCTGGGTCATGGGCTGGCGGATCACGTCAGCGCCGCCGATGACCCGCGCGGCGGCCGACAGGTGGGCGTCGCTCGACAGAAGGCTCGTCACCTGATGCAGCGGGCGGCCACGATCACTCGATCGGAACGGAAAGATTTCGAGCGCGGCGTCGGTGTAGCTGCGCAGACGCATGTCGCCATCGAGCACCACCACCGGCAGCTGCGTGGATGCGAAGAAGTTGCGCAGGTCGTCGTTTGCGACGCTAAGCTGGTCGACCTTCTCCTTCAGCTCGTCATTGACGGTCGACAACTCCTCGTTGGTCGACTGAAGCTCCTCGTTCATCGACATCATTTCTTCGTTGGAGCTCTTCAGCTCCTCGTTCGCGGTCTCCAGCTCCTCGGTCTTGTCGCGCAGTTGGCGCCGGATGTGCTGCAACTCGCCCTCGAGCATCTCGACTTGTCCGTCGGCGGGGCCCAGTTCCATTAGATCGTCATCGGTCTCGACCTCGAAGCCGCCGATGTCGCGGAACACCATGAGCATCGTGTCGTCGGCGAGGGGGTCCGCGACGACGTCGACCTTCTGGCGACCGAACTCGGCGCGGACCTCGACGTCGCGCGCGATCATGCGTTGTCGGCTTTCTCCGGCCTGCCGCATCAAAGGCAGCAGCACCTCGCGCAGGCCAGGGCGCGCCGATTGCGCGGCAGACTGGTTGGAGCCTGCCGAAAACTCGAAGTACCGGCCAAGCCGGCCATAGCTTTCGATGACCGTGCCGTCGCGATCGAGCACGACGCAAGGTCGGGCATAGCGCTCCGACAGCCGATCGAGCGCGAGGCTCGTCCCTGCCGCGGGATGCCGACGCCGGATGGGGGTGTTGCTGCGCTCGACCCGCGATCCGCGATCGGACGAGGCGGGCAGATGGATTGGATAGCGCGTCTCCCCCTTCTTGCGGGCAAAGACGCGCGACCGGTGATCGATCGGCGCGAACAGGTCATCGGCCCGACCGATGGTCTCGGAAGGCCCCAGAAAGAGAAAGCCGTCGGGCTGGAGTGCATAATGGAAGATCGGCAATACGGCCGATTGCAGCTCATCGCCGAAATAGATGAACAGGTTGCGGCAGCAGACCAGAGACAGTCGCGAGAAGGGCGGGTCCTTGATGACGCTGTGCGCTGAGAACCGCACCATGTCCCGCACCCCCGGCGCGATGCGGAAATGGTCGCCGTGCTGGATGGTGTATCGGTCGCGCAGGGCTTCGGGGATATCGGCGAGCGAGGAGGCGAGATAGCGCGCCTCACGCGCGATCTCCAGCATCTGATCATCGATGTCGGTTGCGAAGATGTGGATCCGCATCGACGCGTCCTGACGGACCATCTCCTCGTTGAACAACATGGCGAGGGTATAGGCCTCCTCGCCGCTCGAACATCCCGGCACCCAGACCCGGATGTCCTGATGCGGGCGAGAGCGTTCGATGAGCGGCGCAATGACGTGCTTGCGCAGCATCTCGAAATGCTCGGGGTCGCGGAAGAACCGGGTGACGTTGATCAGCAAGTCGCGCAGCAAGGCTGCTGCCTCTTTTTCGTCGTCACGAACCCGTTTGCGATACTGGCCCGGGTCGGACATCTGCAGCACCTGCATCCGCCTTTGGATCCGACGGGCCAGCGTGGTGTGCTTGTAGCCGGTAAAGTCATGTCCGGTCTGTCCGCGCAACGCTTGGCAGATGGTGTCGATCTGGTCGCTGTCGCCGACGATCGACCCGGTTTCGCCGATGGCACGCCTGAAGTAGTCTCGCAGCCGGTCGAGCATGGCTTCGGGTGGTAAAACGAAATCGACCATGCCGGTCGAAACTGCCGACAGGGGCATGCCGTCATAGCGGGCGCTCTGCGGTGTCTGGACCAGCGCCAGCCCACCATGCTCCTTGATCGCCCGAAGTCCGAGCGTGCCATCGGCACCGGTCCCGGACAGGATCACGCAGGCGCACAACGGACCCCGATCCTCGGACAGGGAAATGAAGAAGTCGTCTATGGGACGGCGCAACCCGCGCGGCTGCTCGAACGGCTGCAGCGACAGCTTGCCTTCCTTGATCGACAGGCCGTGCCCCGGAGGAATGATGTAGACGTGATCGGGAAGGACCATCTCGCCTTCCTCTGCCTGTCGTACATTCAGAGCTGTCTGCCGCCCTAGAAGCTCGGCTAAAAGGCTGTCGTGGTTGGGGTCGAGGTGCTGCACGATGACATAGGCCATTCCGGTCGGAAGCTGGGCCGGCGTCAGCATGGTGCGCAGCGCTTCGAGGCCCCCCGCCGATGCGCCGATCCCGACCACCGGGGTCGTGTTCTCTTGGGCCGCGGGCCTTTGCGGATCGGCCACGGGATTATCCATGAAGGCGAAGGTTCGCGATGGTGACGGCGGACTGCGACAGCAACATGGCCGACTGTCGTATCATCAGGCCGTGGTTACGGCCGAGATCGGCCATATCATCGATGCTTCGGCCGAGCTGAGCGTCGTAGGCCTTGAGATCATCGACGCCTCGGGAGGGCTTGAGATCGAACTGGGACGCGAAGATCAGGTCGCCGCTTCCGGACGCCGTCTTGAGCCGCGACATGAACACGAGATTGAGGAAAGGGGTGCCGTCCGCCCGCAGGTTAGGCACCTCGAAGCGCCCCGCCTCGACCGTGGGGTCATTGAGAAAGGCGCGCATTCTGGCCTTCGCATCGCGCACGTCTTCGCTTTGCGGCTGAAGGAAGCGGCAGTTTCGCCCGATGACCTCGTCCCGGCTGTAGCCCGTCAACCGGCAGAAGGCCTCGTTCACCTCGACCAAGGGTTCATCGGGCTGATCGAGCGTTCCCAAGGTCAGAGGGATCGGAGCGGTGCGCATGTAGGCGAGAAGCGCCTCGGGCGGGCTGGTCGTCATCGAGGTGATCCTGAAGGCAAATTACGTGTGGAACGGCGCAGGCGCGATCTGTCGAAAATATTCCAAGGTTTCCGAATGAATAGTCGCCGCGAGGTGTCTCGCCTTGCGGGCGTCCAGACTTGGGACGAGTAGAGTCGGGGTCATTGTTTCCCTGCTTGGTGTACGTCCCGGTAGGGCCACATGGGTACAGATGGCCTAACGACGCTGCCCTGTAAAAAGGTCCATGCGTGAGGTGTTGCCGTGACGTCTTGGGGTCGGGCAGGTCGCACCGCTCATGCCGTCTCATCGGATTGCGGCGCGACCCGGTCGGCAAAGACCGCGGCGACCGTCTGGAGCAGACGGTCCGTGTCCAAAGGTTTTTCGATCCAGCGCTCCTTCGCCAACTCGGCCGGAATGTCGATGATATCCGAGTAACCGGTCGCGAACGCAAAGGGGATGCCGCGCGCCTGCAGCACCTGCGCCGCAGGCCAGACGCGAGTGCCGTTCAGATTCACGTCCAACACCGCCGCGTCGAACTCCTCCGTGACGACCATCTTCAGGGCCTCGCTCATCGTCGACGCAGGCCCGACCACGACGCAGCCCGCCCCCTCAAGCGCGGCGATCGTCTCCTGCGAGACGAGATGCTCGTCCTCGACGACGAGGACCCTCTTGCCTGTGAGCGATGTCCGATCACCCGTGAGGGGTCGGGCAGGGCTGAAGCTGCGTTCGGTCTGTCCGCTCTCGGCCCGCAGATTTTCGAGCGGCAGGTCAATTTCCGCCCGCAGGCCGCTCTGCGCATAGTCGAGCGTCACCTGACCGCCGAGATCGGAGGTCAGCATGCGCTCGATCAGAACCGAGCCGAAGCCCTTCCTTTGCGGCGCACCTTCGATCGGGGGGCCGTCCATTTCGCGCCAGACGACGATCAGGCGACGCTCCTGTCCTTCGCCGGACAGGTGCCACCTTGCGGATACCCGACCTTCGCGCCGCGAGAGCGCGCCGTATTTGGCCGCGTTCGTGACCAGCTCATGCAAGGCGAGGGTCAGGATCTGGGCGGCCTTGGGCGTGACCCTCAGCCCCGGTCCGTCGATCAGAATACGGCCCGGTTCATCGCCCCGGTAGGGGGCGACGGCGTTCTCGACCAGTACCTCGAAGCAGGCCCCTTCCCAACGGCTTTGCGCCAGAAGCGAGTGGGACTGCGCCAAGGCGGAGATGCGACCCACGAGCCGGTCCGCGGCCTCCGCCCCTGCCTCATGGCTTCGGGCCAGGCTCTGGCGCGCGATGGATTGCACGACGGCGAGAATGTTCTTCACCCGGTGGTCGAGCTCGGCCATCAGCATGTTCTGGCGTTGCTCCGAGCGTTTGCGATCGGTCACGTCGCGAACGAAACCGGTGCCTTGAAGCGGATCGCCTTCGGCGGTCGCTTGGAAGATGCCCGTGCCATGCACATGCCGCAGCGCGCCGTCCGGGCGACAGACCCGGTATTCGAGATCGAAGGGGCGGTTCTCGCGCAGGCAATTGCCGAATTCCCGGTCGAGCGACGTCCTGTCCTCTGGGTGAATGTGCTCCAGCCATTTGGAAATGGTGACGACGCCGTCGCCAAATCCCATGATCTCGCGCCCGCAGGCGTCCAAGTTCACCGCATCGGTCACGAAATCCCAAGTGGCCCACCCGAGGCTCGACGCCTTGGTGGCCAGTGCCAGCGCGTCGCGGGTTTCGCGCAACTGCTGGTCGCTGACACGCTGCGCCGCCGCCGAGCGGGCACCCTCGACCGCAGCATGGGTTCGTTGCGCGACCTCTTCGGCCAAGGCGACATCGCCCGGATGCCAGTGTTTCGTCTGAACCGAATGAAGCGCCAGCACCGCGACGAGCCGACCATCGCGAATGTAAGGGATGTCCATGAAGGAGCGGATGCGGCGCTGGGCAAAGGCTTCCAAGGTCGCGGGGACACAGGTGCGGGGGTCTTCTCGCACATCGGAAATGACGACGCTGTGGCCTTGTTTTAGATCCGCGATGAGCTCCTCACCGAAGTCCTGCAACCGGTGATGACCGGCACAGCTTGGTATGCTCCCGTCGTTCCAGTCGCTTTCGATCTGGGCGGAATCGCCGGTCTCGTCGATTTCGGCATAGGCGCCTTGCTCAACGCCGAGATGTCGGGCCAGAAGCGCCGCCGCCTCGCGGCTGACCGCGACGGGATCTCGAAGCGTCCGAAATTTTTCGTTGAGCTCCACCCTCAGCTTCGCCCGACGTTCATCAAGCACCTGCTCGGTGATCTCGAGACAGGGGCAAAGGAAGCCTTGCACGCTACCGCCGGGGCCGGACACGGGCGTGTAGGAGAACGAGAAATGGGTTTCTTCGAGATATCCGTGGCGCAGCATCATCAGGGGGATGTCGTCCATGTGCAGGGCCTCGCCCGCATAGGCCCGCGCCACGATGGGTTTCAGATCCCGCTCCCAGATCTCGTGCCAGACCTCTTCGAAAGGCAACCCGAGTGCGGGATGCTTTGCCGCGAGGATCTTTACATACGCGTCGTTGTAGAAAAGCGTGCGCTCAGGGCCCCAGACGATGAACATGGGCTGGCTTGAGGTCAGCATCAGATCGATCAGGACATGCAGGACCTGCGGCCAATCCTCGGGCGCGCCCAAGGGCGAAGCGGCCCAGTCGTAGGCACGGATCATTCGGCCCATTTCTCCGCCAGCGGAGGGGAGTGCAATGCTCCCGAACTTCTCGTCTCGCAACTGGCGATTCCCTTTCGGCTTAGACACGAGAGTGCGCCCTTGTAGCCGTAAGTATATCTATTTGACGCGCGCACCAGTGGTTCGTCGCTGGCAGATCAACGAGGTTGCGTCGAGATCGGGGTTAGATTGCCCTGTCGAAGATGCCCGCTCGATCCGGGGCTGGTCTCAGACGGCCGGACAGGCCGCATGACGACGATCATTGCGGACGTTTCGCCCCGACTGACAGCCGATCCGCCCTCTCATAAAGCAGGCAGCCGGCGGTTGGGCGTCGATAGAATCGGCGGGGGAGCTGAGACCTCTCTCGGCAGCACGAGGGGCAAAGGGGAAAGGGCCATTGAAGGCGACGCGACGAAGACCGCGCGAGGACGGCGCTGCCGCCCGCCGCCAATGCTGGCTGACCCGCTATTCGACAAGACCGTGAACTGGTCGTGTCATGATGGATAGGTCGGCATTCGCAAGGGATCGACCGCCGACCGACCGTCCACTTAGAATTGCTTTCGATACGAGCAACGGCAGGCACGTCGCCTTGTCAACGCAGGCCCGCCCGGAACGAGCGCCTCGGGCCTTGCCATCGGATCTCCCGTCAAGTGCCAGATCGACCGGATTTCAAATTCTCAATCGATCGGATCACGGCCTGACCCATTTCCTCGTAGAACTGTGCATAGGCCTGCACCCTGTCCCAGATCTCGGGCGTGGATTCGGGGAGCTGCACGAGGGTCTCGTCGATTTCGGCGCGGGCGCGGTCGAGATTGGCAGCGACCGCGTTGAGCATGTTTTCGTAAGGGTTGTCGGCCAGCCTGAAAAAGTCCTGCCGCTGGCCCGGTTTGCCCACGCGTTTGATCAGGCCGCGGTCTTCCAGCAGGCGGGTGGCCGAGCTGATGCTGCCGCGGCTGACCTGCAGCTGATCGGCAATATCCCCGAACGACACGACATCCCCGTCGAAGATCAACAACGCCATGACCCGCCCGGCGATGCGGGGCAGCCCGTCGGTCTGGGCGATCAACCCGACCTTCTCGATGAAATCGCTCCGGATTGCATCCAGCGCCTCTGGCGTCATGTCGGCTTGGGTCATTGATCAGCTCCTTCGGCTGTAAACTACGTCGAAATACCCAAATCTACCAGTTCGTTCATTACATTTTTGACAAAGCCTGCCGATGCTCCGGCGTAGACCCTGCTTGTTGCAGGCTGCCAAGGCTATGTGCGGGCAGAAGGAAGCGGGAGCGACGCGACCGCAAGAACCGAAGGCAGCTCAGTAGAGCGGATCGTCTGCGATGAGAGAGGCGTCTTGTGCGGGCTTTGAACCCCCAAAACCCTGTAGGTCTGGATAATACATACCATAACTCTATCAATCCCAGCTCTATGGATAGATCGTTCAGTTTTTTCTGAAATGTATGGACGTAGCGCCGGGTTGAGACTACATGTCTGCCAAGCCAAGGCACCGGAGGGCGCTGGACATGGATCACGGTGGATCAAACCTGAGCGCATTGCGCATCGACTTTGTCGAGCGGTTGGGCGTGCTGGCCCAATCGGAAGGGGCGACGCGCAATGCGGGTCGGCAGTTCGCGCTTCTGGCATTCGAAGGCCGCCCGATGATGGCCTCCGAGATCATGCAGATGTTGCAGCTTGGCCGGAGCAGCGTCGGCACGAGCGCGCGGTTCCTCGAAGACCGCGGCATGGTCCGCCGCGTCGCCCGCCTGGGCGAGCGTCAGGACAGGTTCGAGCTGACGCCGACGGTGCTGACCGCCCTGTCGAAATGGCTCGCAAGTCGGCGAATGGCGGCGGGAGCCGAATTCGAGACGATCATCCCCGCCTTGCCGGAGGCAGCGAATGACACGCGGCACCGGCTTGCGGAGCATGCGCGGTTTCACCGTGCGGTGGAGGCGGCGATCTCCTCGGCACAGGACGGCGCGCGCCATCCCTGACACGCGGCAGCAGCCCGCATTTTTTTTTCCGTCTGCGCGGATCTGCGCGTGGCATCAGGAGATCGATCATGACCAATCAGACAGACATGAGCGCTAACACGGGGCGCACGCCCTTGGACTTTGACAACGATGCTGGCTCTTCGCGGTCCAAATACGTGGCCGGCGGTCTCGTCGTGGCGCTGGTCGGCTGGATGGGAAGCGGCGTCGTGTTGCCGTCCGAGCCCGAGGCGTCCGACACCGCGCAAGACGCCGTCTCCGAAGCGCCACGCCGCGTTGCTGTCGCGGTGCAGGACTCGGTGGCTCGTGCGGTAGCACAGGTCTTCGCCGCCGAAGGGCAGGCGCTGGCCGAACGCGACACGATGATCCTTGCTGAGACCGGTGGGCAAATCGCCGAGGTGCCGGTGGAACGCGGCGCCGAGGTGAAGGCCGGAGACGTGATCGCACGCTTTGAGACCACCCGCGGCGACGCCGATCTGACGCGCGCGCGAGAAGAGCGCAACCGCGCCCAGCGCGAGTTCGACAATGCCCAGACCCTGCTTCAGCGCGGCACCTCGACCGTCGACCGCGTGGCACAGGCACGCTCGACCCTGGCGGCGGCCGAGGCGGCGGTGACGGCGGCCGAGGAGGCCCTTGGCGACACCATCGTACGCGCGCCTTTTGATGGGCGCATCGAGGCGCTCGGGATCGAGCACGGCGAGTTCGTCAACGCGGGCGCCGAAATGGCGCGCATCGTCGACAGCACCCCGCTCAGGATCGCCATTCAGATCCCGCAGCAGCAGCTTGCCGACATCAAGGCCGGGCAAAGGGCGCAGGTCGCCTTCATCACTGGCGAGACCGCCGAGGGCGTGGTGCGCTTCGTCGGACGCAGCGCCGACGCGCAGACGCGGACCTTTACCGCCGAAATCGAAGTGCCCAACCCAGACGGCGCGATCCCGGCTGGCATCAGCGCGCAGGTCCGCATCGCCACCGGCGAGCAGGTCGCGCATTTCGTCTCGCCCGCGATCCTGTCGCTCGGCACCGACGGCACGCTCGGCATCAAGACAGTAGACGCCGAGCAGCGAGTGGAGTTTCGGAAGATCGAGATCATCCGGGCGCAGACCGATGGCATCTGGATCGGCGGGTTGCCCGAGCAGATGCGGATCATCAGCGTCGGCCAGGGCTTCGTGAACGACGGCGAGTTGGTCGATGCCCGCGCCGACGAAGAGGCCACACCGGTGGCCGAAATGGCCCCCGAGCCCATGGTTCTGGGGGCCTCAGAGAGCCGCGATGAGGGGGCGATCCAATGAACGGGCTGATCGACGCCGCCTTTAGCCGTACCCGGGTCATTGTTCTCGCGCTGATCGCGATCCTCAGCGTCGGCGCGCTGTCCTATGTCTCGATCCCCAAGGAAAGCTCGCCTGAGATCCCGATCCCGGTGGTTTATGTGTTCACCACGCTCGAAGGAATCGCGCCGCAGGACGCCGAGCGGCTCTTGATCGAGCCGATGGAAACCGAGTTCGGGGCGCTCACCGGCCTCAAGAAGATGGAGGCGTCGGCCAGCGAGGGTCACGCCTCGATCATGCTGGAGTTCGAACCCGGCTTCGACGCCGACGAGGCGCTCGATAGCGTGCGCGAGGCCGCTGACCGTGCCTCGGGCGAGCTGCCCGACGACGCGAGCGATATTGTGGTGACCGAGACCAACACCGCACTGTTCCCGATCCTCACCGCGATCCTATCGGGCCCGGTGCCCGAGCGGACGCTGAACCAGCTGGCCGAGGATCTTCAGGACCGGATCGAAGGCTTGGGAGGCGTGCTCGAGGTCGATGTCGCGGGCTCGCGCAATGAGCTGCTCGAGGTGTTGATCGATCCCACGATCTTCGAGACCTACAACCTGTCGTTCGAGGAGCTGATCGGCCAAATCAGCCGCAACAACCGCCTGATTGCCGCCGGTGCCATCGAGAACGGTGCCGGACGGATCGTGCTCAAGGTCCCGGGGCTGATCTCGGACATCGAGGACGTCATGGCCTTGCCTGTGAAGGTGCGTGGCGACACCGTCGTGACCTTCGGCGACGTCGCCACCATCCGCCGCACCTTTGCCGACCCCTCGGGCTTTGCCCGCATCGACGGCCAGCCGGCGCTGGCGCTCGAGGTCAAGAAGCGGATCGGCTCGAACGTCATCGAGACGGTGGCCGAAGTGAAGCAGGTCGTGGCCGAGGCGCAGGCCGGCTGGCCCGACAGCGTCGACATCAACTACATGCAGGACGAGAGCAAGCAGGTGAAGACAATGCTCTCGGATCTCGAAGCCAACGTCATCGCCGCGGTGATCCTGGTGATGATCGTCATCGTCTGGGCGCTTGGCATCCGCTCGGCGCTGCTGGTCGGACTGTCGATCCCCGGCGCCTTCCTCGCGGGTGTGACGTTGCTGCTGGCGATGGGCTTCACGATGAACCTCGTGGTTCTGTTCTCGCTCATCCTCGTGGTCGGCATGCTGGTCGACGGCGCGATCGTCACCACCGAACTGGCCGACCGCCAGTTGCAAGAAGGGGCATCGCCCAAGGAGGCCTATGCGACGGCCGCCAAGCGCATGGCCTGGCCGATCATCGCCTCGACCGCGACGACGCTGTCGGTGTTCTTCCCGCTGCTGTTCTGGTCGGGCACCACGGGCGAATTCATGAAGTTCCTGCCAATCACGGTGATCCTGACGCTGTCGGCCTCGCTGTTCATGGCGCTGATCTTCATCCCCGTCGTGGGCGGGTTGATTGGCAAGCGGCCGCCACAATCGGCCGTCGACAAGAGAAAGCTGCACGCCGCCGAACTGGGCGATCCGCGGACAATCAAGGGCTTCACCGGTGCTTATGTGCGAATGCTGGAAAAGGCGATCCTGCGGCCTTGGGCGACGCTGATGTTCGCCTTCGCCTTCCTGCTCGCGGCCTTCGGCGCCTATGGCCAGTTCGGCAACGGGGTCAGCTTCTTTCCCTCGGTCGAGCCCGACTTCATGCAGGTACAGGTCCGCGCCCGCGACAACTTCTCAATCTTCGAGCGTGACCAGCTCGTGCGCCGGGTTGAAGAGCGGCTGATCGACGAGCCCGGGATTGCAAGCGTCTATGCCCGCTCGACCGCAGGCTCGGGGCAGGGCGACGAGGAGATCATCGGCACGATCCAGCTCGAGCTTACCGAGTGGGACACGCGCCGCAGCGCCGAGCTGATCGGCGAGGATATCCGCACCGAAATGGCCGACATCGCGGGCATCGACGTGCAGGTGCAAACCGCCTCGGGCGGCCCCTCGGCGGGCAAGCCCGTCAACATCGAGGTCCGGGGCTCGGACCCTGTGGCGCAGGCCGCGGCGGTCGAGATGATCCGCGGCGAGATGGACCACATCGGCGGCTTCACCGATGTCACCGACACGCGGCCCCTGCCGGGAGTGGAATGGAGCATCCGGGTCAACCGCTCGGAGGCCGCACGCTTCGGCGCCGACGTGTCGCTGCTGGGCCAGGCGGTGCAGCTTCTGACCCAAGGCATCACCGTGGCTGACTACCGCCCCTCGGACGCCGACGGCTCAGTCGACATTCGGGTGCGCTTTCCGTCCGACGAGCGCACGCTCGAGGAGCTGCAATCGCTACGCGTGCCGACCAACGCCGGTCTGGTGCCGATCGCGAACTTCGTGACCTTCGAGCCGAGCCCGCGCACCGGCACCATCAAGCGCATCGACCAGCGCCGGGTCGTGTCGATCGAGGCCAACGTGGCACCCGGCGTGCTGGTCAACGATCAGATCACAGAGTTGCGCAGTGCCATCGAGGCGGCCGATCTGCCGGAGACGGTCGAATGGTCGTTCGGCGGCGAGGCGCAGGATCAGGCGGATGCGATGATCTTCCTCGTTGGCGCATTCGCGGCGGCGATCGTCCTGATGTTCGCGATCCTGCTGACCCAGTTCAACAGCTTCTACCAAAGCTTCGTGGTGATGTCGGCGATCATCTTCTCGGTGGCGGGCGTGCTGTTCGGCCTGATCATCACGGGCCGCCCCTTTGGTGTCGTCATGGGTGGCATCGGGGTGATCGCGCTGGCGGGCATCGTGGTGAACAACAACATCGTTCTGATCGACACCTACAACGACCTGAAGAAGGCGGGCATGTCGCCCTACGAGGCCGCGATCCGCACCGGGGCGCAGCGCTTGCGGCCAGTGGTGCTCACCTCGGTGACGACGGCGCTCGGCCTGATGCCGATGGTGATCGGGCTGAACATCAACTTCTTCACCCGCGAGATCGTCTACGGCGCGCCCTCGACCCAGTGGTGGACGGAGCTGTCCTCGGCCATCGCCGGCGGTCTCGTGGTGGCCACGGTGCTGACGCTGGTGGTGACGCCCGCGATGCTGATGCTGGGCGAAAAGCGCGGTCGCCGTCACCTGCCGACGACGCCGCGCGAAGATAGGCCGTCGGGCAAAGCGGCACTGGCTCCGGCGGAGTGAAGGTTTGGGGGAAGGCGGGCGAATGCCGGTCTCCCCCGGTCTTCAATCTTGGATCAGTGCGGTGTAGTCCTGCGATCCGAAGCCGTCAGGCGTATCTTTGGCGGACACGCCGGAACAGGATGCACGACATGAAGCAGCACATGATGACGAGGTCGCGCCGATGACTCCGGCCGCACGCGTGGCCGCCGCGATCGGTGTGCTCGACGACTGCCTGTCCGGAATGCCGATCGAAAAGGCGCTGCTGCGCTGGTCGCGCGGAAGCCGCTATGCGGGGTCCAAGGATCGTGCCGCCGTCCGCGATCTCGTGTTCGGCGGCTGGCGTCGGCGTCGCTCGGCGGCCCATGATGGCGGGGCCGAGACCGGGCGCGGAATCATGATCGGAATGCTGCGCCAAGCCGACCATGATCTGAACCTCGTTTTCACAGGGCAGGACCACGCCCCCGCGCCACTGTCGGCAGCCGAAGCCGCGTGCCCCGAGGTCTCGCCCACCGAGGCAGTGCGCCACGATCTACCGGATTGGCTCTGGGAAAGGTTCGAGGCGGATCTGGGCCCCGACGCCGGGGCCGCCGCTCAGACGCTGCGAGACCGCGCGCCGGTGTATCTGCGGGTCAACCCGCGTCGAGGCGACACGCCGGCAGCGATCCGTGCGCTGGCGTCCGAGGGTATTGAAGCTGTTTCGCATGACACTGTCGAGGGCGCGCTCCGGGTCGTTTCCGGCGAACGGGCGATGACACGCGGACGCGCATTTGCGGATGGTCTGGTCGAGCTTCAGGACGCGTCCTCGCAGGCCGCCATGCTGCGATTGCCGGTGGAGGACGGGCAAACCGTGCTCGACATGTGCGCAGGCGGCGGTGGCAAGGCCCTCGCCCTTGCTGGGCGTGCCAAGGTAGCGGTGACGGCGCATGACATCAGCGCCGCACGGATGCGCGACATCCCCGAGCGCGCCGCACGGGCCGGAGTGCGCATCGCGGTGGCCGAGAGGCTGGACGCTTCGACATATGACCATGTCCTCGTGGATGCCCCGTGCTCTGGCAGCGGCACCTGGCGTCGCGATCCGGGCGGCAAATGGCAGCTGACACCCGCGGGGCTTGTGGATCTCGCGCGGCTTCAGGCGGAGCTGCTCGACACCGCCTCGCGGCATGTCGCCCCCGGCGGTTGCCTGTCCTACGCGACCTGTTCGGTGCTGCGCGAGGAAAACGACGCGGGCGTCGCGGTCTTTCTGGAGCGACACCCCGATTGGCGTCTGTCTGACAGGATGCAGCTCCTTCCCAACGCCTCTGGCGACGGCTTTTTCATGGCACGGTTCGAGCGCAGCTGACGTCTCGGTTTAACCGGGCGTTAGCATTTTTGACCTCCAGTGGATGCGCGGACATCTGAGGAGGCAGAGGTGGTCGAACTCGACTTGCCGGCCATGGCGGCTGACGATGGTGAAGCTCTGCCGGGTACGGCGCAACTTGCCACCATACTTGGCGCGGCTTCGGTCGCGCTGGCGGCAGCGGCCGTGTCGCCGGACGGTCACGCATCGCTGGCATTGCTGCTGCTTGGTACGACGCTGGCCTGCGTTGCGGTGCTGTTCTGGGGGCGCCGATTGCGTCAGGTCCGGCAACGCCGCGATCTGGTCCGTCTGGGTGCCCGGATCATAGAGCGCGACACGGTGCCCGGATTTCTCAGCGATACGCAAGGCACGATCCTCGACTGCAACCTCGCGGCCTCGCAGCGGTTTGGCGCGCGGTGCGATAGCCTGTCCGAGGCTCTGTCCCAGCATTTTGCCACACCCGCGACGACCCTGTCGCGTCTGCGACAGCGTGCGGCCCGCGAGGGGTCGGTGCAGGACATGGTGGCGACGCGGCGCGGGCATCTGCGTCTGACCGTGACCCGTCTCGGCGGGGGCGCGATGCTTTGGCGGATCGAAGACCTGGCAGAGCGACCCGGCACGGGCAGGGCCGCGGATGCGCTTGGCCTGCCGATGCTGACGGCAGGGCCGTCCGGAACAATCCTCTACATGAACGAGGCCTGCCGCGCGCTGACGGGGGGGCGGGCCCGGACGCTTGAGGCGGTGTTCGGGCCGGGACCGATCCGTTCGGGACAGGTGCAGTCCATTCCGGGCGAAGCCGGGTCGGTGGAAACCCTCGTAGCCGAGATACCGGCAATCGGCGGTCGGCGCGAGATTTACTTCCTGCCGCCTGCAAGCCTGTCACGCGACGATGTCGGGACCCGAAGCGGGATCGAAGGGCTACCGGTACCGTTGCTGCGGCTCGACCGAAATGGGGGCATCGTGGAGGCGAACCGCGCGGCCTGCGCCCTGCTGCCAGACCGGCCCGCGCCGGGGACGCGACTGTCGGACCTTCTCGAAGGGCTGGGCCGCCCGGTGGGCGACTGGTTAGAAGAAGCGGTGGAGGGTCGTGCCGTGCCCGGCCCGCAGTTTCTCAAGCTGCGTGGCCCGGGGCAGGATACGGTTGTGCAGGTCACGCTCGGCGAAGCCGACGCGCAGGGGCAGATCGTCGCGGTGCTCTATGATGCGACCGAGCAGAAATCGCTCGAGGCACAGTTCGTGCAGGCCCAGAAAATGCAGGCCATTGGTCAGCTCGCCGGTGGTGTCGCGCATGATTTCAACAATCTGCTGACGGCCATCTCGGGCCATTGCGACCTGCTGCTGTTGCGACATGACAAGGACGACCAGGATTACAGCGACCTGACCCAGATTCATCAGAACGCGAACCGCGCCGCCAGCCTTGTTGGTCAGCTTCTGGCCTATTCGCGCAAGCAGAACCTGAGGCTTGAGCAACTCGATCTGCGAGACACGCTATCCGATCTCACGCATCTGCTGAACCGACTGGTCGGCGAGAAGGTGCGACTGACGCTCAACCATGATCCCGATCTCAAGCAGGTGCGCGCTGACCGACGCCAGCTCGAGCAGGTCTTGATGAACCTCGTTGTCAACGCGCGCGATGCGATGTCGGATGGGGGCGAGATTGTGGTCGAGACCGACAACGTATTGCTTGAAGCACCGCTCGAGCGTGACCGCGCAATGGTCCCCGCAGGGCGGTGGGTGCGGATTCGCGTGAAGGACCATGGATGCGGCATCCCCGCAGACAAGTTGCCCAAGGTGTTCGAGCCCTTCTACACCACCAAGCGGCCCGGCGAAGGCACTGGCCTTGGCCTGTCGACCGTCTATGGAATCGTCAAGCAGAGTGGCGGCTATGTCTTCGCCGACAGCGAGCCTGAGAAGGGGAGTTGCTTCACGCTGTTGCTCCCCAGCCGCGCCGGTGAGGCGGAACCGGCCCGCCCCGCGCGGGAGGGCTTGCCCGGACCCCTGGCGCATCATGCCGACGGCGTGGTGCTCTTGGTGGAGGACGAAGCGCCGGTGCGCGCCTTCGCGGCTCGCGCATTGCGCCTGCGGGGCCTCACGGTGCTCGAAGCCGAGGACGCGGAAGCGGCCCTTGCCATCCTGTCGGACCCCGATCTCGAGGTCGATATCTTCGTCACAGACGTGATCATGCCTGGCAAGGACGGTCCGACATGGGTGCGCGAGGCGCTCGTTGATCGCCCCGACACGCAGGTCGTCTTCGTGTCGGGCTATGCCGAGGACACCTTTGCCGAGCAACAGTCCAGAATCCCGAACTCGGTTTTTCTTCCAAAACCCTTCTCGCTCACCGACCTGGCAGCGACGGTACAGACACGAATAGCATGCTGACCCCCTGGGGGGGCAGCAACGAACTTTGCCTCTAAGGGTATCGGAACTGCCGATTGGCGCCGCCGATCCGACATACGGGGTCGGCTTTGTCACAGGCACCCACTGTGTCGTCACCGCCAATGTTTCGACGTCGCCGCGACTGGCCGGGAAAAGAATGGCTCAATCGTGAGATCACGCCGAAGGTCAGCTCGCCGTGCCGGGGAGGATCAACCCGTTCAGATGCGCCGCGCATCCGATCAGGGCGGCGTAATCGTCCTCGATCACCGCAACCCCGAAATTCCCCATGAAGCCGGCGAAACGGCCCTTGTCGCGGAAGGCGTCGGCAAAGCCGAACTCGCGCAGGTAGGGGGCAATCGCGCGCGAGACGCCGCCCACCAGATAGACTCCGCCGAACGGCAGCTGGATCAGCGCCAAGTTGCCCGCCGTGGTGCCGAGGAACCGGGTGAATACCCGCGCCGCCTCGATCGCACGCGGATCGCTGCGGTCTGTGCAGCCTTGCATGATTTCGGCGGCTGTCTTCTCGTCATGGTCACCCGCCTCGACACCAAGCCAGGCGTAGACCCGCTCGAGACCGCGCCCCGACAACACATCTTCGACCGCCGGAAACCCGTGCGCCGTCGAGACGTATTGCGCAAGGCGCAGGTCGGTCTCGCTGTTGACGGGCAGGTTCACATGCCCCGATTCCGACGGTGTCACATAGCGCCCGTCTTCGGTGTCGAACACCGGCGTCGCGTTGAACCCCGTGCCGACCCCGATCACCAGCTTGGCCGCGTGGACAGAGGCGTCAGGGAAGGGAATGATCTCGCGAACATTGTCCGACGCGACATGGCCCAAGGCGTGGCCCTGCGCCTGTAGGTCGTTGAGGATGGCCACCGTCTCGGCGCCTGTCGCGCGTGTCAGGGCGTTCTTGTCGATGGTCCAGTCGAGGTTGGTCATCGTCGCGCGGCCATCACGCACTGGCCCCGCCACGGCGACGCAGGCACCGATGCAATCGACCCCGCCCTCATCCGCAATGTAGCGTCGCAGCACCGTCTCGAGACCGGCGTAATCCGCGTTGGAATAGCGACGGATGCTGGTTTCGAGGATCTCGAGGCCACGGGCCAGCGCCACGCGGGTGTTGGTGCCGCCGATGTCGGCGACGAGGGAGTAGGCGTTGTCGGGATGGGGCATGCGGGTTCCTTCGGATCAGCGAGCGAGAGCGGACGACAGGGCGTGGTACGACGCCTTCGGGGTGCGCTCCAGTGTTTGGAAATCGACATGGACGAGGCCGAAGCGTTTTTCGTAGCCGAAAGCCCATTCGTAATTGTCGAGCAAGGACCAGTAGAAGAAGCCGCGCACATCGACGCCATCGGCAATGGCGCGTTGCGTGGCCTTGAGATGGGCTTCGATGAAGCCGGCCCGCTCTGGGTCCGCTACCGCGCCCGCCTCGATGCTGTCGCCGCGGGCCATGCCGTTTTCGGTCACATAGACGGGCAGGGCGCCCAGCGCGTCGCGTGCCCGGGTCAGGAAGTGATGCAGCCCGTCGGGATAGATCTCCCAGCCCATCTGCGTCTTTGGGAGCGGCCCTTCGACCGACACGACCGAGGGCCAGGGCTGGTCGGGAGCGGCGCGCATCAGCGAGCGGGTGTAGTAATTCACGCCGAGCCAGTCGAGCGGCTGAGAAATCAGCGCCATGTCGTCTTGCCAATCCGACGGCATATGCGGCGCTAGACCGATCAAGGCGCCTTCGGGGTAGCGGCCATGAGCAATCGCCTCGAGGAACCAGCGGTTGTAGATCTGATCCTGAATGTCGGCGGCCGCGGTATCCTCGGAGGACTCCGTCGCGGGCAGGGCGCGTTCGAAATTGAGCACGATGCCGAGCTCTTTGCGTCCCATGCCGCGTAGCCGTTCGACCGCGAGGCCGTGGCCGAGCAAGATATGATGCATGGCGCGCGCGGCGGCGCGGATGTCGCGCAGGCCCGGTGCATGATGGCCAAGGTAGTGCGAGAGCCAGGCAACGCACCACGGCTCGTTGATCGTGGCGGTCGAGGCGACGCGGTCGCCGATGCGCGCGCTGATAATTTCGGCAAAATCGGCGAAGGCCAGCGCCGTGTCACGGTTGGCCCAGCCGCCCCGATCGGCGAGCGCCGAGGGCAGCTCCCAATGATAGAGCGTCTGAAAGGGTTTCAGCCCGCGCTCCAGCGTTGCGTCGACCAGCCGGTCGTAGAAATCAAGGCCCGCCTCGTTCACGGCCCCCGTGCCGTCGGGAATCACCCGTGCCCATGAGGTCGAAAAGCGGTAGGCGTCAAAGCCGCCGGCGCGCAGCAGGTCGAGATCCTGCTCGTAGCGGTGGTAATGATCGCAGGCGGTGGCACCATCCTCGCCGCGCACCACGGTGCCCGGTCCCTTGGCAAAGCTGTCCCAATGGGTCGGACCGGCACCGCCAAAGCGGTGTCCCTCGATCTGGTAGGCCGCCGTCGCCGCCCCGAAGAGAAAGCCTTCGGGAAAATCCTTGCGGGAGATATCCATCGTCATCGCCTCATCTTGGGGCCGGACCCGTCGAGCGGCCGATGATCAATTCGGCCTCGAGCAGTTCGTGGGCATGCGGGGCCTCGGGGGTGTCGATGCGATCTATGACCATCCGGGCGAGGCGCTGTCCAGCCTCACGCACAGAAGATCGTGTCGCGGTAAAGGTCGGCACCGGCCCGTCCTCGCGCAGATAGGACAGCTGGTCGTCATGGGTGATGGCCGAAACATCGCGCCCAAGTGTCAGCCCCGCCTCTTCGACGGCGCGGCGTACGCCGAGCATGCAGATCACCGAGGAGACGAGAAAGGCAGTCGGCGGATCGGGCAGGGCCAGCATCTCTCGCGTTGCGCGCCAGCCATAGCCTTCGGTCATCTCGTCCTGCCGCATCAAAGCGGCATCGGGCAGGAGCGCGCGCGCGCGCAAGGCCTCTTCATAGCCTTGTCGCCGCCGATGCGCGAAATCCATGGCCTCGAGACCGTTGATGAGCGCGATCCGGCGATGCCCCAGATCGATCAAGAAATCGGTGGCGCGTGCAAAGGCACGGCGGTTGTTTACGTCGAGCCAGCTGTAGGGCCGGTCCGTTCCGGTCGCACGGCCGTGCACCGCATAGGGCAGGCCGATGCCGTCGAGCAGTTCGATCCGGGGGTCGTTCATGCGCGGAGCCGAGACGATCAGCCCGTCGACGAGGCCGCGCCGCTTCATTGAGCGGTAAGCCGCCTCTTCCTCGGCGACATCGACGACCGAAATCAGCATCTCGTAGCCACACTGGGAATAGGTCTCGCCCGCGCCGGTGATGAAATCGGCGAAGATCGGATTGACCATCGCGTGGGTGCTGATCTTGGGGATGACATGGCCGATGACGCGGCTGCGTCCCGTGGCCAGCGCCTGCGCCCGGGTGTTGGGCCGATAGTCATGGGCCTTGGCAGCCGCTTGGACGCGGGCCCGGGTCGCTTCGCTGACGTCGGCATAGCCGTTCAGCGCCCGGCTCACCGTGGTCTGGCTCAACTCGAGCAAGGCGGAGAGCTGTTTGAGGTTCATTCCCGGTCCCGTCCAAAGCGCTTTTGAAGCGACCTTCACCCTACGCGCTGACATGGTCTAGGTCAAAGCGCAGTTTTTGGGCTAGTCAATCCGCTACTGCAATGTTTTGCGTCGCGTTCAGCGCAGAATGAGCCATTGACAGGAGAGAGGGGCTCCGACAGGTTGGCGATGTCCAAAGCGCTTTGGCGTGATCCGCTCATGCTTGCGCGCACGACAGCATAAATGCGACCTCGGGAAGGGGTCGTTGTTACGGGAGGGTAACGCATGAAGACCATTTTTCTCGCGGGTGTCGCTGGCATCGCGCTGGCATCCGCTGCCTCGGCGCAGGAGCTGAAGTTTCCGATCGGCGAAGGCGCGTTCAGCTGGGACAGCTTCAACGAGTTCGCCGAGAGCCATGACCTGTCGGGCCAGACCCTGACCGTCTTTGGCCCTTGGCTTGGCGGCGACCAGGAACTGGTCGAATCGATGCTGGTGTATTTCGAGGAAGCGACCGGCGCCAACGTGCAGTACACGGGCTCGGACGGCTTCGAGACGCAGATCCGCATCGACACCGAAGCGGGCTCCGCCCCGAACATCGCCGCCTTCCCGCAACCGGGTCTCGCCCGCGACCTCGCCGCTCTGGGCTATCTCGAGCCGATGCCCGAAGGCACTGGTGATTGGGTTGCCGAGAACTATGCCGCAGGTCAGTCCTGGGTGGATCTGGCAACCTTCGCCGGCGCCGACGACAGCGAAGATCTCTACGGCTTCTTCTACAAGGCCGACGTGAAGTCGCTGGTCTGGTACTCGCCCGAGAACTTCGAGGATGCGGGCTACGAAGTGCCGCAGACCATGGAGGAGCTGAAGGCGCTCACCGAGCAGATGGTCGAGGACGGCGAGACGCCGTGGTGCATCGGTCTGGGGTCTGGCGGTGCGACGGGTTGGCCCGCGACCGACTGGGTCGAGGATCTGATGCTGCGCACGCAGTCGCCCGAGACCTATGACCAGTGGGTCAGCAACGAGATCCCCTTCAACGATCCGGCCGTCGTCGGCGCGATCGAGGAGTTCGGCTACTTCATCAAGGACGAGTTCGTGGCCGGTGGTCAGGCCGCCGTCGCTTCGACCGACTTCCGCGACAGCCCCAAGGGCCTCTTCGACAGCCCGCCGCAGTGCTACATGCATCGTCAGGCCTCGTTCATCCCGACCTTCTTCCCCGAGGATATCTCCGTGGGCGAGGACGCCGACTTCTTCTACTTCCCGGCATATGCCGAAAAGGATCTCGGCCAGCCGGTGCTGGGCGCGGGCACGATGTTCGGCATCACCAAAGCCTCCGACGCCACCACAGCCTTCATCGAATGGCTGCAAACCCCGATCGCCCACGAGATCTGGATGGCACAGACCGGCTTCCTGACGCCGCTCACCACCGTCAACACCGAAGTCTTCGGTGACCCGACGCTCAAGAAGATGAACGACATCCTGCTCGAGGCGACCACCTTCCGCTTCGACGGCTCGGACCTGATGCCCGGCGGCGTCGGCGCAGGGTCGTTCTGGACCGGCATGGTCGACTTCGCCGGTGGCGAGAGCGCCGAGGATGTGGCTTCCGAGATTCAGGATTCTTGGGACGCCATTAAATAAGCGTGTAACGATAAGACTCAGCGGCCGCGACTTGCGTCGTGGCCGCTTCTTTGTATCAGCCTCTGGGAGGGCGCGATGAATCCGGCACTACAGGGATTGCTTACCATCGTGATCGGGGTCGGCGGTTGCATCGCCTACTTCTATTTTTCGAACATCTTCATCGACAAGGTGCTGTTCCCGCCGCGCGGTCCCAATGCCGGACGCAACATCAACCGCGCCAACATCATCCGCCCCTGGCTGTTTCTTGCGCCCGCGCTGCTGGCGCTGGGCCTCTACCTCGCCTACCCGGTGGTCGAGACGCTGCGCCTGTCGCTCACCGAACGGGTGCGCGGCGGCGGCTATGAATTCGTGGGCCTCGACAATTATCGCCAGATGCTGAGCGAGCCCAAGTTCTGGGAAGGCTTCAACAACAACCTGCTGTGGCTGATCGTGGTGCCCGCCGCCTCGACCGCCTTCGGCCTGCTGGCCGCCCAGCTTACCGACCGCATCCGCTGGGGCGCTATCGCCAAGTCGCTGATCTTCATGCCGATGGCGATCTCCTTCGTCGGTGCCGCCGTGATCTTCAAGCTGATCTACGACACCCGCCCCGCGGGGCAGGAGCAGATCGGCGTGCTGAATGCCGTCTGGCTCGGCTTTGACGGCGGCATCGGCTCCTTCATCTGGCTGCGGCTCGTGCCCGGCATCCTGCTTCTGGCGCTTGCCGCAGGTGCGGGGGCGCTGGGATGGTCCCTGATGCGGCCGATTCTGGCGCGCGACGGGCGCGGCCCCGGTGTGGTCTTTGCCGCGCTGCGCATTTTGGGCGCTGTGCTGATGGCGCTGATCGTCTTCGTGATGTTGCGCCAGACCCTCGCCGTCTTTTTGGCCGACTACCCCTATGGTCAGCCGCAAACGTGGCTCACGATTCCGTTCTGGAACAACTTTTTCCTGATGATCGTGCTGGTCTGGATCCAGACAGGCTTTGCCATGGTGCTGCTCTCGGCGGCGCTGCGCGGCATCCCCGAGGAAACGGTCGAGGCCGCCATCGTCGACGGCGCGAACCCGTTCCAGATCTTCTTCAAGATCAAGATGCCGCAGATCGTCGGCACCATCGTCGTGGTCTGGACCACCATCACCATCATCGTGCTCAAGGTCTTCGACATCGTTTTCGCGATGACCAACGGGCAGTGGGAGACGCAGGTTCTGGCCAACTACATGTATGACAAGCTGTTTCGCGCCAACGACTGGGGCGTGGGCTCAGCGGGCGCGATGGTCATCATGCTGATGGTGACGCCGATCCTTATCTGGAACGTCTACAACGCCCGCAAGGAGATGCGCTGATGGACAACATCGCCGGCAAGAAATCCGCGCTCACTTGGGCGGTCAATATCGCGGTTCTGGCGCTGGTGGCGCTCTGGGTCTTCCCGACGCTGGGCCTGCTGATCTCCTCTTTCCGCACGGGCGATCAGATCTCGTCCTCAGGGTGGTGGCGTTCGATGATGCCCATCGAGCAGAACCTGACGCTGCGCACCGCCGGAGCGGGTGAGGCCGAGTTGATCGATGGCCTCTACACCGTCTCCGGCAACCTCTTTGCGATCGAAGGGGACGAGCCGCTGGTCATTTCGGCGTTCGGCACCTCTTCGCGCGATGTCGGCGCCCATCAGCCGGGCGACACGGTCGACATGGGCGATGGCGAGATCATCACCGTCGAGGAGACCGGCGATTACATCTACACCTCGGTCGAGGAGATGTCGGGCCGAGGCCAGCGCGTGTTCGTCACTGCCGAGGTGGCGCCCGAGTTCACGCTGCAAAACTACGACAACATGTTGCTCAACCCCAACAACATCGAAGGCATGTCCAAGGCCTTCTTCAACACGCTGACGGTGTCGATACCGGCCACGATCATCCCGATTCTCGTGGCGGCCTTCGCGGCCTATGCGCTGGCTTGGATGGATTTCCCCGGGCGCGCGCTCTTGATCGCGGCAATCGTCGGGCTCTTGGTGGTGCCGCTTCAGCTCGCACTCATCCCGCTTTTGAAGCTTCATAACGAGATCGGCATCGGCAAGGGCTACATGGGGGTGTGGCTTGCGCACACCGGTTTCGGCCTGCCACTCGCGATCTATATCCTGCGCAATTACATGGTCGGCCTGCCACGCGACATCATCGAAAACGCCAAGGTCGACGGGGCCACGGACTTCCAGATCTTCACCAAGATCATCCTGCCACTAAGCTTTCCGGCCTTGGCTTCCTTCGCGATTTTCCAGTTCCTGTGGACTTGGAACGACCTGCTTGTCGCGATGGTGTTCCTGATCGACAGCTCGGGCGAAACCACCGTGATGACCAAACAGATCATCGAGCTTCTGGGCACGCGCGGCGGCAACTGGGAGATCCTGGCGACGGCGGCTTTTGTGTCGATTGCGGTTCCGCTGGTTGTGTTTTTCGCCATGCAGAAATACCTCGTGCGCGGCCTGCTCGCGGGCTCCGTGAAATGAGGACTGCCTTCCGATGAACTCTCCCGTCTCTGTTCCGGCCTCGGCCGACGCCTCTCGCATGCCGACCAACCCCGACTGGTGGCGCGGGGCCGTGATCTACCAGATCTACCCGCGCAGCTATCAAGACACCGACGGAGACGGGATCGGCGACCTGCGCGGCATCGTGAAGCGGCTGCCGCACATCGCCTCGCTGGGCGTCGACGCGATCTGGATCTCGCCTTTCTTTACATCGCCGATGAAGGACTTTGGCTACGACGTCTCGGATTATTGCGACGTCGATCCGATGTTCGGCACGCTGGCGGATTTCGACGCCGTCATCGAGACGGCGCATGGGCTGAACATCCGGGTGATGATCGACCTCGTGCTGTCGCACACCGCCGAGGCGCATCCATGGTTCGTCGAGAGTCGCTCGAGCCGCGACAACCCCAAGGCCGACTGGTACGTCTGGGCCGATGCCAAGCCGGACGGCACGCCGCCCAACAACTGGCTGTCGATCTTCGGCGGCTCCGCCTGGCAGTGGGACGGGCGGCGGATGCAGTATTACCTGCACAACTTTCTGACCAGCCAGCCCGACCTCAACTTCCACACCCCCGCGGTGCAGGAGGCGCTGCTCGACGTGGAGCGGTTCTGGCTCAAGCGGGGCGTCGACGGTTTCCGCCTCGACACGATCAACTTCTACTTTGCAGACAAGATGTTGCGCGACAACCCGGCGCTTCCGCCCGAGCGGCGCAACGATTCCATCGCGCCCGGCGTGAACCCCTATAACTGGCAGGAGCATCTCTACTCCAAGAACCAGTCCGAGAACCTTGAGTTCCTGCGGCGCTTCCGCGCCGAGCTGGAGCCATACGGTGCGGCCGCCGTGGGTGAGGTGGGCGACGCGCAGCGCGGGCTCGAGATCATGGCGGAATACACCTCGGGCGGCGACAAGGTACAGATGTGCTACCCATTCGAGATGCTGCAGCCGCCGCGCCTCACCGCCGCCGCCGCCGCCGATACCTTCTACCGGCTGAGCCACGCGGCCCCCGACGCCTGGCCCTGTTGGTCCTATTCCAACCACGACGTGGAGCGGCACCCGACGCGCTGGAAGCTCACACCCGAGGCGACACGGGTCTACACCACCATGCTAATGTGCCTGCGTGGTTCGGTCTGCATCTATCAGGGCGAGGAGCTGGGCCTGCCGGAGGCCGAGGTCGCCTTCGAGGATCTGCAGGACCCTTACGGGATCGAGTTTTGGCCCGAATACAAGGGCCGCGACGGATGCCGCACCCCCATCGCCTGGGATAGCAGCGCGCCCAATGGCGGCTTCTCCGAAGGCCGCCCTTGGCTACCGGTGTCGCCTGCGCATCTGCCGCGCGCCGTGGCCGAACAGGAGGCCGACCCGAAGGCGATCCTGCATCACTACCGCCGCGCCATCGCGTTGCGTCACACGCACCCGGTGTTGGCCACTGGCGCGGATGACGGCGTGCATTCGCGCGGCGACGTGGTGCATTTCGTGCGCCATGATGCGAACGAAACGATTTTCTGCGCTTTCAACTTGGGCGAAGAGCCGGCCGATGTGCCGCTTCCCGAAGGCGCGTGGGCCCCGATCGGTACCGATCTGGGCACGGTGACAAAGGCCGAGAATGGATTGATCCATCTCGGCCCATGGCAAAGTTGTCTGGCGCTGAAGCGTCCGACAGACTGAGACGGGCAGGGAGGACACCCATGGCGGAGCTGAAACTTAAGAACGTGGCCAAGACCTATGGCGGGTCGGTCGAGGTTCTCAAGAACATCGATCTGGAGATCGGCAAAGGCGAGCTCGTCGTCTTCGTCGGCCCCTCGGGCTGCGGCAAGTCCACGCTCCTGCGCATGATCGCAGGGCTCGAGGAGATCTCCGGCGGCACGCTCGAGATCGACGGGCAGGTGGTCAACGACGTGCCGCCCGCGCAGCGCGGCATCGCCATGGTGTTCCAGAGCTACGCGCTCTATCCGCACATGACGGTGCGCGACAACATGGCCTTCGCTCTGAAGCTGGCCAAGAAGTCGAAGACCGAGATCGACGCCGCGATCTCCAACGCCGCTCGTATCCTGCAACTGGAACCCTATCTCGACCGCCTGCCCAAAGCGCTCTCGGGCGGGCAGCGGCAGCGGGTCGCCATCGGCCGCTCGATCGTGCGCGACCCCAAGGTCTATCTCTTCGACGAGCCGCTCTCGAACCTCGATGCGGCGCTGCGTGTCGCTACACGGATCGAGATCGCCCAGCTCAAGGAATCGATGCCCGACTCGACGATGATCTACGTTACCCACGACCAGGTCGAGGCGATGACGCTGGCGACCCGGATCGTGGTGCTGGCCAACAAGGGCATCGCACAGGTCGGCTCGCCGCTCGAGCTCTACGAGCGGCCCGAAAACGAGTTCGTGGCGCAGTTCATCGGCTCGCCGGCGATGAACCTGCTGCCGGGCCGGATCACCGGCACCGGCGCTCAGACCACGGTGACGCTGGACGGTGGCGGCGTCGCGATCTCGAACGCGCCCTCGACCGAGGCGGACATGGGCAAGGCCGTGAAGCTGGGCGCGCGGCCCGAGGACCTGCTTGAAACCTCAAGTGAGGGCGACGCCTATATCTTCGAAGGCAAGGTCGACTTCACCGAGTCGCTGGGCGAGGTGACGATCCTGTATTTCGAGAAGGTAAACGGCGCCGATCCGGTGATCGCCAAGCTGCCGGGTATCCATTCGGACCTGCGCGGCCGCAACGTCCGCCTCTCGGCCGCGCCTGAAAAGGTGCAGGTCTTCCTCGACGGGCGCTCGCTTTACTATCGGTAAAGGTGGCGGGACGGGCCTAGTAGGGCCCGTCCTCCAATACGCCATCCGCGCTCATCTGCGCGTAGAGCAGACCTTCGCGCAGGCCCCGGTCGGCGACCGAGAGTCGGTCAGTCGGCCAAAGGCGCATCAGGGCCTGCAGGATCGCCGATCCCGACATGATGAGGGCCTGACGATCGCGGCCGATGCGCGGATCGTCGCGCCGTCCTTCGGGGCCCATCGCGAGGTAGTCGCGGATCACCGTGTCGATCTGATCGCTGGTCATCCGCAGCCCGTCGACCTTGTTGCGGTCATAGCGCCGAAGCCCGAGATGGCTCGCCGCGACGGTGGTGACGGTGCCCGAGGTGCCGATGATCTGAAAGCCTTCGCGCGCCTGCTCGGAGGCCGAGGGCGCGAATCCCGAAAGATTCTCCTCGAAAAACCAGCTCATTAGCGCAAAACGCGCCGCGTCGTCTTCCACGTCCTGAAACTGGTCGCGCAGCGTGGCGACGCCCAGCGGCACCGAGATCCAGTCCACCACCTTGGCGGCGGCAAAGGGGCCGGGGTCCTGATGAAAGCCCGAGTGCAGTCGCATGATCGCACGCGGGCGTTCGCGCTTGGGCACATTGGTGAGGTCGATCCAGACCAGCTCGGTCGAGCCGCCTCCGATGTCGACGACGAGCAGTTGCTCGGTCTTGGTCGACACCAGCGGCGCACAGGAAATCACCGCGAGCCGCGCCTCTTCTTCGGGGCGGATCACGTCGAGCCTGAGACCGGTGTCGCGCTGCACCTGTGCGAGAAAGGCCCGGCCGTTCTTGGCGCGCCTGCAGGCCTCCGTCGCGACGAGCCGCATCCGGGTAACGCCATGCTTTTGCAGTTTTTGCCGACAGATTCTGATCGCGCCGATAGTGCGATTCATCGAGGCACGCGAAAGCCGGCCCGTTTGTTCGAGCCCGTGGCCCAGCTGGACCGTCTTGGAAAAGCTGTCGACAACGTGAAACTGGCTGCCCTTGGGTTGGGCAATCAGCATCCGACAGCTGTTTGTACCAAGATCAAGCGCGGCATAGAGCGTCGCCTGATCCGGGTCTGGCGCGGGGGATCTCACCGCTTTCGGGAACGCGCCCGCACCGTCGGGACGCATGGGCGTCATGAACACGCCCTCCAATATCGAGTTGGGTTCAGGGTAGGGGCTGCGTCGTCGTCACGCAAGCGCCGCGACACGGAGATCCGCAACGTGACTCATCACGATCTTGGGGATTTCTGCGATTCGTCGCTCTGGCGGCGGCCCACCCGACTTGCGACAAGGGGCGGCGTCGCGCCACGCGGCCAAGATGTCGAATTCCGACCCTGCCCGGGCGGCGTGGCACGATATCAGCGAAAGCGAGGAAAGGACCCGCAATGCCCGAAATCACGCTCGTTCTCTGGCGCGACATGCCCGCCCAGGTGATCGTCGGCCGCGGCCGGCGCGGCACCAAGATCCAGCTCTCCGAGCGGTTCGAGCAGGCGATCGACCGCGCGGCGATGAAATCGGGGGCGGCGGGCACCGACGACTACCTCGCCGAGTGGCGCAAGGCACCATGGGGCGAAATCGAGGGCGAACCCGACGAGGCCGCGCGCGTCGCGGCCGAGCGGGTCGAGGCCGAATACGACACGGCGCGACTGAAGGCGCTGATCGACAACAACGGGCGCGAATGACGCGCGCCCTCAAGGAGGTGCTGATGTCCCTGCTGACCTTCCGCCGCGCGAAGCCCGCGCCCGTTCCGGGCGGTGACTTCACCGCTCGCGCCTCGATCGAGGTGATGCCGCGCACCGCGGCCAAGGTCGACAGCTTTGCCGCCATCCTGCCCGCGGGCACGCGCGTCTATATCGCCCATATCGACGGCACGCCGATCGAGGAGATGGTGGCGACGGCAAAACGCATCGCGGCCGAAGGCTTTGCCATCATGCCGCATTTTCCGGCCCGCAGCATCGAAAGCCGCGCGCAGCTCGCCGACTGGATCTCGTGCTACCAAGGCGAGGCGGGCGTCACCGAGGCGTTGGTGCTGGCCGGTGGCATCGCGACCCCGCGCGGCGATTTCCACTCATCGATGCAATTGCTCGAGAGCGGAGAATTCGACCGCGCCGGGTTCACCCGGTTGCACGTGGCGGGACACCCCGAGGGCAACCGCGACATCGATCCCGACGGCGGCGATGCTGTGGTGCGCGACGCGCTGCGTTGGAAGCAGGATTTCGCAAACCGCTCCGACGCCGCGACGGCGTTGGTCACGCAGTTCGTGTTCGACGCCGCCCCGGTGATCGACTGGGCCCGCACGATCCGCGCCGCCGGCATCGACCTGCCGGTGCATGTTGGCCTAGCCGGGCCGGCCAAGCTTCAGACCCTGATCAAATATGCCATGGCCTGCGGGGTTGGCCCTTCGCTGAAAGTGTTGCAGAAACGGGCGATGGACGTCAGTCACCTGCTCGTGCCCTATGCGCCCGACGAGATTGCCGCCGCACTGGAGAGCGCGCGAGCGACCGAGCCGGACCTCGGATTGGAGCAGGCGCATCTTTTCCCGCTGGGCGGCATCAACGCCAGCGCCGAATGGCTGGCCGCGCGACACCCTGCGCAGCGCATCGCCGCCCTCTGAGATTTCAGGCCGATCGGCCAATGACAAGGATTGAGAATGACCCGTACGATCGTCGAATCGAAAACGAAAACCGCGATCATCGGTTTTGATCAACCGTTCTGCGTGATCGGCGAGCGGATCAACCCCACGGGCCGCAAGAAGCTTGCCGCCGAGCTTGAGGCGGGCGATTTTTCGACCGTGGAGAAGGATGCCATCGCGCAGGTCGCCTGCGGGGCTACGATGCTCGATGTGAACGCAGGCGTGGTCTACAACTCCAACCCCAACCCCAACGAGACCGAACCGCCGCTCATGACCAAGATGATCGAGCTGGTGCAGGGCCTCGTCGACGTGCCGCTATGCATCGACAGCTCGGTCCCCGCGGCCCTCGAGGCGGGTCTGGCGGCGGCCCAAGGTCGCCCGCTGCTGAACTCGGTGACGGGTGAGGAGGACCGGCTGGAGCTGGTGCTGCCGCTGGTCAAGAAATACAACGTGCCGGTGGTGGCGATCTCGAATGACGACACCGGTATCTCCGAGGATCCCGACGTGCGCTTTGCCGTCGCAAAAAAGATCGTCGAGCGAGCCGCCGATTTCGGCATTCCCGCGCATGACATCGTGGTCGACCCGCTGGTGATGCCGATTGGCGCGATGGCGACCGCAGGTCTTCAGGTCTTTGCCCTTGTGCGCCGTCTGCGCGATGAGCTGGGCGTCAACACGACCTGCGGCGCGTCCAACATCTCTTTCGGCCTGCCGAACCGGCACGGCATCAACAACGCCTTTCTGCCGATGGCAATGGCCTCCGGCATGACGAGCGCGATCATGAACCCATGCGCGCTGCCGACGCCGCTCGCCAAGATCGCCGAGAAGAGGGCCGAGCTCGAGGCCGCGGGGATCGTCGTGCCCGACGAGATGGACGACGAGACCTTCTGCCGCCTGATGGGCATCGGCTCGCGCAGCGCCCAGCCCGGCGGCGAGATGAGCGCGATTCGCGCCGCGAACTTCCTGACCAACAACGACCCATCGGGCGGCGAGTGGATTCGCTTCAACCGCCCCCCCGGCGTTCCGGGCGAAGGTCGCGGCGGGCGCGACGGCGGTCGGCGGCGTCGGCGGGCCTGAAACCGGGGCGCAATACCGCTTGGCCTTGCCCTGACCCGTGTGCTTGGCATAGTCGGGGTCTCTGATCAGGAGACCTCGGCATGGCCACGACACCCAAGAAGCCCGGCGCGGGCACCGGAAATACGTCCGGGCGCGGGCAGCGCGACCTGACCGTCAAGGTCAAGACCGCGCGCGGCCGCAAGATGAGCTCGAAGCTCTGGCTCGAGCGGCAGCTCAACGACCCCTACGTGAAGCGCGCGAAGGCCGAAGGTTATCGCGGACGCGCGGCCTACAAGATCCTCGAACTCGATGAGAAGTTCCGCTTCCTCGTGCCCGGTGCGCGGGTGGTCGATCTCGGCTGCGCCCCCGGAGGCTGGTGCCAGGTGGCCGTCGCGCGCGTCAACGCGCTTGGTGCCAAGTCGGGCAAGCAGATCGGAACCGTGCTGGGCGTCGACCTGCAAGAGGTCGAGCCGATCGCGGGGGCCGAGATCCACCAGCTCGACTTCATGGAGGACGATGCGGATCTGCAGGTCAAGTCGTGGCTCGGCGGCGAGGCGGACGTGGTGATGTCGGACATGGCGGCCTCGGCCTCGGGCCACAAGCAGACCGACCACATTCGCATCATCGCCTTGTGCGAAGCCGCCGCCTATTTTGCCTTCGACGTGCTGAGCCCCGGTGGCACCTTTGTCGCCAAGGTGCTGGCGGGCGGGGCCGAAGGCAGCTTGCAGCAGCTCCTGAAGAAGAAATTCGACAAGGTGCAGAACGTGAAGCCGCCCGCCTCACGCTCGGACAGCTCCGAAAAATTCGTCATCGCGACCGGGTTCAAGGGCCGCGACGACTCCGAAGCCTAGAGCCCGCAGCCCGGATCGCGGGCCTTGAGCCGCGTGAGCAGGTAGTCGACCTCGGCGCGCGCGGCCTCGCTCAGCCCCGCGCCGGGGGCGCGCAGATCGGCATGCGCGATAAAGCCGCGCTGCGCGAGGATATGCTTGCGCACCGCAAGCCCGACGCCGGGCTGATGCTCGTAGCGCAGGATCGGCAAATGCGCGTCATAGATGTCCTGTGCCGCGTCGCGGTCGGTGGCTGACAGGTCGACCACCCGGCGCAGCATTTCCGGAAAGGCGTAGCCGGTCATCGCCCCATCGGCGCCGCGCCCCATCTCCACGTCGAGAAACAGTGCACCGTTGCCGCACAGAATCGACAGGGCCCGCATGTCGCCCGCCGCCTGCCAGCGCCGCAGCACCGAGATCTTCTCGAGCCCCGGCCAATCCTCGTGCTTGAGCATCATGCAAGATGGGTTCTCGGCCACGACGCGACGGATCACGGTGTTGGACATCACCACGCCGGTCGCCGTGGGATGATCCTGCAACACGAAGGGCACGTCGCCCCCGATCTGCGCCACGGCTCCCGCGAACCAGCCCGCGATCTGATCGTCGGTGCGCATCGCGGCGGGGGGCGTCATCATCACGCCTGCCGCGCCCATCTCCATCGCCGCCGCCGAGAGCCGCTTCATCGCGGCAAAGCCCGGCGCGGAGATGCCGACGACCACCGGCAGACCGCTCGCATGCGCGATCACTTCGCGGACCACCGTGAGGCTTTCCTCGGGCTCCAGCTTTTGCGCTTCGCCCATGATGCCGAGAATCGTCAGCCCGTCGACGCCGCAGCCGAGGTAGCGTTCGGTCATCCGCCCCAGTGAGGCCAGATCGAGCGCGCCGCCGGGCAGGAACGGGGTAGGGGCGATGGCAAAGACGCCGCGTGTTTCGGCCGCGATCATGACTGGCCGTCCTTCCATGCCGCATAGCGGGCCTTGGTCGCGTCGTTCATCGGATAGAGGCCGGGCAGTTTTTCGCCGCGCTCGACCTCCTCGACGATCCAACCCTCGAGGCGCTCCTGCTCGATCGCCTCCTCCGTGACCTCCTCGACCAGTGCCGCGGGGATCACCACGGCACCATCGGCATCGGCCACGATCACGTCGCCCGGCACCACGCAGACACCGCCGCAGCCCACCGTCTCCTGCCAGCCCACGAAGGTCAGACCCGCGACCGAGGGCGGGGCGGCGGCCCCGCGTGCCCAGACCGGCAGGCCGGTGCCCATCACCCCGTCGCGGTCGCGGATCACCCCGTCGGTGATGAGCGCCGACACGCCGCGCTTGACCATGCGCGCGCACAGGATGTCGCCGAACACGCCCGCGTCGGTGACGCCCATCGCGTCGATCACCGCGATGGCGCCTTCGGGCATCTCCTCGATCGCGGCGCGGGTCGAGATCGGGCTGCCCCACGATGCGGGGGTGGCAAGATCCTCGCGCGCGGGCACGAAGCGAAAGGTAAAGGCGGGGCCGACGACGCGCGTCTCCCCCTCGCGCATCGGCATGGCGCCGCGGATCCAGACATTACGCAGCCCCTTCTTGAGAAGGATCGTGGTCAGCGTCGCGGTCGTCACCGCCCGTAGCGCGGCGGCGGTCTCGGTCGAAAGGGTCATGGGTGTCCTCGTGTCTCGCCCTGCGGTGCCAAAGGCCCGCCTCGCGGCGCAGAGTGGGAGAGATCGTAAGGAGTGCCAAGATCTGATCGCACGGATCACGGCCGCTGGCGTCAACCGGCGGCTCTATTGATGGCTTCACGCATATCACAGTCACAAATTGCGATACCGTCGGGAGGGGACATCCACGCCATCAACAGGGCCGCACAGCAATGCGCTCCTGCGCGCCGACCTCCGGTCGACTTTTTTTCTGAGGCTGGACCGAATGGGTGTGACACATCATTCAAACCAGTCGGAAAGCAAAAAGTCGTCGTGGGGTGACAACTTTTCCAAACAGAAGAGTTGGAGAGCGCCAACATGAACCCCGCCGATGTCGCGAACACTTCAACGATATCAGGGGGTAATGGCGGAGAGACAGGGATTCGAACCCTGGGAACCCTTGCAGGCTCAACGGTTTTCGAGACCGCTCTTCCAATCCTGATCACGCTAGGATGTCCTTAGAAATAAGGCTTTTAATGGAGCGGGATCGGCTGATCAGGCACAGTCGGAACCCATACTTGTCATAGCAACGTGTCATAGTCCTCAGGATAGATGGGATGGTTGCCGCCCTCCCCCGACGGCATCGCAATGTGCCAAGGTCGTG
>NZ_CAXHZL010000020.1:0-35978 GCF_964022235.1 uncultured Limimaricola sp. | reverse complement strand
TTTTTTTTAATGATACGGCGACCACCGAGATCTACACTCTTTCCCTACACGACGTGATGGCCGAGGGCCGCCCTGACCTCGTGCTCTCGGGCGTCAACCGCGGCAACAACGCCGCCGAGAACGCCATGTATTCGGGCACCATCGGCGGTGCCATGGAGGCGGCGCTGCACGGTTTGCCCGCGATCGCCCTGTCGCAATTCTATGGCCCCGGCAATGCGCAGAGCGACGACCCTTTCGATGCGGCGAGGGTGCATGGCGCGGCGATAGTGCGGCGGCTGCTCGATCACGCCATCTGGGACGCCGAAGCCGATTACCGCCTGTTCTACAACGTCAACTTTCCCGCTCTGCCGGGCGCGGAGGTGCGTGGGCTCAAAGTCGGGCGGCAGGGCTTCCGCCGCGAGACCTCCTTTGGCGTCGAACCGCATGTCTCGCCCTCGGGACGGCGCTTTCTGTGGGTGCGTGGCGGGCGGCAGGACGTGCCCACCGGCCCCGGCACCGATGCGCAGGACAATCTCGACGGCTACATCTCGGTCGTGCCGATGCGGGCCGATCTCACGGCGCATGACGCGCTCGACGCCGTGACCGCGGCGCTCGGGGAAGGCGCTGCATGAGCTTTGACGCCGATGCCAAGATGCGGTTTCTCTATGCGCTCCGATCGCACGGCGTGACCGATGGCCGCGTGCTCGACGCGATGGAAAAGATCGACCGCGCGCGTTTCGTGAAAGGCCTTTTCGCCGAGCGTGCCTATGCCGACATGCCGCTACCCATCGCCTGCGGTCAGACCATCAGCCAGCCGTCAGTGGTGGCGCTGATGACCCAGGCGCTCGATGTGCAGCCGCGCGACAAGGTGCTCGAGGTGGGCTGCGGCTCAGGCTATCAGGCCGCGATCCTGAGCCTTCTGGGACGGCGCATCTATACCATCGACCGGTTTCGCAGCCTCGTGGCCGAAGCCCGGACCATCTTCGAGGAGATGGATCTGCCCAACATCACGGCGATCACGGCCGACGGCTCCTTCGGCTTGCCCGAACAAGCCCCCTTTGACCGCATCATCGTGACCGCCGCGGCCGAGGATCCGCCCGGCCCGCTCTTGGCGCAGCTTCGCGTGGGCGGTATCATGGTACTTCCGGTCGGCCAGTCGGACACGGTGCAAAGCCTGATCCGGGTGACACGGAGCGAGAGCGGCTTCGACTACGAAGAATTGCGCGCGGTGCGCTTCGTGCCGCTCGTCGAAGGGCTAGGACAGGACTGAGGCGGGATCATTCCGCAAGTATCAACCCTCGGGGGACACGGGGGACAGAGGGAACGAGGACGAGATCGATGCAGACCACCTTACTTCGCCGTGCATGGCGGCCGCTCGCATGCTCCACTGCTTTGGTGCTGCTCGCGGCCTGTGCGGAGCCGTTCGATCCGGACCTGCGCGACATCGGCAACGGCTTTGATACCTCGGCCGCCGCGCTGAACCCGCCGCCGCGCCCCCGCCCCGACGATCGCGGCGTGATCTCTTATCCCAACTACCAGGTCGCGGTGGCACGCGAAGGTGACTCGGTCGTCTCTTTGGCCTCGCGCCTCGGGCTCGAGCCCGGTTCGCTTGCGCGCTACAACGGCGTGTCCGCCGACACCACGCTGCGCGGCGGTGAGGTGATCGCCCTGCCGAGCCGTGTGGCCGAACCCTCACCCGCGACCGGGGCCCAGACCACCGGTCCGATCACACCGAGCAACCCGCCCTTCAGCACCGGGTCGACCGGTTCTGGCCGGATTGACGTCACCACCCTCGCAGGCGCGGCCATTGACCGGGCGACACCCCAATCGCAGCCGGTCACCCCGGCAGCCGTGCCCCAGACACCGGCGACGAGCACGACGGCCAGTTCCCTGCCCACCGCTCCGCGTGCGCTTCCCAGCGGGCAAGAGCCAGTGCGGCACCAGGTTGGACGCGGCGAGACGGCCTACTCCGTGGCGCGGCTCTACAACGTTCCGGTGCGTAGCTTGGCTGAGTGGAACGGCCTCGGCTCGGATCTCGCAGTGCGCGAGGGGCAGTTCCTGCTCATCCCACCTGCCGGTACGGCCCAGACCGCACCGGTCAGCGCGGCGCCTGCGCCCGTCACCGCCCCTGGTGCCGGCAGCCCGACCCCGACGCCGCCTTCGGCAGCCGCACCGTTGCCCGAAGAGCGCCCCGAACCTGTCGCGCCTGCTCCTGCGCCGGCCCCCACGGCCTCTGCCGCCGCGCCCGCGCCGACACCGGCACCTGCGCCCACGCCACAGCCGGTGGCCGAGCAGTCCAAGCCCAAGGCCTCGGCCATGTCGATGCCCGCCCAAGGCAGCATCATCCGCGCCTATTCCAAGGGCCGCAACGACGGCATCGACATCGGCGCGCCCGCGGGCAGCGCCGTGAAAGCCGCAGCCGCGGGCACGGTCGCCGCCATCACCACCAACACCGAAGGCATCCAGATCGTCGTGATCCGCCATCCCGACGAGCTGTTGACGGTCTACACCCATGTCGTCGATCTCGTGGTCGAGCGGGGTGCCAGCGTCACCAAGGGCCAGACTATCGGCAAGGTGAAGTCGGGCAGCCCGAGTCTGCTGCACTTCGAGGTCCGCAAGGGCATGGAAAGCCAGGATCCGACCAGCTACTTGCCCTGATCTGAGGCGAACACAAGAAAAGAGCCGCCCAGATGGGCGGCCCTTTTTCGTTTCCGACCAAGGCAATGTCAGCCGATCTTCACACCTTCACGGCCTGCCAGATCGGTGAAGAACTGCCATGCCACGCGGCCCGAACGACCGCCCCGCGTTGCCTGCCATTCGATCGCCTCGGCGCGCAGCCGTGCCTCGTCGATCGCCACGCCATAAGCATCGCAATAGCCCCGGACCATCGACAGGAACTGGTCCTGATCGCAGGGGTGAAAACCGAGCCAAAGGCCGAAGCGGTCCGAGAGCGACACCTTTTCCTCGACCGCTTCTGAAGGGCTGATCGCGGTGGAACGCTCATTCTCGATCATGTCACGCGGCATCAGGTGACGCCGGTTCGAGGTGGCATAGAGCACCACGTTCTCGGGCCGCCCCTCGATGCCGCCGTCGAGTACCGCCTTGAGCGACTTGTAATGCGCGTCGTCATGGCTGAATGACAGGTCGTCGCAATACAGCACGAACCGCTGCGGGGCAGCGCGCAGGATCGCGAGGCAGCGGTCGATGCTCTGAAGGTCCTCGCGCTGCACTTCCACGATCTTGAGATGCGGGAACTCGGCCTGAAGAGCGCCGTGTACCGCTTTGACGAGGCTCGACTTTCCCATTCCTCGCGCACCCCACAACAACGCGTTGTTCGCGGGCAGCCCCTCCGCAAAGCGTCGGGTATTGGCGAGCAGCGTGTCGCGCGCCCGATCGATGCCCAGAAGCAGCGAAAGATCCACGCGGCTTACCCGTGGCACCGCGACCAGGCGGTCGGGGGCAGGCTGCCACATATAGGCAGGTGCGCCTTGCAAGGAAGGTGCGGGCTGGGGCGGCGGGCTCATCCGCTCCAGCGCCAGTGCGATACGGTCGAGCGCGTCACCGCTCACCTCGCATCCTCCTCATCTTCGTCTTCGTCGATCCAAAGCCCTTCGGCCCGCAGATGCGCCTCGCGCTTGCGCTCGACCCGTGCCACCAAGAGGATCGAGATCTCATAGAGCCCGTAGACCACGACGAAAAGGATCACCTGGCTCACCACGTCCGGCGGCGTCGCCACGGCGGCGAGCAGCAGGATCGCGACGACGGCGTATTTGCGCACAGATCCCAGCCCCTTGGCCGAGACCAGCCCCGCCTTGCCCATCAGCGTCAGCAGCACCGGCAGCTGGAAGCACAGGCCAAAGGCCACGATGAACTTGATGGTCAGCGCGAGATAGGCCTGCGCCGAGCCCTGGAACGCGATGCCCGCCACGGCGGTGTCGTTCTCGACCCCGGTGGTCAGGCTGCCCGGTTGTTGGAAGCCGAGGAAGAAGTCGAAGGCCAGCGGCGTGACGACGTAATAGGCGAAAGATGCGCCGAGAAAGAACATGAAGGGCGACGCGATCATAAAGGGCAGAAACGCGCCCTTCTCGGACTTGTAGAGGCCCGGTGCCACGAAACGCCACATCTGGTAGGAGATCACCGGGAAGGCGAGCACCAGACCGCCCAGCATCGAAATCGACACCGCGACGAAGAAGCCCTCCTGCAGTGCGATCAGGATCAGGCCGCAATCTTCCTGGCCCCGCGCGGCCATGGCCGAACACAAGGGCCGGGTCAGGAAGTCGAAGATCGGATTCCAGACGGTGAAACACACGATCATGCCTGCCACGAAGGCAAGCACGGATCGGATCAAACGACCGCGCAGCTCGGCCAGATGCTCGATCAGCGGTGCCGAGCTGTCTTCGATCTCGTCGGAAGAGCTCATGATGTCGTGTCATCCTTTCGCGTGGCGTCCGCTTGCACGGTCCCCAGCGGTTCCGCCGGGGCGCTGATCGGCTCGGCCTCGAATGCCGCCTCGAACTCGGGCTCCAGGTCGGCCAGCTCCTCGTCGGTCGGCACCGCCGCCTCACGGGCCTGCCGCTCGGTCGCGGCCTTGCCAGTGGCCTCCTCGATCTTGCGGCGGGTCTCCGCGCGCTCTTCCGACAGCTTGCTGGCGCCGCCGGATTTGAGGTTCTTCTTCAGCGCGTCGGTGCCAAAGCTCTTGGGGTCGGCGGCGGCCTTGATGGTCTTTTGGATATCGCGCATGCCGCTTTCATCGGCAGCGTCTTCCATGGCCCGCGAGAACTCGCGCGCCATCGCCTTGGCCTTGCCGGTGAAGCGGCCGACTTCGCGGAACATGCCGGGCAGGTCCTTGGGGCCGACCACGATCAGCGCCACGACCCCAATCAGCAGAAGCTCGCTCCAGCCCAGATCGAACATGTCGGTCTATCCTGTGTCTCGGGGTTACACCCGGTCCTTGTCTTCGACGGTGCCCGGCTCGTGCACGGTGCCCGCTTCGTTGATCGACTTCGAGTGGTCGTCGATCTCGCGCTTGCTGTCGTCGACGCCGCGCTTGAAGGCGGTGATGCCCTTGCCGACTTCGCCCATCAGCGAGGAAATCTTGCCCCGGCCGAACAGAACCAGCACCACGACGGCGATCAGAAGAAGGCCCGGAAGGCCGATATTGTTGAGCATGGCGTGTCTCCCATCCCGGCGGCCCGATGCGGCCGCGCATTGTCTCGCAGCCCCCAGATACGCCCCCTGCCAGCCGGGTAAAAGGCCGGAAGCCTCATTCGGCTGGCGCGGCGCCGCTTTTCTTGACACAAACCTGTCAGTTGCCATGTTTGTGTCAGCAGAAGGATCGTCCATGCCCCGTGCCGACCGACTCGTCGAGATGATCCGCATCCTGCGCGACGGGCGGCTGCACCGCGCCGAGGATCTCGCCTCGCGGCTGGGCACGTCGCTGCGCACGATCTACCGCGACATGGATCGGCTCATCGCCTCCGGTGTGCCGATCGAAGGGCGGCGGGGTCTGGGTTACCGCGCCACGGCGGCGGTGACGCTGCCGCCATTGAACCTCACCATGACCGAGCTCGAGGCGCTGCACCTCGGCCTCGCGGCGGTGGCGCAGGCCGAGGATGCCGAGTTGCGCGACGCCGCGCGCAGCCTGTCGGGACGGATCGACGCGGTGCTGCCCGAGGACCGTGGCCGCGCCGGGGGGTGGAGCTTTGCCACCCCGCCTTTGGGCGATGCGATCGCGGGGTTCCGTCACATGGCCTCGCTGCGCGCCGCGATCCGTGCACGGCAGAAGCTTCAAGTGACGCTGCGCGGCCCGGACGGGGCCGAGGCGGCGCAGGTGCTGCGCCCGCTGCGGCTCGACTACTGGGGCCGGGTCTGGACCTTGGCGGGGTGGAGCGAGACGAACAAGGGCTTTGCCGAGCTGCGGGTCGATCGCATCACGGCGCTGCGCGTGCTGCCGCAGCTGTTCGTGGATGAGGCAGGCCGGACGCTGGCGGATCTAGAAGCATCACGCGGCTAGCCAAAGCCGCATCTCAGCCGGCGCGCCGCTTGGGAAACACGAAGCACCGGTCCCGCCGCATCATCAGCCACAGCCGCGTGCCGGGCTTGGGCAGGAATACCGACGGCACCGAGGCGCGCAGGATCTCGCCATCGTGGTCCATGCGGAACTCCACGAGGCTCGATGCGCCCAAATACCGCGACCGCTCCACCGTCCCGGAGGCAGGCGTGCCCTCGATCGCGGTCGGATTCGGCCCACGCCCCTTGCGGTCGAAGTCGATGCGCAGGTGCTGGGGCCGGATCACGATCTCGACCTCGGTGCCGTCCGGCAGGCCGGGCGTCAGGAAATCCCCGAACGGCGTGTCGCAAAGCGCCCCCTGCACGGTGCCCTCGATCACGTTGATATCCGAGAAGAAGGCGGCGGCCTCGCGGTCGCGCGGCGCGTTGTAGATATTGTAGGGCGCGCCTTGCTGCACCACGCGCCCGTCGCGCAAAAGCGCGATCTCGTCAGCCATGCGCATCGCCTCGGCAGGCTCATGCGTGACCAGAAGCACCGCCGTGCCTTCGGCCTTGAGCACCGCCAGCGTCTCGTCGCGGATGTCGTCGCGCAGCCGGTCGTCGAGGCCTGAGAACGGCTCGTCCATCAGCAGGATGCGAGGGCTGGGGGCCAATGCCCGCGCCAGCGCCACGCGTTGCTGTTCACCACCGGAAAGCTCGTGCGGAAAGCGGTCGATGTGGCGGCGCATCCCGACCTTGTCGAGCAGCGTCTCGACGCGGGCGCGGGTTTCGGCCTTCGGACCCTTGAGCCCGAAGCCCACGTTGCGCGCCACGTCGAGATGCGGGAACAGCGCGAAGTCCTGAAACATCAGTCCGATGCCACGCGCCTCCGGTGGCATGTGCAGCGCACCTTCTGAAATCGGCACACCGTCGACATAGACGCCGCCCGCATCCTGCCGGTCGACACCCGCGATGATCCGAAGCGTGGTGGACTTGCCACAGCCCGAGGGGCCGAGCAGACAGGTCACCTGCCCCGGCATCACCTTGAGCGAGACACCCGATACCACCTCGCGCCCCGCGAAGACGCGGGTGAGATCGCGGATTTCGAGCCGGGCGGCAGCGGCGGTCCGGACAGGGGCAGGCTGGGCGGAGGCGGCAGTTTCGGACAAGGTAAAATCCCGATCAAATGCGTCGGATTGCCCTAGCAACACCGCCCCGCGCCCGCAAGCTTACATGGTCTGGTTGCCGACGCCGCCGTCGAGCAGCACGTTCTGACCGACCATGAAACCCGCATGCTGCGAGCACAGGAAGGCGCAGGTCGCGCCGAACTCGGCGGCCGTCCCGTAACGCCGGGTCGGAATGCTCGCCTCGCGCTTGGCGCGCGCCTCGTCCACGGTGATGCCTTCCTTCTTGGACACGCCGCCATCGAGCGACGCGGCGCGGTCGGTGTCATGGATGCCCGGCAGCAGGTTGTTGATGGTGACGCCCGACGGAGCCACCTGCCGCGATGTGCCCGCGACATAGCCGGTGAGGCCGGCGCGCGCCGAATTCGACAGGCCCAGCGCCGGGATCGGCGATTTTACCGACTGCGAAGTGATGTTGACCACCCGGCCCCAGCCACGATCCATCATCCCGGGCACCAGCGCCTTCATCAGCGCGATCGGGGTGAGCATGTTGGCATCGAGCGCGCGGATGAAATCCTCGCGGTCCCAGTCGGTCCATAGTCCCGGCGGCGGACCGCCCGCGTTGGTGACGAGAATGTCGACGCCCTGCGCCGCCGCGATCACCTTGTCCTGCCCTTCGGGCGTGGTCACGTCGCAAGCAACGGTGGTGACCTCGACGCCGAAGCGGTCGCGGATCTCCTGCGCCGTCTGCTCCAGCGCCTCGGCGCCGCGTGCATTCATCACCAGATCGACGCCCGCCTCTGCCAGCGCCTCGGCGCAACCCCGTCCCAAGCCCTTTGACGAGGCGCAGACCAGCGCCCGTTTACCCCTGATGCCCAGATCCATCAGATACCTCCCTGTTTACGCACATGGCCTAGCATCGGGCTGCGCGCCGGGCAATGATCGCCCGTCGAGCGCCGCCAGTCAGGAACACAGATGACCGACGTGACCGAGCTGCAGCACCTGATGGTTTTCGACGCGGCCGATCTGCGCGTGGCGCAGGGCGTGGCGCAGGGCGACCCGATGAGCTTTGCCGACGAGCTTGTGTTGGACGATGTCTACCGCGTCGAGGCCAAGACACCGGGGCGGCGGCTGACGCTGCGCGCCGACAGCGACGCCAGCTTTCGGGTCGTCGAGGGCGCGGCGGACGAACAGACCGGACGAATGTTGCATATCGACAGTTGCCTCACATTGATGGCGCGCGACGGGGCGGCGAGCGAGGTGATCGTACTCGTCGAGGTCGAGGCAGGCGCGGCGCATGCCGTCTACCTGCTGCCATTGGGGCGGTTGCTGCAGGGCGAGGACTACCGCCTCGTAGGGATCGACCGCCATGCAGGCACGGCCCGTCTGGCACAGCTGGCCTGTGTGTCCTTCACCCGTGGCACGCATATCGCGCTGGCCAGCGGCGCGCAGGTGCCGGTCGAACGGCTCTCCCCCGGTGACAGGATTCTGACACGCGACGACGGCCCGCAGGTTCTGCGCTGGATCGGCCAGACCACGCTGCGTGCGACGGGACGGTTCGCGCCGGTTCTGATCCGTGAGGGGGCGCTGCACAATGCGCGCGACCTCTGGCTCAGCCCCGATCACCGCATCTTCGTGTGGCAGCGCGAGGATCACGTCGGCGCGGGCCGGGCCGAATTGATGGTGCGGGTGCGCCATCTCATCAACGGTGACAGCGTGGTACAGAGCGACGGCGGCTTCGCCGAGTATTACCAGCTGGTCTTCGACGACCACCAAATCGTCTATGCCGAGGGCATCGCCGCGGAATCGCTGCTGGTCGATCACCGCACCATGGGCGCGCTGCCTGGCGGCACCGCGCGCCATGCCACGCCGCAGCATTTGTCCTACGAGGTCTCCGAGAGCCTTCTGACCGGGCCCGACGCCGTGGCGCTGCTGCGGCGTGCCTCGGGGCTTTAGGCCGCAGCCGGACGATTGCCCCCCGCGCGCACAGCCTCTATAGCGCGGACATGGACAACCGCCCCGCCCTCCCGCCCGAAATCGCCCGCCGCCGGACCTTTGCGATCATCTCGCATCCCGACGCCGGCAAGACCACGCTGACCGAGAAGTTCCTGTTGTTCGGGGGCGCGATCCAGATGGCGGGTCAGGTCCGCGCAAAGGGCGAGGCGCGGCGCACGCGTTCGGACTTCATGCAGATGGAAAAGGACCGCGGCATCTCGGTCTCGGCCTCGGCGATGTCCTTCGACTTCAAGAACTTTCGGTTCAACCTCGTCGATACGCCCGGCCACTCGGATTTCTCCGAGGACACCTACCGCACGCTGACGGCGGTGGATGCAGCCGTGATGGTGATCGACGGCGCCAAGGGCGTCGAGAGCCAGACCCGCAAGCTGTTCGAGGTTTGCCGCCTCCGCGATCTGCCGATCCTGACCTTCTGCAACAAGATGGACCGCGAGAGCCGCGACACCTTCGAGATCATCGACGAGATTCAGGAGAACCTCGCCATCGACGTGACTCCGGCCTCTTGGCCGATCGGCGTCGGGCGCGATTTCCTGGGCTGCTACGATCTGCTGCGCGACCGGCTCGAGCTGATCGACCGGGCCGACCGCAACCGCGTCGCCGAGAGCATCGCCATCGACGGGCTCGATGATCCGAAGATCGCCGAGCATGTGCCCGCGCATCTCTTGGAAAAGCTGCGCGAAGAGGTCGAGATGGCGCGCGAGCTATTGCCAGCCCTCGACCCGCAGGCCGTGCTCGAGGGCCATATGACCCCGATCTGGTTCGGCTCGGCGATCAACAGCTTTGGCGTGCGCGAACTGATGGAGGGTATCGGCACCTACGGCCCCGAGCCGCAGGTCCAGAAAGCGATGCCCCGCGAGATCGCGCCCGAAGAGACCAAGGTCGCGGGCTTCGTGTTCAAGGTGCAGGCCAACATGGACCCCAAGCACCGAGACCGCGTCGCCTTCGTGCGGCTTGCGTCGGGCCATTTCGAGCGGGGCATGAAGCTGACCCATGTGCGCTCCAAGAAACAGATGGCAATCACCAACCCGGTGCTGTTTCTCGCCTCGGACCGCGAATTGGCCGAAGAGGCTTGGGCCGGTGACATCATCGGCATTCCCAACCACGGCCAGCTTCGGATCGGCGACACGCTGACCGAGGGCGAGAGCATCCGCGTCTCGGGCATCCCGAGTTTCGCGCCTGAACTCCTCCAGACCTGCCGCGCGGGCGACCCGATGAAGGCCAAGCACCTCGACAAGGCGTTGAGCCAGTTCGCCGAGGAAGGGGCCGCCAAGGTCTTCAAGCCGACCTTCGGCTCGGGCTTCATCGTCGGCGTCGTCGGTGCATTGCAGTTCGAGGTTCTGGCAAGCCGGATCGAGCTGGAATACGGGCTTCCGGTGCGCTTCGAGCCATCGCAGTTCACCTCGGCGCGTTGGATGGCGGGCGACAAGGCGGCGGTCGAAGCTTTTGCCGCCAAGAACAAGCAGCACGTCGCCACCGACAACGACGGCGATCTGGTCTATCTCACGCGGATGCAGTGGGACATTGACCGGGTGGAGCGGGATCACCCCGAGATCCGTCTCACCGCGACCAAGGAAATGATGGTGTAGGGTAAGTTTAGGTAGAAAATTGCATATAAATCTTAACGATCAATCAGACTTCACTGAAGAAAATGTATCTCGTCTTTTGGCGTCAAAAGACGACAGCGCACATCGCCAACTCCGCGTCACTAAAGATGGCTATGCCTTCCTATCAGATGAGTTCGGCAGCACAAATATCGATGGGCTAGCATGCCGGTTCGAAACATGGGTAGCTGGTAATGGATATTGTGGCCCCAAAGCCGCTAGCGACGAAAATTGGGTAAAAACAGTTTATGAATGGCTTGCAGACAATTGGCCGAATCCATCGTCAACATATATCGACTGGTAGAGTGAGGTGCGCGTCTATTGACGCGCACCTTATAAGGTCCATTAACTTTTTATGAGCTTAAGCTTGCATCCATCGTGATTTCGGCGGCCTTCAACAGCTTCGAGACCGGGCAGCCGGTCTTGGTGGCCTCCGCCGCCTTGCGGAACTGCTCTTCCGAGGCGCCCGGGACCTTCGCGGTCACGTCGAGGTGGATCTTGGTGATCTCGAACCCCTCGCCCACCTTTTCCAGCGACACGGTGGACTGGACGTCGATGTCGTCGGCGGTCAGCTCGTCCTTGCCAAGCTCGAGCGACAGCGCCATCGCGTAGCAGGCCGCATGCGCCGCGCCGATCAGCTCCTCGGGGTTGGTGCCGGGGCCGCCCTCGAACCGGGCGTTGAAGCCGTAGGCCTGATCCTTCAGGACACCGGTCTGTGTCGAGATCTCGCCGCCGCCATCCTTGATGCCGCCGCTCCAATGCGCCTTGCCATGCTTCTTGATCATCGGTCTCTCCAATTTCGTGGCACCCCGGTCACGGGGCTCAGATGCGCAACGCGCCCCGCCCCGCCCCGTTCCCCCGTCAATCTTGACCTCGGCGGGGTTTCGGCCTAAGGCACGCCAAGTCGAATGACCCGGCAATCCGGCCGGGCGGGCCGCGCCTGTTCCTGCGGCCAATCGGTGCCGCAGTCTGAAAGGCTCATATGACCCAATTCTCCGACCTCAATCTCGATCCCAAGGTGCTCAAGGCGATTGCCGAAGCCGGTTACGAGACGCCGACCCCGATCCAAGCGGGCGCGATCCCGCCCGCGCTCGAAGGCCGCGACGTGCTCGGCATCGCGCAGACCGGCACCGGCAAGACCGCGAGCTTCGTGCTGCCGATGATCACGCTTCTGGGTCGTGGTCGCGCCCGTGCCCGGATGCCGCGCTCCCTGGTGCTCTGCCCGACGCGTGAACTCGCGGCGCAGGTGGCCGAGAACTTCGACACCTATTCCAAGCACACCAAGCTCACCAAGGCACTGCTCATCGGCGGCGTGTCGTTCAAGGAGCAGGACACGCTGATCGACAAAGGCGTCGACGTTCTGATCGCCACCCCCGGCCGCCTGCTCGACCATTTCGAGCGCGGCAAGCTGCTGTTGACCGGCGTGCAGATCATGGTCGTCGACGAGGCCGACCGGATGCTCGACATGGGCTTCATCCCCGACATCGAGCGGATCTTCGGTCTGACGCCCTTCACGCGCCAGACGTTGTTTTTCTCGGCCACCATGGCGCCCGAGATCGAGCGGATCACCAACACCTTCCTTTCGAACCCCGAGAAGATCGAGGTGGCCCGCGCCGCCACCACGGGCGAGAACATCAAGCAAGGCGTGGTCATGTTTCGTGCCTCGCGCAAGGATAAGGAAGCGACCGAAAAGCGCGACCTCCTGCGCGCGCTGATCGACGCCGAAGGCGAGGCCTGCACCAACGCGATCATCTTCTGCAACCGCAAGATGGACGTAGACGTGGTGGCCAAGAGCCTCAAGAAGCACGGCTATGACGCCGAGCCGATCCACGGCGACCTCGACCAGAGCCAGCGCACGCGCACGCTCGACGGTTTCCGCGCCGGCAATGTGAAGATCCTCGTGGCCTCCGACGTCGCCGCGCGCGGTCTCGACGTGCCGGCGGTGAGCCACGTGTTCAACTTCGATGTGCCGAGCCACGCCGAGGACTATGTGCACCGCATCGGCCGCACCGGTCGTGCAGGCCGCAAGGGCTCTGCGATCATGATCTGTAACCCGCGCGACGAGAAGAACCTCGAGGACGTGGAGCGGCTCGTGCAGAACGCGATCCCGCGTCTTGAGGACCCGCGCGGATCCAAGGCCGCGGCACCCGCAGCCGAGGCCGCCTCCGAGGAGGAACGCCCGCGCCGCACCCGCACGCGCACCCGGTCGCGCAACCGCGACGAGGCCACGCTCGAGAAGGCGCCCGAGGCCCCCAAGGCGGAACCCAAGACCGAGGCACAGCCTGCGCCGAAAGCGGAGGCCAAGCCCGAGCCGAAAGTCGAGGCTAGGCCTGAGCCCACGCCTGAACCCAAGGTCGAGGCCAAGCTGGCCCCGGTGCCCGAAGCGGCAGCCGAGCCCGCCCCCGTCGAGGCCCGCCGCTCCGAGCCGCGCGGCAACGAGCGTGATCGCAACCGCGGTGGCCGCGATCGTCGTCGCCACGAGTCGCGCGACGAGGACGTCGTGGGCATGGGCGAAGATACCCCCGCCTTCATCGCCAAAAGCTTCGAGGAGCGGCGCGCCGGCTGAGGCGCGCCCCACATGATGCGCATCGCTCCGGCCTTGGCACTCGCGCTCCTGCTTCCGGCCCTGCCCGCGCAGGCCGAGGAGCGACGTTGCACCGCCACCGTCAACGGGCGCGAGACCGTCGTCACCTATGACGACGCCATCGCCTTCGACACCAAGCTCGGCACGCGCGAAAGGCTCTCGCGCTGGCCAGGGAAGGTCTGGAACAAGACTTGGGGCACCCCGCCAGCTTGCGACAGCCGAGTGCTTTACACTTACCTCTCGATCGAACTCCCGCCCGAGGAGACCGAAGGCTACTGCCTCGACCCCGATCCCGATGACGACGGCTGGCTGCTGGTGCCGGGCGAACGCGGGGCCACCGCGCAATGCAGCGTCACCACATGCGACCGCGTCAACGCTGCCGCCGACGGTGCGATCGACACCGGCGCGGCGCTGGCCGGGCTGGTCCTGACGCCGCCGCCCACGCCCGCCGAAGCCGTGGCCGAACCGCAGCGCCTGCTGCACAGCTCGGGCGCGCTGGTTCTGAAGGGCACAGCGGAGTGGCTGGCGACGAGCATCGGCACGGCCGCTCCTGGCGTTACGGCGGCGCTCACCGGCCCCGTGGCCATCGGCGCGGCGGCGGCCTCTGTCGTGGTGATCGGCAGCGCCGTCTACGTCTGCAGCGGATGAACCTCTGGCTCGGGGGCCGGGCCGTCCCAGCCTCGTACCGGCGGCACTTCACGCAGATATCGGAATGACAAAAGGGGAGCCCCAGGGCTCCCCTTTTTACATCCGTCGGGTCGGCGACAGACCGGGAGCGCGACGCCCCCGGCCCAGCTTCCCGCAATCAGCTCAGGCGGCTGACCACGACGTTGACCTCGGGCTTCTTGCCAGTCTCGGCCTGCGTGGTCGAACGTGCGATCCGCTTGAGCTCGCGGTCGAGCTTGTCCTCGTCGCGCATCATCCGGCGGCCCGCCTTGTTCACGAAGGCAGCCAGATCGGATTCCAACGTTTCCACCAGCTTGGCCTTGGAGCGGCCCGTCTCTGGCAGGCCCATGATCTCGCACCACGGATCGCCCAGGGGTTCGTCGTTCTCATCGACGATCATCGTGACGGTGACATGACCGTTGAGAGACATGCGGATCCGGTCGCGCACGATGCCGTCCATCGCGCCGATCATCACCGAGCCGTCGAGATAGCTGCGGCCGGTGTCGACATACTCGACCACCTTGGGCGCGTTGCCCGACAGGTCCAGCATCATGCCGTTGACCGCGACGATCCCCGGAAGGCCGCGCTCGAGGCCAAGTTTCACGTGCTCGCGCAGGTGACGGTGCTCACCATGCATCGGCACGAGGAATTGCGGACGCACGATGTCATGCAGCAGTTGCAGGTCGGGACGGTTGGCGTGGCCCGAGACGTGGAACAGCCCGTGCGTGTCCTCGATCACATCCACGCCCTTTTCGGAGAGCTGGTTCATGATCTTGATGACGCCGCGCTCGTTGCCCGGAATGGTCCGCGAGGAAAACAGGAAGCTGTCACCCTCCTGCAGCTTCAGCCCGAGGTAAGAGCCCTGCGCCAGTTGGGCGCTGGCGGCGCGGCGTTCGCCTTGGCTGCCAGTGACGAGCAGCAGCAGCTTCTCGCGCGGGATCGAGGCGGCCTCTTCGGGGCCAACGGTCTTGGGAAACCCGTGCAGCAGGCCGCACTCGGTCGCCGTCTCGACCATGCGGCGCATGGCGCGACCCAGAAGACAGACGGTACGCCCGGCGCGGTCGGCGGCGATGGCGATCGTCTTGAGGCGGGCCACGTTCGAGGCGAAAGTCGTGGCGACGACCATGCCCGGCTGTGCCGAAATCAGCTTTTCGATCTCGGGTGCCAGCGTCGCTTCCGAGCGGCCGGGCTGCGGCGAGAACACGTTGGTCGAGTCGCAGATCAGCGCCTTGACGCCGCCCTTGGACACCTCGGCCCAGAGGTCGGGGTTGAAAGGCTCGCCCACCACCGGGGTGTGGTCGACCTTGAAGTCGCCCGAGTGCAGCACCCGGCCTTCGGGGCTGTCGATCACGAGGCCCGAGCTTTCGGGGATCGAGTGGCTGATCGGCACGAAGCCGACCTTGAAGGGGCCAGCATTCACGACGGCGGGCCAAGGCTCGACGACGTTTAGCACGCTCTCGGGCGCGCCGTGCTCGTCGAGCTTGTGGCGTGCGATCGCGGCGGTGAACTTGCGCGCGTGCATGGTGGCGCCGAGGCGCTTCCAGAAGTGGCCGACCGCGCCCACGTGGTCTTCATGGGCATGGGTGATGAAAATAGCCTCGATGCGGTCCTTGCGCGCCTCGAGCCACGAGATGTCGGGCATGATCAGGTCAACGCCCGGCGTGGTGTCCATGTCGGGGAAGGTCACGCCGAGATCGACGACGATCAGCCGTTCCTGCCCCGGTTTGCCATAGCCGTAGACATAGGCGTTCATGCCGATCTCGCCGGCGCCGCCGAGAGGAAGGTAGATCAGTCTTTCGCCGCTCATGCGGTCTCCTTGTTATATCTGTGGATGACGGTCAGCCCGTGCATCGTAAGGTCTTCTTCGATATCGTCGAACAGCATGTCGCCCTGCGCGAAGAGAGGCGCAAGCCCCCCGGTTCCGATGATCCGCATCGGGCGCTCGCGCTCCGCCCTGATCCGGTCGCATATTCCGCGCACCAAGCCGACGTAGCCCCAGAAGATGCCGGACTGCATGCAGGCCACCGTGTTGGTGCCAATCACTTTCTCGGGCTTGCTCACATCGACATGCGGCAAGGCCGCCGCCGCCTGGTGCAAGGCCTCAAGGCTCAGGTTGACCCCGGGCGAGATCACCCCGCCGACATAGGCCCCGTCACGCCCGACCACGTCGAAGGTCGTCGCCGTCCCGAAATCCACCACCACGAGGTCGCCGCCATGGCGATCCCATGCGCCCGCCGTGTTCACCAGCCGGTCGGGGCCCACTTGGGTGCCCGCGTCGACGCGGGGGGCCACCGGCAGGCGGCATTCGGGCTTGCCCACCACGAGGGGGCGGCAGCCGAAGTAGCGATCTGCCAGGACACGCAGGTTGAACACCACGCGCGGCACGGTCGAAGATATGATCATCTCGTCAATCGTCGCTTCGATGCCGCCGATCTTCATCAGAGTCGAAAGCCAGACGAAATACTGGTCAGCCGTGCGCTGCCATTCGGTCGAGGTGCGCCAGGTCGCGAGAAACCGTTCCCCGTCCCAGATCGAAAACACGGTGTTGGTATTGCCGCAATCGATGGCCAGAAGCATCCCCGACCCCCTTCAGAAAAACACGTCGGCGGCGCTTATCGCACGCGGGCCCTTGGGCGTGCGAAGCATCAGGTTGCCCGCATCATCTACCGTCTCGAACACGCCGGTGACCTCCTCGGCCCCCGTGCGCGCCGTAATGACTTCGCCCAACCGGGCGGCATGGCGCAGCCAGTCCTCGCGGATACGCGCAAAGCCGAAGGCGTCAAGCTTGCCCTCCTCGGTGGCGAAAGCGTCGGCGAGATGGGTCAGGAAATCCTCGGGATCGATCAGCGGCCCGCCATTGTCGGCCACCGCCACCGGCGGAAACGCGGCGTCGCGCACGCCTTTGGGCCGGACAGCGAGGTTCACGCCGATGCCGATCGAGAGCCAGTCGACGTAAGGCCCCTGCCCCGCGCTCTCCAAGAGAATGCCCGCGACCTTGCCGCCGTCCATCAGCACGTCGTTGGGCCATTTCAGCGAGAGCCGGGTGCGGTCGACGTGGATTGCCAGCGTCTCGAACAGCGCCACGGCGGCAAGGAAGCTGCGGCGCGCGGCCTCGGCTGGCGTGGCCTCGGGGCGGTAAACGAGGGTCGCGGCGAGGTTGCCGCGTTCACTGGTCCAGTCGCGGCCCCGACGGCCGCGTCCCGCCGTCTGTTCGTGCGCCATGATCCAAGTCGGCCCGTCAAGACCAGAGGCCGCGCGTCGCGCGGCCTCGGCCATGGTGCTGTCGACGGTGTCGAGCACGACCCGCTCCCACCCCTCGGGCCAGAGCCCGCGGGAGGTTGCGTCAGTTGACAAGGGTCGCCGCCGCGGCCGCAGCCAGCGACTCGATGCCGAAGAGGTTGATCACGCCAAAGACCATGATCGCCGCCGACGCCATGAGCACACCCCACAGCAGCGGAGAGGTGCCGGTGTCGAGCGCCTCGCGCTCCTCGCCGAAGTACATGTAGTAGACGATGCGCAGATAGTAGAACGCGCCGATGACCGAGGCGATCACGCCGAGGATCGCAAGCCAGGTCAGCCCGCCCTCATAGGCCGCGCGCAGCACGTAGAGCTTGCCGAAGAAACCGACCATCGGCGGCACACCGGCGAGGCTGAACAGCAGCACCAGCATCGCCAGCGCCCGCATCGGCGCATAGCGCGAATACATGTGCAGCGAATTGATGTCGGTCACCGGGCGGCCATCGCGCTCCATCGAGAGGATGAAGGCGAAGGTGCCGATGTTCATGGTGACGTAGATCGCCATGTAGATCAGCATCGCCTGCACGCCGAAGGCAGTGCCCGAGGCAAGACCCATCAGCGCAAAGCCCATGTGGGCGATCGAGGAATAGGCCATCAGGCGCTTGATGTTGGTCTGGCCGATCGCGGCGACGCCGCCCCAGAACACGGAGACCACCGACAGGAAGGCGATGATCTGCTGCCAATCGCCGACGATGCCGCCGAAGCCGTCGAAGACGACCCGAGCGAAGAGCGCGATGGCGGCCATCTTGGGAGCGGTCGCCATGAAGGCGGTCACCGGCGTCGGCGCACCTTCGTAGACGTCGGGCGTCCACATGTGGAACGGAGCCGCCGAAACCTTAAACGCGAAGCCCACCATTAGGAAGACGAGGCCGAACAGCAGGCCAAGCGGCACGTCTAGGGACGTGGCGAGGAAGATGCCCTCGAATTGCGTGGTGCCGGCAAAGCCGTAGACCAGCGAAGCACCATAAAGCATCAGGCCCGACGACAGCGCGCCCAGTACGAAGTACTTGAGACCGGCTTCGGTCGACTTCTCGCTATCGCGACGCAGCGAGGCCACGACATACATGGCGAGCGACTGCAGCTCGATGCCCATGTAGAGCACCATCAGGTCGTTGGCCGAAACCATGACCATCATGCCCACCACGGCGAGGGTCACGAGCACCGGGTATTCGAAGCGCAGCAGGTTGCGACGCGCGAGGTATTCCTGGCTCATCACCAGCACGATCGCCGCCGAGAGCAGGATCGTTACCTTGGAGAAGCGGGCGAATCCGTCGTCGACAAAGCTGCCAAGGAAGGCCGGGTCGGTGCCCTCGCGGGTGGCGATGAGGAAGGCCATGAGGGCGAACATCGCCGCCGTCGCCCAGATCAGGATGCCGGCGGACTTGTCCTTGGTGGTGTAGACGCCCGCCATGAGGGCGACCATCGCGTAGACCGCAAGGATCACCTCGGGCAGGACGGTCTGAAGATCGAGTGAGAACATGTGTCCTGGTCCTTAGTGCTGTGCCGGGGCCGCGGTGGTCGCCGAGGCGATGGCATTCTCGGAGCCATGCGCCGCGACCGCGACCTCGACCTGATCCACGAGACGGGCGACGCTCGGGCCGGTGATGTCGGTGACGAGGCTCGGATAGACGCCGAGCAGCAGGGTCATCACGACGAGCGGCGCGAAGATCCATTTCTCGCGGGCGGTCATGTCGGTGATCGACTTGAGGCTTTCCTTGATCAGGTCGCCCATGACGACCCTGCGGTAGAGGAACAGCGCATAGGCCGCCGAGAAGATGACGCCCGTGGTGGCAATCGCCGCGACCCAGGTGTTGGCCTGGAACATGCCCATCAGCGTCAGGAATTCACCCACGAAGCCCGATGTGCCCGGCAGACCGACGTTGGCCATGGTGAACAGAAGGAACACGGCGGCATAGGCCGGCATCCGGTTCACGAGGCCGCCATAGGCCTCGATCTCGCGGGTGTGCATGCGGTCATAGATGACACCGACACCAAGGAAGAGCGCGCCCGAGATGAAGCCGTGGCTGATCATCTGGAACACCGCCCCGTCGAGGCCCTGCTGGTTCAGCGCGAAGATGCCCGCGGTGACGAAGCCCATGTGGGCGACGGAGCTGTAGGCGATCAGCTTCTTGATGTCATTTTGCACCAGCGCCACGAGCGATGTGTAGACGATGGCGATGGCCGAGAGCCACAGCACCAGCGGTGCCCAGATGTCGGAGGCGACCGGGAACATCGGCAAGCTGAACCGCAGGAAGCCGTAGCCGCCCATCTTCAGCAGGATCGCGGCGAGGACGACCGAACCGGCGGTCGGCGCCTGCACGTGTGCATCGGGCAGCCAAGTATGGACCGGCCACATCGGCATCTTCACCGCGAAGGACGCGAAGAAGGCGAACCACAGCAGCGTCTGTACCCCGCCGACGATCTGCACGCCCAGGATCGGGAAATCGGCGGAGGAGAAGTTGTAGGCCATCAGCGTCGGGATGTCGGTGGTGCCAGCCTGCGCGAACATCGCCACCATCGCCACCAGCATCAGCACCGAGCCAAGGAAGGTGTAGAGGAAGAACTTGAACGAGGCGTAGATCCGGTTCTTGCCGCCCCAGATGCCGATGATCAGGAACATCGGGATCAGGCCCGCCTCGAAGAACAGGTAGAACAGCACAAGATCCAGCGCCACGAACACGCCGATCATCAGCGTCTCGAGCACCAGGAAAGCGATCATGTATTCCTTGACCCGGTGCGTCACGTCCCAGCAGGCGGCGATGACGAGCGGCATCAGGAATGTGGTGAGCATCACGAAGAGCAGCGAGATGCCGTCGACGCCCAACTTGTAGCGCATGCCGAGGAGCCACTGGCGGTCTTCAACGAACTGGAAGCCCGGCGCGTCGGCCTTGAAGCCTGCGAGGATGAACAGCGAGACCGCGAAGGTGAAGACGGTCGTGGCCAGCGCCACCCACTTGGCGTTGCGCTGTGCCGCGTGATCATCGCCGCGCAGGAACAGCGCGAGGATGCCGGCGCCCAGAAGCGGGATGAAGGTGGTCAGAGAGAGAAGGTTGCCCATCTGTTATTCGGCCCCCCCGGCCAAGGTCATCCAGGTCAGGATCAGGGCTAGGCCCAGAACCATCGCGAAGGCGTAGGTAAACACGTATCCGTTCTGCGCGCGGCCCGCGAGGCGGGTGAAGAAGGGCACGATGCCCATCGCCACGCCGTTGATGCCGCCGTCGATGACGTTGCCGTCGCCGCGGGTCCACAGGAACCGGCCAATGGCCTGGGCCGGACGCACGAACAGGAAGTCGTAAAGCTCGTCGAAGTACCACTTGTTGAGCAGGAAGTTGTAGAGCGGACGCTGGTTGCGCACGAGGGCCGCGGGCAGTTCGGGCCGACGGATGTACATCAACCAAGCAAGGCTCAGGCCCAGCAGCATGGCAATGAACGGGCTGACCTTGACCCAGACCGGGGCGTGGTGCGCCTCGTCGATCACGTCGTTGCCAGGCGCCATGTAGATGGCCCCCATTCCCGGCCGCGAGGCAGCTGCTTCGGCGGCGGTCGGCACATGCGCCTCTTCGCCCATGTCGGCGTGCTCGCCCTCGGTCAGGGTCTCGGCCACGACCGCTTCGGCGGCGTGCTCGAGATCGCCTTCGACCAGAGAGGCAACCGCGTCGACCGGACCATGGCCCTCGTCTTCCGCGCCGTGCTCGGCCACCGTGACCGGCATCCCGAAGAAGCGCTGCATCCGGGCCTCATCGCCGAAGAAGGGTGCGTACCACAGCATACCCGCGAAGATCGCACCGAGCGACAGCACGCCCAGAGGCACCAGCATGACGCCGGGGCTTTCATGCGCATGGTCGTGGGTGTGGTGATCGCCGCGCGGCTTGCCGAAGAAGGTCATGAACATCAGGCGCCACGAATAGAAGCTCGTCATCGCGGCGGCGAGCACCAAGAGCCAAAAGGCATAGGGCGTGGCCCCAGCATAGGCGCTCTCGATGATCGCATCCTTGGACAGGAAGCCTGCGAAGCCGATCGAGGTAAGCGGGATGCCGACGCCGGTGATGGCCAGCGTGCCGATCATCATCGCCCAGTAGGTATAGGGGATCTTCTTGCGCAGACCGCCATAGTTCCGCATGTCCTGCTCATGGTGCATCGCGTGGATGACCGAGCCGGCCCCGAGGAACAGCAACGCCTTGAAGAAGGCGTGGGTGAAGAGGTGGAACATCGCCACCGAGTAGACGCCCGAGCCCGCGGCCACGAACATGTAGCCCAGCTGCGAACAGGTCGAATAGGCGATGACGCGCTTGATGTCGTTCTGCACGAGACCGACGGTCGCGGCAAAGAACGCGGTCGAAGCACCGATGAAGACGATGATCGCCTTGGCATCGGGCGCAAATTCGAGGATCGGCGACATGCGGCAGACGAGGAACACGCCCGCCGTCACCATGGTCGCGGCGTGGATCAGCGCCGACACCGGGGTCGGGCCTTCCATCGCGTCGGGCAGCCAGGTGTGCAGCAGCAGCTGCGCCGACTTGCCCATCGCGCCGACGAACAGCAGCAGCGACACGATCTCGACCGCGCGGAACTCCATTCCGAGGAACTCGAGCTTCATGCGGGCGATGGCCGGAGCCTCGCCAAAGATGTCCGAGAAGTTGATCGAATCCGCGAGAAAGAACAGCGCAAAGATGCCGAGCGCGAAGCCGAAGTCGCCGACGCGGTTGACGATGAAAGCCTTCATCGCGGCGTTGTTGGCGCTCGGCTTGCGGAAATAGAAGCCGATCAAAAGATAGGAGGCGACGCCCACACCTTCCCAGCCAAAGAACATCTGTACTAGGTTGTCGGCGGTGACCAACGACAGCATCGCGAAGGTGAAGAACGACAGATAGGCAAAGAAACGCGGCCGATAGCTTTCGCCGGGGCGGAAGTTCTCGTCATGCGCCATGTAGCCGAAGCTGTAGAGGTGCACGAGGAACGAGACCGTGGTGATCACGATCAGCATGGTGGCGGTCAGCCGGTCGAGCCGGATCGCCCAGTCTGTGGCGAGGCTGCCGCTTTCGATCCAGCGCAGGATCTGGATCTGCTCCATCTGGCCGTCAAAGCCCAGAAACACGATCCAGGACAGCAGGCAGGCGAGGCCGACCAGAGAGGTCGCGACCCACTGCGCGCCCGCCTCCGAGATCAGCCGCCAGCCGAAGCCCGCGATCAATGCGCCAACGAGCGGCGCGAAGAGGATGATCGTTTCCATGAGCGCCTCAGCCTTTCATCACGTTGACGTCTTCGACGTCGATGGTGCCGCGGATCCGGAAGAAGCAGACGAGGATCGCGAGGCCGATCGCGGCCTCCGCGGCCGCGACGGTCAGCACGAAGAGCGTGAAGACCTGCCCCACCAGATCGCCCAGATAGGCCGAAAAGGCGACGAAGTTGATGTTCACCGCGAGCAGCATCAGCTCGATCGACATCAGGATGATGATGACGTTCTTGCGGTTCAGGAACAGCCCGAAGATGCCGATGACGAACAGCGCCGCCGCGACCGTGAGATAATGTTCGAGCCCTATCGGGGCTTCAGCGAGATAAGCGTCCATCATTGTCCCTCCGGGCTTTTGCCCGTTCGCGGTCTATCAGAGGCCCTGGCCGGGCTTCACGTCCTTGAGTTCCAGCGCCTTGGCCGGATCGCGATACATCTGCGCCAGAATGTCCTGACGTTTCACGTCCTTGCGGTGCCGCATCGTCAGCACGATCGCGCCGATCATCGCCACCAGCAGCACGAGGCCGGCAAGCTGGAACAGCAGGATGTAGCGATCGTAGATCAGCAGACCCAGAAGCTGGGTGTTCTCGATGTCGAAGACGAAGGGTGCCGCGAGCCGTTCGTCATAGCCCTCGGAGTAATCCCAGACGCCGAATGCGAGTGCCAGCTGCATCAACAGGACCACGCCGATCAACAGCGCCAGCGGCATGTACTTGGCCATCTCCGCCTTGAGCTCGGCGAAATCGATGTCGAGCATCATCACCACGAAGAGGAACAGCACCGCGACGGCGCCGACATAGACGATGACCAGGAGCAGCGCCACGAATTCGGCGCCGACCAGAACGAACAGCCCCGCCGAACTCAGAAAGGCGAGGATCAGCCAGAGCACCGAGTGCACTGGATTGCGCGCGACGACGGTGAACAGACCGCCCACCACGGTCGAAATCGCGAAGAGGTAGAAGATGATGGCGGCGGCGGTCATCGTGCGGTGTCCTTTCCGGTGTCCTCGTCCATGGCTTCGGTGGCAAGTTCCATCGCCTTGGTCATCGCGGGCACGCCGCCGAACATGCCCGCCTGGGCGATTGTCTCGGCGATCTCCTGTTTCGTGGCGCCCGCCTCTCGTGCATGACGCACGGTCAGACGGACTTGGGATTCGGCCTGTGCGCCGAGGATGGTCAGACCGGTCAGCGTCAGCAGCAGCCGCGTCTTCGCGTCGAGGCCTTCGGGGTTGAGGGTGCGTCCCATGAACGCTTCCATCATGTCCTTGGGCATCGTCGGCCAGAGCTGCTCGAAGCCCTTCGGCGTGAAGCTCTCTAGCGCGGGATTCATCTTCTGGGCCCAGTCCTGGCCCATCTTCATCATCTGCGCGAAGGGATTCTGATCGGTCATGGCCCTATCCTGTTCAGCGATACGGCGCGTCGAGCTCGAGGTTGCGGGCGATCTCGGCTTCCCAACGGTCGCCGTTCGCCAGCAGCTTGTCCTTGTCGTAGTAGAGCTCCTCACGCGTCTCGGTCGAGTACTCGAAGTTCGGCCCTTCGACGATCGCATCCACCGGGCAGGCTTCCTGACAGAAACCACAGTAGATGCATTTCGTCATGTCGATGTCGTAGCGCGTGGTGCGGCGCGAGCCGTCCTCGCGCGGTTCGGCGTCGATAGTGATCGCCTGCGCGGGGCAGACCGCTTCGCACAGCTTGCAAGCTATGCAGCGCTCTTCGCCCGAAGGGTAGCGACGCAGCGCGTGCTCGCCCCGGAAACGCGGCGACAGAGGCCCCTTCTCGTGCGGGTAGTTCACCGTGGCCTTGGGGGCGAAGAAATACTTCAGCCCCAGCTTCATGCCCTTGGCGAAATCCTGCAGCAGGAAATACTTGGCGGCGCGGGTGTAGTCGATCTGCGTCATGCTCAGACTCCCAGGGTCCAGCGGGCCCAGAACCCGCCCAGGACCTCGAATTTCGCGAGGAAGGCCACGATCACGACCCAAGCGAGCGACATCGGCAGGAACACCTTCCAGCCCAGCCGCATCAGCTGGTCGTAGCGGTAGCGCGGGGTGATCGCCTTCACCATCGCGAAGATGAAGAAGACGAAGACCATCTTGAGAGCCATCCACAGCACGCCGTCGGGCAGGCCGGGAATGGGCGACAGCCAGCCGCCGAAGAACATCAGCGACACCAGAGCGCACATCAGCACGATGGCCACGTATTCACCGATCATGAACAGCAGGAACGGCGTCGAGGAATATTCGACCTGATAACCGGCGACGAGCTCGGATTCGGCCTCCGGAAGGTCGAAGGGCGGGCGGTTGGTCTCTGCCATGGCCGAGATCAGGAACAGGAACAGCATCGGAAAATGCGGGATCCAGTACCAGTTCAGCAGCCCGAAATCGCCGTCCTGCGCCGCAACGATCGACCCGAAGTTCATGCTGCCGGTCGAGATGACGATGCCGATGATGATCAGGCCGAGAGAAACCTCGTAGGAGATCATCTGCGCGGCCGAGCGCAGCGAGCCGAGGAACGGATACTTGGAGTTCGAGGCCCATCCGCCCATGATCACGCCGTAGACCTCGAGCGAGGAGACGGCGAAGACGTAAAGGATGGCCACGTTGAGATCAGCCAGCACCCAGCCGTCGGCGAAGGGGATCACGGCCCAGGCCACAACCGCCATGACGAAGGAGATCATCGGCGCGAGGAAGAACACCGGCCGGTCGGCCCCGGCGGGGACGATCACTTCCTTGACGATGTACTTCAGAAAGTCGGCAAAGCTCTGCATCAAGCCGAAAGGCCCGACAACGTTGGGTCCGCGACGCATCTGCACGGCGGCCCAGACCTTGCGGTCGACCAGCAGCAGGAACGCGAGGGCCACGAGCAGCGGCACGATCAGCAGGAGCGATTGCCCGAGGATCAGCAGCACTTGCCCGAGGCTGGTTTCGGTGAAGAATTCGACCATGGTGCTTCCCTCAGACCGTCGGGATGCCGTTCAGACCGCAGTTCTGGACGGTGACTTCGGCATCGATCGTGCGTAGCCCTTCAGGCAGGGCCGGCGAGATGGTGTAAACAGCATCGGCGCGCCAGTTTCCAGCCGATTCATCGAGTTGCGTGCGGATGTGGCGCGCAAATCCGAAGCCGCGGATCAACGCATATTGCGCCGCCGCACACTCGGCATAGGCGATCACGTCCTCGGCCTTGGCGCCGCCGCTCATCGCGACGTGAAAATTCACGAGGTCCCCGTCGAGCAGACGCGTCTCGACGCCATCGTGCTTGGGCGCGCCCGCCTCGCCCCGCCCCGCCGAGGCATCCACCTCGGCGCAACCGGCCACGAGGGCCGTCAGGGACCAAAGGAAGGCGGCGCGCATCCTCACTCGGCCGCGATCTTTTGCTGCCGACGCGCACGGGCCTTGCCCGCAAGCTCGCCCATCAACTCGCTGGCGCGGGCGACGGGGTTGGTGAGGTAGTGCTCGGCGACGATGCTCTGGAAATCGCCCAAGCTCTCGTCCATCGACCCCAGCGCCAGCGGCTGCCAATCGTTCTCGGCCACCTCGTCGATGCGGGCCAGATGCGGATGTGCCGCCACCATGGCCTGACGCAGCTGCGCAAGGCTGTTCCATGGCTGCACCGCGTCCAACTCGGCCGACAGCGCGCGCAGGATAGCCCAGTTTTCCTTGGCCTGCCCCGGGGCGAAACCGGCCCGCTGCGCCAGTTGCGGTCGGCCCTCGGTGTTCACGAAGAGGCCCTGCTCCTCGACCCAGACCGCCGCCGGCAGGATCAGGTCCGCGCGATGCGCGCCCCGGTCGCCGTGGCTGCCCTGATAGATCACGAAGGCCCCCGACGGCAGGGCAACCTCGTCGGCCCCCATGTTGTAGACGACCTCGGCGCTCTCGAGCGCGGCTTCGATGCCGGCCTCGGACACCGCACCGACATCCATCGCGCCGACCCGGCTCGCGGCCGAATGCAGCACGAGGAACTTGCTCTTGGTGCGCGTCGCCAGCTCCATGGCGTAAGACAGAACCGCCTCGCCATCGGCGCCGGTCAGCGCGCCCTGCCCCACGATCACGACCGAGTCTTCGTCGAGAATGCGGGTGAACTTGTGTTCGATGGTCTGCGCCAGCGGCGCGCGGCCGGTGCCGATGTGGCTGTATTCATAGGTCAGGTCGACGGGCTCGCCGACCAGACCGACATTCGCCCCGGCAAGCCATGCCTTGCGGATGCGGGCGTTGAGCACCGGCGCTTCGACAGCGGGATTGGTGCCGATCAGCATGATGTGACGGGCGGTATCGAGATCCTCGATCCGCGCCGTGCCGACATAGGCCGAACGGTTGCCGGCGGGCAGCTTGGCCCCGTCGGTGCGGCATTCGACGACGCCGCCCTGACCTTCGATCAGCTGCTTGAGCGCGAAGGCTGCTTCGGTCGGGGCAAGATCGCCCACGAGACCGACGGTCTTGCGGCCCTTCATGGCGGCGGCGGCGGCGGCGAGCGCCTCGGGCCACTCGGCGCGGCGCAGCTTGCCATTCTCGCGGATATAGGGGCTATCGAGCCGCTGGCGCGACAGACCATCCCACACGAAGCGGGCCTTGTCGGACAGCCACTCCTCGTTCACGCCATCATGGTTGCGCGGCAGGATGCGCATGACCTTGCGGCCCTTGGTGTCGACCCGGATCGAAGAGCCGAGCGCGTCCATCACGTCGATGGTCTCGGTCTTGGTCAACTCCCAAGGACGGGCGTTGAAGGCATAGGGCTTGGAGACCAGCGCGCCCACCGGGCACAGGTCGATGATGTTGCCCTGCAGGTTCGAATCGAGCGTCTGGCCGAGATAGGAGGTGATCTCCGCATCTTCGCCGCGCCCGGTCTGGCCCATCTGAGAGATACCCGCCACTTCGGTGGTGAAACGCACGCAACGGGTGCAGGAGATGCAGCGCGTCATGTGCGTCTCGACCAGCGGGCCGAGATCGAGATCCTCGGTGGCGCGCTTGGGCTCGCGGAAGCGCGAGAAGTCGACGCCGTAGGCCATCGCCTGATCCTGCAGGTCGCATTCGCCGCCCTGGTCGCAAATCGGGCAATCGAGCGGATGGTTGATGAGCAGGAACTCCATCACCCCCTCGCGGGCCTTCTTGACCATGGGCGAGTTGGTCTTGACCTGCGGCGGTGCGCCTTCGGGCCCGGGCCGCAAATCCTTGACCTGCATGGCGCAGGAAGCGGCGGGCTTGGGCGGACCGCCCACGACCTCGACGAGGCACATGCGGCAGTTGCCCGCGATGGTCAGCCTCTCATGATAGCAGAAACGGGGGATTTCGATCCCCGCGGTCTCGCAGGCCTGGATGAGCGTCATCGCCCCCGGCACTTCGATGACCTTTCCGTCGATGCTGACTTTGCGCAAATCGGACATGGCAGGCCGCCCCTTTCCTCGCGTCGGACGCATGCCCCCCTGTGGAGGCTGCGATCGAGGGGGGTTCTAGCGCGGCTCGCCCGGTGATGCCAGACGCATCCTCGCGCCGGATCGGGGAAATTTCCGCGGGCCGGGCCGTCCGGGGCTGCGGCACGCGCGCGCAGCCCCCGTTTTATCCGCTTACTGAAGCAAAGTGCCGATCCGGCTGCCGGCGGCCATCTCCTTGCGGCCAACCTCGCAATAGGTCTCCCACTCGCCCTCGACGCCGCCCTTGTCGCGCAAGAGCGTGCGGGCTTCGGCCTCGAGCTTCTTCTTCTCGGCCTTGTCGTCGATGAAGGCGCTGATCTGCGCGCGGGTATAGCCCATCTCCAACGCATGGCTGCGCAGCGAATTGAGATAGCCGATACCGGTCAGCCAGCGCGAGTCGATGCTGTCGCACTTGCGACCGATTTCATAGGCGATCGCGGTCGAGATCAGCCCGTCGCGGATCTTGGCGTTGTCGCGCAGCGCGGGCAGCGCCGCGGTAGCCCCGGCGGCGATGGTGAACCCGAGGATCAGCGCGGCAGTGCGCGCGAAATGGGACTTGGTCATGAGTGGTCTCTCCTATCGGACCGGTTCGGAGGACTGCTCGTTTCCGCCGCCGGTGCTTCTGGCCAAGACCTTGTCCCCGAAAGGCGGATATTCAATATCACATGGAGGCGAGGCCGCGGCCTTGGGCGAAACCCCGCTAGTCGGCCGAGCCACGGCAACCCTTCTCGCGCCACAGCCGGGCTTCCATCAGATGACGCCAGCCAAAGGCGTGATCGCTGTCGCCGTGGGTCTTGAGATGCGCAAGACGCGCCAGACCCTCATCGAGCGTCGGTCGGTGGCCGGGCTCGATCCACCACATCGCGAAGTGCAGGCCATCCAGCACCTCGAACCATTCCGCGCGGCGCGCATAGAATTGCCGGTGCAGTGTGGTCCACACGAAAGTCTCCAGCGAACTGACTGACTCCCAGACCGTCAGGTTCGACACGAAGCGAGGATCGCCGCCGATGCAGGTGTCGGTATTGCCGATGCCCGGAGCGCCAGAGCCTTCCATCATCCATACGAAACCGGGCATCCGCTTGCCGATGCCATTGATGCGGTCGAGCGCGTCGATGAAATCGGCCACTTCCGGGCTGCCGGGTTCGGCCCGCAACCTTCCGATATTGACCTGCGCGAGATGTCGGGTCATGGGCGGCCTCCCCTGCGACAATCCTCCGCAGAGTGGCACCGCTCGGGCGTTTCGCCTAGCCGTCGCGTCCGCCCTCGGCCTGATCGGCCTCTTGGTGCATCAGTTCGGCAGGGCTTTCGCCCTTGGCATGAGCGAGGCGCTTTTCGACCATTGGCACCGCGATATGGGAAATGAGCGGCACGGTGATCGCTGTGGAAATCAGGATCTCGAGCCAGAGTGGCACGTCGATATCGAGCCACTCGAACCCGTAGCTGAACAGCAGCACCGAGGGGTAGACCGCGAGCCAGACGCCGAAGTTTTTCAGCGCCTGGTCGCGCCAGGTCAACGCGCGGCGATGGTCGCCGCGGTCGTTCACTGTGCGGCGATGGTCGCAGCCACGCCACGTCCCTTGATGCGATCTTCGATCTCATCGCGGAAGTTGCGGATCAGGCCCTGGATCGGCCAGGCCGCCGCATCGCCAAGCGCACAGATCGTATGCCCCTCGACCTGCTTGGTCACGTCGAGCAGCATCTCGATCTCCTCGATCGCCGCGTCTCCGCGCACCATCCGCTCGAGCACTCGCATCATCCAGCCGGTGCCTTCGCGACACGGCGTGCACTGGCCGCAGCTCTCATGCTTATAGAACTTGGACAGACGCCAGATCGCCTTCACCATGTCGGTCGACTGGTCCATGACGATGACCGCGGCCGTGCCCAGCCCCGACCGCTGCTCGCGCAGCCAATCGAAGTCCATGATCGCGTCTTCCATGGTCTCGGCGCGCAGGCAGGGCACCGAAGAACCGCCCGGAATCACCGCCTTGAGGTTCTTCCAGCCGCCGCGGATGCCGCCGCAATGCTTGTCGATCAGCTCCTTGAACGAGATCGACATCTCCTCCTCGACGACGCAGGGCTTGTTCACATGGCCCGAAATCGCGAACAGCTTGGTGCCGGTGTTGTTCGGACGGCCGAACCCGGCGAACCACTCTGGGCCGCGACGCAGGATGGTCGGTGCGACGGCGATGGATTCGACGTTGTTCACCGTCGTCGGGCAGCCATAGAGACCGGCGCCCGCCGGGAATGGCGGCTTCATCCGGGGCATACCCTTCTTGCCTTCGAGCGATTCCAGCAGCGCGGTTTCTTCGCCGCAGATGTAGGCGCCCGCGCCGTGGTGCAGGTAGAGATCGAAATCCCAGCCGGAACCGGCGGCATTGCGGCCCAGCAGGCCCGCGTCATAGCACTCGTCGATCGCCTGCTGCAGCGCCTCGCGCTCGCGGATGTATTCGCCGCGCAGGTAGATGTAGCTCGCATGCGCGTTCATCGCAAACGACGCGATCAGGCAACCTTCGATCAGCGTGTGCGGATCGTGGCGCATGATCTCCCGGTCCTTGCAGGTACCCGGCTCGGATTCGTCGGCGTTGACGACGAGGTAGGAGGGGCGACCGTCGCTTTCCTTGGGCATGAAGGACCACTTCAGGCCGGTCGGGAAGCCCGCGCCGCCACGGCCGCGAAGACCGGAGGCCTTCATCTGCTCGACGATCCAGTCGCGCCCCTTCTTGATGATGTCGCCGGTGCCGTCCCAATGGCCACGGGACTGCGCGCCCTTCAGCGAGCGGTCGTGCATCCCGTAGATGTTGGTGAAAATGCGGTCCTGATCCTTGAGCATCGGCTCACCTTTCGTCGTCCTGGCGCGCGCGCCAGGTTTGATATGTCATCCACAATCCCATGACGAACCCGGCAAGGGCCATCAGGTCGAACAATCCACGCCAGCGCATCGGCAGGTCGAGCGCATTGCCCGCAAATACCGCGATCACCCAGAACACGCCCGTCCCGGCGAGCACAAGCGCCGCTCTGCGCCCCGCAGCCCCGCTCATACCGTATCCGTCAACTCTTTGGCCTGACCGATCCAGTCGTCGCGCAAGACGCGCCCCTTGAAGCCTTCGAGATGGTCGTCGATCCAGGCCGCCTCGCCATCGCTCCAGGCCGCGATCTGCGACAGGTGCCAGACGCCAAGTCGGTTGAGCTGCTCTTCGAGCTTCGGCCCCACGCCGCGCAGCCGCTTGAGATCATCTGCCTCGCCGCGTGGCGCGTCGAGAAGCGCCGGCTTTTCGCGAAGATCGGCGGCCACGCCATCGGGCATGTCGGGCGACAAGGTCTCGTCGCGCGTCACGGTCCGGTCGAGCGCCTGAGTCCGCGCGACCTCTTCGCCGAGATCGTCGTCAGCGGCATCAGGATCGGTGTCGGCACCACCGGTATCGCCGTTGCCACCCAGCACGGCCGTGTCGTTGATCCGTTCGGCGTCGCTCGTCTCGGCCTCAGCTTTCGAAGGCTGGCTACCGGCATCGCGGCCCCCGGTATCGGCCAGAGAAGTCGCGGGATCAGGCTCGGGCGTGTCGGTCGGTTTGACCGAAGCGGTCTGCTCTAGCTTCGGTTCGGCTTTTGCGGGGGCCGCCGGGACGGTCTCTTCCACATCTACCTCGTCGCGGCACACCAGCGCCAAGAGCAGCAGCGCCGTAGCCCCGGCGAGCAGCGCCGCGATCAGCAATGACGAGAACCAACCGCGCTCTCCGAGCGCCAACAGGATCCACAGCACGATCCCACCGAGGACCGAGCCGCCGATGCTCATCATCCGACAATTTCCGCCGATGCCGTTCATGCCGTGTCCTCCGAATGGCCGGGGCAATGCGCCCTGCCCTCATTCTTAGGACGGATCGCCACCGAATCAAACGGATGCGCGGACCGGACCGGTCCACGCATCCTCTGCGCGCCTGCCGGGGCCGCGCGCGTCATCACGTGTCGGTCGGCTTCTTCGGGGTCTTGCCGCTCTCGGCGGTGCCGCCCGGTTCCTGGGTTTTGGGGGCATTGTAGATGCCGCCCGGTGCCACCGGATCGGCGGTACCGGTCCTGCCCTTGGTGCTTTCGTCCGTATCCGTCGCAGGCGCTACCGGCTTGCCGCCTTCGGGGGCCTCGTTGCCGGCGGTCGCGTCTTGGGGTTCGTCGGCGGGGAAATCTGCCGAGACGGGCTTCGCCGCGCTCGAGGCCGGGGCCTCCTGCTCGGTCACGCCCGAGGCGTCGGCGCTGCGGCCCTTGGCGGGGGTGGGCTCCTCCGGGTCGGCCTTGCCCTCGGCCACGTGGTCGTTCTGACGTTGCCACGGCGTGGTCAGCGGCACTTCGGTGCCGTCAATCCGCTTGATGGTGTCGCCGATCTCCAGCGCCAGCGCCACGGCGGCGTTGTGCGGGTTGCGGTTCTCGGCGCCTTCGGTCAGCGAGGTCAGGTTGTCGATCGGCTCGGCGGCGTAGCGGCCGTTCTGCGGGCCCGGTGTCGGCACCCGCCCGGCGGCCATCTCGTCGATGATCTCCGACAGGCGCTCGGTGGTCAGGTCCTCGTAATAATCCTTGCCGATCTGGGCCATGGGCGCGTTGGCGCAGGCACCGAGACACTCGACCTCTTCCCACGAGAACTTGCCATCCGCCGAAAGATCATGCGGCTTCTTGGCGATCTTGTCCTGACAGACCTTCATCAGATCCTCGGAGCCGCAGAGCATGCACGACAACGTGCCGCAGACCTGGATATGCGCGACCGAGCCCACCGGCTGCAGCTGGAACATGAAGTAGAAGGTCGCGACCTCAAGCGCCCGGATATAGGCGAGGTCGAGCATCCGCGCGACTTCCTCGATCGCGGGACGCGAAAGCCAGCCTTCCTGCTCCTGGGCGCGCCACAGCAGCGGGATGATGGCGCTGGCCTGACGCCCCTCGGGGTACTTCGTGATCTGCGCCTCGGCCCAGGCCTGGTTGGCCGGGGTGAAGGCGAAGCTCTCGGGCTGGTCGGGGTGAAGTCTGCGCAGCATTCGCTCGATCCGGTGTTCTGGGCGCCTCCCTGGAGGGCGGCGCGTGTCATGTCAGAAGGGCCGCGGCCCTCAGATGCAGTTCTGTGTCAGCACCCGGATGGTGCCGTCATCGGTGACCTCGGCGCGGCCTTGGGCGGTCAACTGGGGACCAAGCTCCAGAAGCTGCTGCTGGGTCAGATTGGCCTTGAGCAGCACCTGCGCCACATTGTCGGCGGTGATCGCGCATCCCTGTGCCTCGATCGCGGCGACGAGCCGGTCGGCGGGGGCGAGTTGTGCCCGCGCGGCGGCAGCCGGGGCGACGCTGCCCATGCTGCCTTGGGCGCCAAGCGTACCGATCTGCGCGCCCGCCGTGCAGGCCCCGAGCGCGCCGAGCGCCACCAGAGCCATCGTCATCCGCATCGCCGTCATCTGGATCGTTCCCGCCTTGTGTGTGACCGGGGCACGCAGCACCGACCTGTTGTCTCGATTGCCCGCCTCAGCGGTCGACCTCGCCGAACACGATGTCCATCGTGCCGATGATTGCCGCCACATCCGCAAGCTGGTGTCCGGTGGCCACGTGATCCATCGCCTGCAGGTGCAGGTAACCCGGCGCGCGCAGCTTGGCGCGGTAGGGTTTGTTGGAGCCGTCGGCGACGAGGTAGACGCCGAATTCGCCCTTGGGGGCCTCGACGGCGGCATAGACCTCACCCGCGGGCACGTGGAAGCCCTCGGTGTAGAGCTTGAAGTGGTGGATCAGCGCTTCCATCGAAGTCTTCATGTCGCCGCGCGACGGCGGCGTGACCTTGCCGCGCGACAGCACGTCGCCCTTTTCGTGACGCAGCTTTTCGCAGGCCTGACGGATGATCGAGGTGCTCTCGCGCATCTCGGCCATGCGCACGAGGTAGCGATCATAGCAGTCGCCGTTCTTGCCGACAGGGATCTGGAACTCGAACTCGTCATAGCATTCGTAGGGCTGCGCGCGGCGCAGGTCCCAAGCGAGACCGGAGCCGCGCACCATGACGCCCGAAAAGCCCCAGTCCTGAATCTCGGCTTCAGAGATTACGCCGATGTCGGCATTACGCTGCTTGAAGATGCGGTTTTCGGTCAGCAGCCCGTCGATGTCGTTGAGCAGCTTGGGAAACTCTACGGCCCAGGCGTCGATATCCTCGATCAGCTCGGGTGGCAGGTCCTGATGGACCCCGCCGGGCCGGAAATAGGCCGCGTGCAGACGCGCGCCACAAGCCCGCTCATAGAACACCATGAGCTTCTCGCGCTCTTCGAAGCCCCACAGCGGCGGAGTGAGCGCACCCACGTCCATCGCCTGCGTGGTGACGTTGAGAAGATGCGACAGGATGCGGCCGATCTCGGAATAGAGCACGCGGATGAGCGAGGCCCGGCGTGGTACCGGCGTGCCTGTCAGACGCTCGATCGCCAGACACCAGGCGTGTTCCTGGTTCATCGGCGCCACATAATCGAGGCGGTCGAAATACGGCAGGTTCTGCAGGTAGGTGCGGCTTTCCATCAGCTTTTCGGTGCCGCGATGCAGCAAGCCGATATGCGGATCGCAGCGCTCGACGATCTCGCCGTCGAGCTCGAGCACAAGGCGCAGCACGCCGTGCGCCGCCGGGTGCTGGGGCCCGAAGTTGATGTTGAAGTTGCGGATCTTCTGCTCGCCGGTCTTCATGTCCTCGAAGCCCTTGGCGTTGATGGTCGAGCCGTCCATGACTTACCCCTTCGCGCCGGTATCGGCGGCCTTGTCGTCGCCCGGAAGCACGTATTGCGCCCCTTCCCAAGGGCTCATGAAGTCGAACTGCCGGTATTCCTGCACCAGCTTCACCGGCTCGTAGACCACCCGCTTTTGCACTTCGTCGTAGCGCACTTCGGTATAGCCCGTGGTCGGGAAATCCTTGCGCAGCGGGAAGCCGCGGAAGCCGTAGTCGGTAAGAATGCGGCGCAGGTCCGGGTGGCCCGAGAACAGGATGCCGAACATATCGAACACCTCGCGCTCGAACCAGTTGGACGAGGGGTGGATCTCGATGATCGAGGGCACCATCTCATCCTCGCGGACCTCGGCGCGCAGGCGAATGCGCTGGTTTTGGTACATCGACAGGAAGTGATAGACCACGTCGAAGCGCTTCTCGCGGCCCGGATAGTCCACCGCCGTGATGTCCACGAGCGAGGAGAAGCGGCAGGTCGGATCGGTCTTGAGAAGCTCAACGAAACCGGGGATCGCCTCGGGCGTCACGGTGACGGTGAGCTCGCCGAAGGCGACGGCCCAGCCGGTCACGCAGTCGGGGCGCTTGGCTTCGAGATGCGCGCCCAGGTCGTTCAGTGCCTCGCTCATGGCGATTCCCCCGAAAAATTGGTCTTGGCCGGCGCGTGGTCGCGCCGGCGGGGTCTCAGCGGACGATCGTGCCGGTGCGGCGGATCTTGCGCTGAAGCTGAAGGATTCCGTAGAGCAGCGCCTCGGCCGTCGGCGGGCAGCCGGGGACATAGACGTCCACGGGCACGATCCGATCGCAGCCGCGCACCACCGAATAGCTGTAGTGGTAGTAGCCACCGCCGTTGGCGCAGGACCCCATCGAGATCACGTAGCGCGGCTCGGGCATCTGGTCGTAAACCTTGCGCAGCGCCGGGGCCATCTTGTTGGTCAAGGTGCCCGCGACGATCATCAGGTCCGACTGGCGCGGAGAGGCGCGCGGCGCCGTGCCGAACCGCTCAAGATCGTAGCGCGGCATCGAGGTGTGCATCATCTCGACGGCGCAGCAGGCGAGACCGAAGGTCATCCAGTGCAGCGAGCCGGTGCGCGCCCAGTTGATCATGTCCGCGGTCGAGGTGACGAGGAAGCCCTTGTCGGTCAGCTCGCGGTTGAGGTTTTGCGTGGCGACCTCGCGGTCGGCCCCGGCCGTGTTGGCGCCGGTCATCACTCCCATTCGAGAGCCCCCTTCTTCCATTCGTAGGCGAAGCCGATGGTCAGCACGCCGAGGAACACCATCATCGACCAGAAAGCCATCATCGACACTTCGCCGAAGGCCACGGCCCACGGAAACAGGAAGGCGACCTCGAGGTCGAAGATGATGAACAGGATCGAGACGAGATAGA
>NZ_CAXHZL010000019.1:0-43383 GCF_964022235.1 uncultured Limimaricola sp. | reverse complement strand
GCGACATCGGCAAACTCTCGGACCACGACATCCGCGAAATCTGCGACCGGCTGAATGCCACGCCCCGCAAATGCCTCGGATGGAAGACCCCCGCGGAGGTGTTCCGGACCAAGATGCTGGAGAAGAGGACGTGAGCGCCCTACCCTGAACCTACCGCGGAGTCGCGGTTCAAGTATCGCTCACAGCAACCAGATTCCTACAATGCGCAGCACCTCGATTGCAATGGATCTGCCAGCGGCGCGGTCAGTCGTACGCTCTGCAACCAAATGTCCGTATCATGGCTCCCGCATAACCACCGATCGCGTCATCCCCTCATGGCCAGCTGGGTTCGGTTGTGCACCCCCATCTTGCGGAAGATGTTGGTCAGATAATGCTTCACGGTCTTCTCGCTCAGTTGAAGTGCGAAGCTGATTTCCTTGTTCCCGAGCCCACGGCGGATCAGCACGAGGATTTCGGTCTCGCGCTCGCTGAGGAGCGGTGCCTTGTCGGCCGGTATCCCTTTTCCTGCGCGGCTGATGTCGCAAAGCATTCGGGCCCCCAGTTCGGGGGAAACATAGAGTTCGGATCCGTGGATCCGGATCAGGATCTCCACGAGTTGCGCGCCGCCGATCCCCTTGAGCAGATAGCCACTGGCACCGCCGCGTAGCGCCGCCATCACATCCTCCGGCGCCTCGGACGCCGTCAGCACGACGACCCGTGTCCGGCATTGCAGCGCCGCGATCTCGGTGATCGCGCCCAGCCCATGGCCGGGCAGGTTCAGGTCCAGCAACAGAAGGTCCGGCTCGTGCGAGCGGACGATTCCCACCGCGTCTTGCGCCGTTGTACCTTCGGCGACGACACGCAGCGACGCGGCGCATGAGATCGCATGAACGATCCCGTCACGTACAAGCGGGTGATCATCAACAACGGCGAGTTGTATCTGCTTGGACATGATCATGCCTCCCCCGTCATCGGAAATCGACCCGACAGCACCGTGCCTGCGCCGGGCGTGCTGGATATGACAAATGCGCCGCCGACGCTTTCTACCCGGTCCCGCAGGCCCACGAGCCCCATGCCGCCGTGCAGACCGGGGCTGTCCTGCGGATCGAACCCCGGACCGAGATCGCTGACCGTAACGAGGAGGCACGCCTCGCTTGTGGTGAGGACCACCGATTGTCCGCAACCATGCGCATGCTTGAAAGCGTTGTTCAGCCCTTCCTGAACGAAGCGGCAGACTGCTACCTTCACGGCATCGTCGACCGGCCCGAGATCCGGCTCGATCCACAGGTCGACATCGGTCGACGTGCGGTGGCGGTGCTTCGCGACCATGGTTTCCACGGCGGTGGTGAGGCTCATGGACTTCAGGTGTGGAAGCATCAGCTGTCCGACCATCGCGCGGATCTCGGCCATGGCGTCCTCCAGCATGTCGCGGATCGCGCGCTGATCCGCGTTGCGGGCGCCGTCGGGAAACAGCTGGTCGATCTTCAGCAGCGCGATGGCGAGAAGCTGGCCCACCCCGTCATGGATGTCGGCACCGATGCGGCGCAGATGCGGTTCCACGTCAACCTGCCGCGTTCTGGCCCGATCGAGCCGCATCTGCAGCAGGGCGTTCGATCGATGCAGGCGCGTCAACTCCCTCAGCCGATCGTCGAGGTCCAGCCGCTGCCGCGTGATCTGGGACTGACCGCGGGCGATGACGGGATACAGCGCCCCGAACATTGCCGCCATGGCGAGCCCGACGATCAACCAGGTGCGGCTGCGGCTCCACGACAGCAGAGACATCGCCGATGTCGCGTCCTGGGCGAACTCCGCCACCGCGACCACCGCGCCCGTGACATCGTCCCGAACCGGAACGAAGGCCCGGATCGTGGGCGGGGACCCCGGGAGGTCGGCCCCACCCGGCTGCACGCCGATGCGACCGGCCAAGGCTTCGGCCATGCCATGCCCGATGTTCAACCGTCGGTCCGTCTGCGTTGGATCCGCCGCGAAGATCACCCGGCCATCGGGCGCCCAGAGCCGCTCGGCCGACATGTGCGCGCCGGCAGAGCGCGCCTCGAACGCCATGAGCGCTCGCTCGACCGCCGAACCGGGGGGCAATCCCCTGTCGGGCCGTCGTAGGGCCATGACTGCATCGAGGTGAATTCCGGCATGCAGGCCCAGATCCTTCATCACGAAGGCTTCGATCCGCGTGGCGGTCCAGATGCCGACAAGCACGGCGCCGGGGAGAATGAAGAGAAGGCTGATATACAGAAACTTCTGCAGCAATCCCAACTCGGGCCGAGGCAAACGCAACGGGCTATACATGGTCGCAAAAACCCGAGTGGCGGACGCGATTTCGAAGGGCGCCGTGAAAAAGCGCGAAATCTGCCGCGAAAAAACGACTAAAACATGTGAGAATAATTTAGGCTAAGTTTTTGAATCTGGCAAACGAAATGGTTAACGGATCTCGCTTGGTATGAAACGGACCTTGCACGGCCAGTTCCGGGCATGGAAACCGGAAAAAAAATCGAGGTTTCGAGGGGTTCCGAAAGCGAGGTCGCTGCAGAACCTGACGCTGACCGCGCCGGACGCGGCCATCGCAGCGGATCAGGGCGCGTCGGGAGGGCGGGTCGAAACCGACAACAGTCCCGGCACGGGCCCTGCCGGGGCGAGCCCGAGTCGGGCGACCTAAGTCTGATGGCGGCCCGACTTCAGTCTCCATTGCCAGCCAACGCCCGCGCCCTCTAACTGCAGGTGTCGGACAGGGGTCCAGAACGTTTCCGCAGAATCGAAACCTGCAGCATCGCCGGGCTCTTGCCTGGGCGCAGGCGAGACATCGTGCTCGGAAACTGAATTCGGGAATTGGTCTCCTGCCGCCTGTGCAAAAGGGGACTTTGCCATGACGACGAGTTTTCACGTCAATCTTCATGACCTCCAGTACATCCTCAAACAGATCCGGATCGCCGAATTGCATGCCGAAGGCATGTCGACGATCGCGGCGATCCAGCAGGTCTACGACGTTTCGGCGGTCGACGCGGCGCTTCTGCCCGCGGGTCTGCGGACCGTGGACGGGACCGACAACAACCTGTTGCCCGGCCAGGAGAAGCTCGGCGCAGCCGACCAGCCGTTCCCGCGCCTGACCACGCCGGTGTTCATCGACGAGAAGGACATGGATAGACTGGGCCACTTCACCAACACCAACTATGGCCTGCCGGGCAACGTGGTCGATGCCGATCCGCGCGTGATCTCGAACCTGATCGTGGACCAGACCGTCGCCAACCCGGCCGCGATCTATGCCGCGCTGAAGGTGATCGGGATCACCGGCACCGCGGCGAACGACGCGGTGGATGCGATCACCTCGGCCTACAAGGCCACGCTGACCACCGCCGTCTCGAGCCGCAGCGCCAGCGCTGCGGTCACCAAGGCGCAGGCCGAAATGGCTAAGGCGGTCGCCGATCACGCGGCCGCGGCACAGGCCGAAAGCGCGGCCTCCGCGAAGGTCCTGTTCCTGGACGACGCTCAGGCCTCCGCGCTGACGGCGCAGCAGGATGCAATCGCGGCGCAGGCGGCCGTCGAGGCCTTGGCCGACGCACTCGCAGCGCCCGAGGGTCAGGATCTGGCGGCGTTCCTGGAAGCCGCGCAGACGGCCGCCGCGGCGGCCGCGACCTCGGTCGCGGCCCTGATCACGAAGCTGGGGAGTTCCCCCACCGAAGCGGCGCTGATTTTGCATGAGAAGACGTCGAAACTGATCGATGCGCTGGCGTCGGTCGACGTGACCGACGCGGCCTCCCTAGGGATCGCCACCACGGCCGCCGAGACCTATGCCGCCGTTCCGGGTGGTGTCGCGCAGCAGGTCGTGGACGGTCTTCAGGCCGAACTCGCGCCGGCGATAGCTGAGGCGGTTTTAAGGGGCGCGACGCTTGCAACGGCGACAGCCGCCTTGAATACGGCGCAGGCGAACTACGCCGTCGCCTTCGCCAATGCAGGCGGTGCTACCGGCAGCCATGAGGAGGCACTGGCGTATCTCGACCGGTTGATGGCCAGTTACGATCTGCAGGTCGGACCGGAAGGCGGCCTTCGCATCGAGAATATTTCGCCGGACATCGGCCTGTCGCCCTCCTTTAACAGCCTGTTCACCATCTTCGGCCAATTCTTCGACCACGGGCTCGACCTGGTCACCAAGGGCGGCAACGGTACCGTCTACATGCCGCTCGCGGCCGACGATCCGCTGATCGCCGGGGCCGACAAGGTGTTCGGCACCGCCGACGACCTGCCGCCGATGCTGCGCTTCATGGCGCTGACGCGGGCCACCCCCGTGGACGCCAACGGGGTGCCGCAGCACACCAACACAACGACGCCCTACGTCGATCAGAACCAGACCTATACGTCGCATGCCTCGCATCAGGTGTTCCTGCGCGAGCAGGTCCGAATGGATATCGGCGACGGCCCCAGGGCCTACTCCACCGGACGGCTTCTCGACGGCCAGATGCACGGCACCATCGGCACCTGGGCGGATGTGAAGAAGCAGGCGCTCGACGTGCTTGGCATCAGGCTCACCGATTTCGACGTGCACCGCGTGCCACTTCTGGCCACCGACGCCTATGGCAACCTGACCCTCAGCGACACCGGTTACGCGCAGCTGGTGATGCAGGATGGCACGCTCAAGTCGGGCACGGCCGAAGGCATCACGACCGAGGGCAGCCTTGCGGCCGGCGCCGCGTTCCTCGACGACATCGCCCACCACGCCAACCCCGGCCAGTACGACTCGAACTTTGACCGGATCCCGGATACGCCGATGCGCCCGGACGTGGACCCCGGTGTCGACGACGATCTCGACCCCAGAACCTATGACGACGAAATGCTGGACGCGCATTTCATCACCGGCGACGGGCGCGGCAACGAGAACATCGGCCTGACGGCGGTCCATGCAGTGTTCCATGCCGAGCACAACCGCATCTTCGAGGAGAACAAGCTGACCATCCTCGAAAGCCGCGATCTCGCGGTGATCAACGAGTGGCTGCTCAAGGAGATGACGCAGGCTCAGCTCGATGCGCTGCCGACTGACCGCGGGGCGCTCGAGCAATTCGCGGAAATGCTGCACTGGAACGGCGAACGCCTGTTCCAGGCGGCCCGCTTCTCGACCGAGATGCAGTACCAGCACATGGTGTTCGAGGAATTCGCGCGCCGGATCCAGCCGGCCGTCGATCCCTTCGTCTTCACCAACACTGCCGACATCGACCCGTCGATCCTCGCCGAGTTCGCGCACGCGGTCTACCGTTTCGGTCACTCGATGCTGACCGACACGGTCGACCGGATCGGCAACGATCTGCAGCCGACCAGCGGGGACGGCTCGCAGCTTTCGCTGATCGAGGCCTTTCTCAACCCGCAGGCCTATACCGCCACCGCGACCGACATCGCCGACATTCAGGGCGCGATCCTGCGCGGCCTGAGCATGGACGTCGGGGCCGAGATCGACGAGTTCATCGTGCCGGCCCTGCGAAGCAACCTGCTCGGCCTGCCGCTCGATCTCGCGGCGCTCAACATCGCCCGGGCGCGCGAGACCGGCGTCGCCTCGCTGAACAAGGTGCGCGCCGAGCTCTACAACGACTTCGGCGTGGCGGATCTCAAGCCCTACGCGAGCTGGAACGATTTCGCGCAGCATCTCAAGAACCCGCTGTCCCTGATCAACTTCGTGTCCGCCTACGGCAACCACGAGCTGATCGAACAGGCGGCGACCCTGGAGGAGAAGCGCGCGGCGGCGACGCTTCTCGTGCTGGGAGCCCCCCTCGACGTGGACGGCGACGGGATCGACGACGACGTGCCGCTCGACCGGCGCGACTTTCTCGACGGCAGGGGCGCCTATGCTGCCGGGGCCACCGGGCCGAGCCAGCGTGGCGGTCTCGACCGGGTCGATCTCTGGGTCGGCGGGCTTGCCGAAAAGATCAATGAATTCGGTGGCATGCTGGGCTCGACCTTCAACTTCATCTTCGAATACCAGATGCAGCAGCTGCAGAACGGAGACCGGTTCTATTACCTGTCCCGGACCCAGGGGCTGAATCTGCTCGATGCGCTCGAGGCCAACACCTTCACCGATATCATGATGCGGAATTCGGCCCTTGGGTCGGTCCACGCGCCGCACATGAGCGGCAGCGCCTTCCTGACGCCCGACATGATCCTCGAGCTGGACCGTGGAATCGCGCAGCGCGATTACAACCCGGATGGTCTTGGCCTCGATCCGATCTGGGACGACCCGAAGTTGCAGACCATCGATCCCAAAGTGCGCCGCGACTACGAGGGCTCCACGAAGACCGACGGCGGTCATGACCACGGCGGCACGCTGGTTTTCCGCGGCGGCGAGCATGTCGTGCTCGGCGGGACCGAGGGTGCCGACACGTTGATCTCCGACATCGGCGACGACACCATCTGGGGCGACGGGGGCGACGATGACATCAACAGCGGTCAAGGCGCGGATCAGGTGTTCGGCGGCGCCGGCGACGATGTCATCGAGAACCCGTTCGGCGACGACTTCCTGCGCGGCGAGCGCGGCAACGACGTGATCGCCGCGGCGCGCGGCGTGAACCTGCTGTTCGGGGGACAGGGCCAGGACGTGCTGATCATCGGCCAGGATGGAAGCGAGGGCTTTGGCGGCGAGGGCAACGACTTCATCCTCGGCGGTTCGGGGCCCGACAACCTGCTGGGCAACGAGGGCGACGACTGGATCGAGGGCGGCGAGGGCTTTGACACGATCTCGGGGGAGAACTCGGAGTTGTTCTTCAACTCCTCGATCATCGGCCACGACGTGGCCTGGGGTCAGGGCAACGACCAGGACTATGACCTGGAATCCGGCGACGACATCGCCTTTTCGGGGGTCGGCGTGCAGCGCTTCGAGGGCATGTTCGGTTTCGACTGGGCGATCGGCAAGTACGACATCGCAGGCGTGAACTGGGACGCCAATCTCAGGATCTTCACGTCGGTCCCGTCGGATATCCTCCGCGACCGCTTCGACGCGATGGAGGCCTTCTCCGGGTGGAGGCATGACGACGTGATCCGCGGCGACAACCGCGGTTCGCTGGGCGCCGTGGGGGGACTCGATGCGGGGCTGGATTTCGCGGACCACGCGTTGAACCGCGAGGGCCTGGCCCGGATTACGGGCATGACAGATTGGTTCGGCGACCTGCGCGCCACGCTCGCCGAGCTCGCGCCCGGCTCCTTCGACGATGAAACGGTGATGTATCGCGACGGCAATATCCTGCTCGGCGGCGCGGGCTCGGACCTGCTGGAGGGCCGGGGCGGCTTCGACGTCATCGACGGCGACGCCTGGCTCAACGTTCGCATCAGGATCTTGGTCGGCACCGAGGTCTATTCGGCCGAGTCGCTCAACAGCTCGACGGCCGCGGCCGGGCCCTTCGCGGGCCGGGTTTTCCACACCCACGACAACGGCGACCCGGACTTCACCAAACCGGCCTTCGGCGGCCGCTCGCTGACCTCGCTTCTGCTCGACCGGACCATCAACCCGGGCGACATGTCGATCGTCCGGGAGATCCGCAGCTCCGAAGCGGCGGGTGATGTCGACACCGCGTTGTTCTCCGGCAACCTGAACGAATATCTCATCGAGGGCCGCGGCGAACGGATCGACCTGAACGGCGATGGCGACGTTGGGGACAGCGGCGAGAACATCCTGCAGGCCGCCTACGACATGAACGGTGACGGTTTCATCGCAATCACCGACACGCTGGCCGCCCGCGGCGGACGGGTCGACGACACCGATTTCCTGAAGAACATCGAGCGTTTGCAGTTCGCCGACCAGATCGTCGATCTGACCCGTCCGATCGGCACCGTGCTCGATGCCAATATCAGCCTTCGGGCGCTGGTCCTGCCCGGCAGCACCTCCTTCCCCGGCCAGGGGGCGACGCTCGGCTTCCTCACCAGCGACATCGGCGGAGGGTCTTTCAGCCTGCGGGACAACAGCAGCTCGTTGATCTCGGTCGCCGCCGACGGGCGGCTTTCGCTCACCGGGGCGCTTCGAAGCAACCAGAACCACGTCATGAACCTGCGTCTGGACCTGAACGGCGCGACGCAGGACGAGACGATGGTGCTGCGCAGCGGCAGCACCGGCGTCAACGTCTTCGCCGGAGAGGCGATGGACGAGGTCATCTTCGCCTCGAGCGGCGACGACAGCCTCTCCGGGCTCGGGGGGGACGACGTGCTCTACGGCCAGTCGGGCAACGACACGATCCACGGCGGCCACGGCAACGACCGTATTGCGGGCGGCACCGGCACCGACCTGATCACCGGCGGAGCGGGATCCGACCTGATCTACTACAACTGGGGCGACGGCACCGACAGCGTGGACGGCGGCAGCGATGCCGACACGATCCGCATGGCCGGCAGCTCCGGCAACAACTCGGTCAGCGCGTTCTGGAACGGCGTCAACATCACCGCGATGACCGGGTTCTCCAGCATCCTGAACGTCGAGGCGATCGATCTCGATCTCGCGGACGGTACCGACCTGCTGTCCTACGCCAAGAGCTCCGAGGATGTGGAGGTGGACCTCGGCGCCGGCACCGCGACCGGCTTCAGCTCGATCCTGAACATCGAGAACGTCACCGGCGGATCGGGCGACGACAGCATCACCGGCAATGCGCTGGCGAACCTGCTGTCCGGCGGGTCAGGGTCCGATCTGCTAGTCGCCACGGTCGACGCGGCCCGCGACGTCTTCAACGGCGGCTCCGGCCTCGATACGGTCGATTACGGCGCCTATACCTCCAACCTCCTGATCGATCTCGGGCTGTCTCAGGCGGTCGTGACCGGCAGCGGGATCGACGCCGAAACCTCGGACACCGTCATCGGTGTCGAGAACCTGATCGGTGGCGCCGGGAACGACCTGTTCTTCGGCAGCAGAGCGGTGAACGACCTGTCTGGCGGCGCGGGCGACGACCAGCTCTTCGGGAACAGCGGCAACGACATCCTCGACGGTGGGGCGGGCGACGACGAGCTGATCGGCGGCGTCGGAGCCGACCAGCTGACGGGGGGCGAAGGCAGCGACGTGTTCATCTTCGTCGCGCTGAACCACAGCAGCCTGAGCGCCAGCGACACGATCCTCGATTTCGAGGGGGCGGGCGTCGCCGGTGGCGATGTGATCGATCTCAATGGTCTCGTTGCCATGCCGTTCGACTTTGTTGGTTCCGCCGCCTTCACCGCCGGAAGCACTAACCAGGTCCGCTTTGTACACGAAGGCGAGAACACCATCGTGCTGCTCGATACCGATCTCGACACTGGCGCCGAAGCGCGCATCCGACTTCTCGGCTTGTACGACCTGACCGCCGAAGACTTCAGGCTGTAGTCCCCCGCTGGCCGGATCGGCGCTATGATCCCACCACGTTACAGCACGAAGCAGGGCCGCCATCATCGCGATGGCGGCCTTCGCTTCTTTGCGGCGGCATAGTTTGCGCCTCGGTTCGACGCCTACGCCGGGTCCACCTTAAAAATTCCGGGGGGTGTGGTCTCGGTTCAGCGCACACCGGAGCGAGGGGCGGCCCGCGCCTCCGACGACTGGCTGGCAATCGCATCCTTCGCATCGGTTTCGGCGACCGAGTTCCCGCCAGCGGTCCGGGACGGTTCGCCCGAACGGCGCGGCAGAACCGCGCCATCCATCAGGTCCTCGATGAACAGGCTCAGCAGCTGTGGCCGTCCGGACACGGCGGCCTTGCGGTAGATCGCGGCGGTCTGCGCCTTCACAGTGCCCTCGCTGGTTCGGCGCATGGCCGCGATATCTTGGATTGACAAGCCCTTGATCGCGAACAGGGCGACGTCGCGCTCGGCCGGTGTCAGGGCCCATTCCCGAAACCTCTGGTCCAGCAGGTCCATGAAGGCGCCCGACGCCGCTCGAAGCTGGGCTTCGACGCGCGCGTTGCGCTGCTGGCTGCGTCGCAGTGCCAAGCCGCCGAGCAGGCTACCCAGGAGCAGACCGATCGCGGCGCCGATCTCGATCAGCTCGTGCGCGAGCCAGGCGATCGTGGTCGTGCCGAGAACCGAGATGACGATATTTCCGATGAAGAACAGCCCGCAGACGGCCTGGATCGAGAGGATCCAGAGGATGGCCCATCGATGAATCATCGCGGTAGAAACTCCCCGGTAGGAGGCGGAAGCCCCAAGTTTGATCAGTCCTCGTCCTCGTCCTCGTCCTCATCGTCGTCTTCGCCTCGACCACGCCCGCGCCCGGAATCGTCGTCGCTGCGGTCCTCGATCTCGTTGTCGTCATTGTCATCGCCGCCGCGTCCGCGGCCTCGCCCACGGCCGGAAGCATCATCCCGTTCGTCACGGTCGTCTACCGCGTCATCATCGCCGCCGTCGTCATCGCGATCCCTGCCGTCACCCTCGCCGCCGGATCGTGCACCGCCCGGGTTGATCAGCCGAGGAACGCTTCGCGTACCGGATCGATCTCTGTCTTCCCAATAATCGCGAAGAATTTCGCCTGTGGCGACGTTGAAGACGATTTCGCGGTAGGTGCTGCCGCGCCAAGCCGCGATACGGGTGCGACCGAGCAGCGTGCGTGAAATCTCCATGTCGGTGAAACCCTGCGACTGCAGCTGACTCACGATGGCGTCCTGGACGGGCTGCGCCATCGCCGGAAGCGGCAGGGCCAATAGGCCGAGGCACAGCACCGATACGCGAGCGAGGTATCGCATCATCGCGCGGAGTCCGAATTGCGCCGTCATACCAATACCATTTCCCGGGTTCCGACAGTGCGGTGGCCGGGCCGCAGGATCGCGGCCCGGCCCATGGGGGTCGATCTAGTCGCCCGACCTGTTTTTGTCATCGTCGTCATCGTCGTCGTCGTCATTGTCATCTTCGTCCCGATCATCGTCATCACGGTCTTCGTCATCACGGTCTTCGTCGTCACGATCCCTGTCGCGATCGTCGTCGCCCCGCCCGCGACCTCGGCCACGTCCCTTGCCGTCGTCCTGCTCGTCCTCGTCGGCCTCATCTTCGGGCCGATCGTCATCCCTTCCCTTGACGCGATCGTCGACCCGCAGGAAGTCGCGCGTTTCCGATCGAAGCTCGAAACCCGGCCGGTCCTCGCCGGGATCGGCGCGCTCCGTCTCCTGCTTGAGGATGCGCAGGTTCCGGTCGTAGATGACCTCGACCTTCATCCCGTCCTTGAACGCTTCGACCTTGTATTGCGTGGGCCCTTCCTTGACCTCGACGCGAGTGAAGTTCTCGGCGCGATACTCGCGCAACAGGGCTTCGCCCTCGGGCGAAGCCGCAACGGCGGTTGCCCCGAACACGAACAGGGCCGTGGTTGCAAAAAAACGCTTTGGCATGGGTTTCAACTCCCGATGAACTGCCCGGACGACGGCCCGGGTCCAGTCCGGTCCATTGCGACAGAGATCGGCGGGCCGCGCCATGCGCCGGTGGTTTAGAGTAGGAAATTGAACCAATAGGGGACGGACATAAACCCAAGTTTATCCGGCCGACGACCGAATTTCCGGTGACGTCACAGGGCGTGGCATGGAGGGAACCCGGTCTCAACTTCGGCTGATCGGACACGACGGGCGCGGTCGAATGTCGAGCAACGAAGATACCCTTTTCAGGGGTTATAAACTCTCCGAGGCAAGCCGAGTATTCGGATCAGACTGGCCTCGATCCAGTCGCGGCGCCACCGGAAAAAGGGGCCGAATCGAATCAGGTCGAATGCCAGAATGTCGGGGCGACAGGCGGCTCGTTCCTTCATGTCATTGCCTTTCGGAGGTCCTGTTTTTCGTACTTGGGGAAACGCGCGGTGCACTTTGGCGCAGGTCTGATTCCGGTGCCGGAACATCCGTGGCCTGTTCTCATATTCATACATCTATAACAGTGGCTTAGGCTCTTTGGCTGGAAAGCCCTGCGACAGCGTACCAACGGTAGTTTTTACATTAATTATTTGATCGTTTCCAAGGCTGACGCTATTCTGGGGACAGGCAATCCGGTCGATGGATGGGGATCAATTCTGACCGGGCGCGAACGATCTGGTTCGCGTGACGAATACCCGAATTTCAATTCCATTTTCGTATGCCGTCTTCGTGACGGGTATATAGTTCGATTGCGCGATCGGAACATGCGTCGGCGATATTGTCCGGGCGGTTCCGTCGGTGTGACATGTATTGAGGTATGCCATGTATATTCAACAGGGGGCTTCGAAGGAACGGATCAGGGAAGCCGAGAACGCGCGCCGCAACAGGGCCGAGATCGTCAAGGCGTTGTCGACCGGGCAGGTCAGCCGGCGGGAGCTTTTCAAATGGGGGATCTTCACCTCCACCGGCGCATTGGCCTGCATCAACGGTCTCAGTCCGTTCGCGCAGAGCGCCCTGGCCGCCGGGAGCGATAACATCACCGGGGTGCCGCGTAGTCCCACCTTCGGGGTCCAGCCCTTCACCCAGAAGCTGCCGCGGTTGAACCTGCAATCGCCGTTGCCTCTGACCCCGGCCCAGCGGGGCCAGGAGATAGACGTCGTCTTTCCCTACGGCACAGAGTGGCACGCCGGGCGGCGCATGTCCTACCACACCGATTTTTCGGCCACGGATGGCGAACTCTATGTCAATCCGATGACCAAGCGCGGCCCGATGGAAGGGCGGCCGCCGGGGGAGTATTTCGCGCATCAAAGATGGCGGGAGTACCTCCCGAAGGTCGGCTTCGTGATGTCGCACACGCCGGTCGCGAAGGGTTGGTCGTTCCACCCCGACATGCCGCCGCAGGAGGCGAACGCGGTCTGGACCTTCGCATCGGGCCAGGCGTTCGAGACCGCCGCGAAGCCGCCGCTGATCAAGATGCGCTACGGCGAGCCGGCGCTGTTCCGCAACTACAACATGTTGCCCGAGAACGAACATGACAACGGCGGCTTCGGCTCCATCAGCCAGTCGACGCACAACCACAACGCCCACAACGCCTCCGCCAGCGATGGCGCGTCGAACGCCCATTTCTTCCCGGGCCAGTTCTACGACTATCACTGGAGCACCACGCTGGCGCGGGCCGACAGCATCAACACCGATGCCACGGATCCGCGTGCGTCCGGACCCGACGGCAATGGCGGCCTCATTCACCTGCCCGGCGACTACCGCGAGTTGCAGTCAAGCCTGTGGTTCCACGACCACCGGTTCTTCTTCACCGCCGAGAACGTCTACAAGGGCCATGTCGGCATGCTGAACTACTACAGCGGTCCGGACCGGGGAAACGAAACCCTGCAGGACGGGGTCAATCTGCGGCTGCCCAGCGGATCGCTGCTCGACTGGGGCAACATCGATTTCGACGTGAACCTGATGATCTCGGACGGCGCGCTCGACAAGAAGGGGCAATACTTCTTCGACATCTTCAACACTGACGGCTTCGTCGGCGACCTGATGCTGGTGAACTTCGCCTACAAGCCGTTCTTCGAGGTGCTGCCGCGCAAATACAGGTTCCGCATCCTGAACGCCGGCATGTCACGCTTCGTCCAGCTGCAGCTGCGCGACCGCCGCGATCGGATCGTGCCGATGACCGTCATCGCCACCGACGGCAACCTCATCACCCGGCCCGTGACCGTCTCGATCCTCGATCAGCAAAGCATCGGCGAGCGGCTCGACGTGGTGATCGATTTTACAAACTTCAGGATCGGCGACCGGCTGAAGCTCTACAACATGCTCAGCCACCAGGACGGGCGCGGGGCCGACAACCTGGAGCACTTCCGCGATATCCAGCGCGGCAAGGTCGTCGATCCGGGGGTGGGCGCGCTGCTGGAGTTCCGCATCGTCGGCGAGGTGGACAGCGTCGACGTGCCGGGTGTCCGGCACCGCGCCACCCAGCCCGATCCGAGCCGGGTGCCGTTGCGCCTCACGGACCCGATCCCGGTGGTCGAGCCGGTTCGCGTCAGGCTGATCGAGTTCCGCAAGGGCGGCGACGACCCGCGCGATTCCAAGACCGGCGAATGCACGCCGGACTGCCCGGATCGCGAGGCCTACCCCTACACGATGCGGGTCAACGGCGAGCGGTCGCATGCCTTCAATGCCAACCGGATCTCGACGCTGATCCCGCGACCGGGAGAGGTCGAGCACTGGGTGCTGCGCAACCCCGGCGGCGGCTGGGACCACCCGGTGCACCTGCACTTCGAGGAGGGGGTGACGATCGACAGGGGCCTCAGACCGCTCTCCGAGGTCGAGAAGGGTTCGCGCAAGGACGTCTGGGCGGCGGGACGCACCGGCGAAGTGCGGATCCAAGTGCAGTTTGGCGAATACGGCGGCGCGTTCGTCAGCCATTGCCACAACACGCTGCACGAAGATTCGGCGATGATCATGCGGTTCGACGTGTTGACCGATCCGAACGATCCCCGCACCTCCCGGATACACGCAGTGGTGGTGCCGACGCCGCATCCGACCGAACGCGGGGTCACCTATTCCCATCCCGAAATCACGCCGGAAGGCAACCCATTCAGCGCGACCTTCAAACCCTTTCCCTCGCTCCTGCCCGATTGAGGATCGGCACGTGCGATGGCGCAGGAGGCCCGAGATGCCGAGACACGCATGGACCACATTCGCCGCGGCCGGGCTGGCGGGGCTGGCAACCGCTGGCTCCGTCGCCGCCACGCCCCGCGACGCGAGCTATTTCACGAACCTGCCCCTGATCGCCCATTCGGGCGAGGAGGTCCGGTTCTACGACGAGCTTATCGAGGATCGCATCGTGGCGATCAGCTTCATCTATACCGACTGCCCCGACCTGTGCTCGCTCTCGACGGCCCGGCTGGCGCAGGTCTACGACTGGCTCGGCGACAGGATGGGGCGGGACATCTTCTTCTACTCGATATCGCTGACCCCCGAGACCGACACGCCGGAGAAGCTGGCCCGGTTCGCCGAGGCCTTCGGGGTGGGCGACGGATGGCTGTTCCTGACAGGGCAGGCGGAGGACATCGACACGATCCGGCACAGGCTCGGGGAACGCAGCCGTTCCCTGTCGGAGCACCGCAGCGACATGGTAATCGGCAATGACCGCACCGGCCATTGGCGGCGCAGCTCGGTGATGGGCAACCTCGGCACCTTGATGCAGTCGATTCTGGAACTGGACCCGGACTGGGTGCCTGACGATGTCGGCGCCGTCGTCGACGCACCGGAGGCCTACAGGCTCGACGGCCACCCGGGCGAGGCGCTGTTTCTCCAAGGCTGCGCCGCCTGCCATAGCATCGGTGCGGGCACGCGGATCGGCCCGGATCTTGCCGGGGTGACGCTCCGGCGCGAACGGGCATGGCTGCGGCGGTATCTCGCGGCGCCGGACATCCTGCTGCGGGACGGGGATCCGGTGGCCGTGGCGCTCGATGCCCGGTTCCCCGATGTGCGGATGCCGTTCATGGACCTGTCGCCCACGGACATCGAGGACCTACTCACCTATCTGCAGGCGGAGTTCGAGGAGTTGACCCGCGAGGGCGGAGGGACGGCGGCGGATCACGCCCATCCTGATCATGCCGCGCATGATCACGCCGTCCATGCCCATGGCGCGGCCCGCGAATGACCGGGGGACCGCGGCCGAAGCTCGACCGGGGTCAGCGGGGCGCCGCGGCAGTTACAGGGTTGACCGCGCGTTTGCGCAGATCGATCTCGGCAGTCTGCCCCGCGGCGCGGTCGGCGCCGGCCAGGGTCGCCGCGGCGGCCCGGATCGACGCCGGGGCCAGATCGGGGTTAATCTCGCCGGTGCGGGCCATCTGCGTGACCAGCGGCGCCAGCCTTGCCCGCGCCGCAGCGTCGAAGCCCAGGCGGGCCAAGGTCTGGGCTTCGCTCGGAAACCGGGTGCCCGGCGGCAGCCCCTCCAGAAGCGCGGCGCGGCGCGCGTCGATGCCGGCTGCCTCCGCCGGCAGAAGCGCCAGCACCTCGGGCGGCGAAAGGTAGAGATCGATGAGCCCTTCTACGTCGGTTGCGCGCACCTCCCAACTCGTGCCGTTCAGCAGCAGGACAAACGGGCTTCCGTCGAGCCGAGGCAGGTTAGAACGCGCGATGTCACCGGGCGCTGAAGATGCCAAGAGGGCACGCACCACCTCCAGCGCGCCCGCCTCGTCCAGCGCCTCGCGGTGGTGTCGCTCGATTCCGGCGAGCACCCTGGCCGTCGCGGCGCCGCGGGACTGGAGCAACAATGCCATGGATGCGAGGAGCAGCACCCCGGCCAGCGTGGCGGGCAAGGCGATCCCGCGTTTTTTCTCTCGCCCGGCCCCAGGATAGCTCTGCATGCGCAACTCCGCGTTTCCGATCCTCATCGTGCTCGTCCCAAGCTACGCCGTGGCGTATCTGGCGGCGGCATGGCTCGCCCCCCTCGGCGGCGGCGCTTCGCTCGCGCTGGTTCTCGCGGCACCGCTGATCTGGCTGAGCGTCACCGACATGCGCCGGTTCGAGATCCCCGACACCGCCACGCTGATCATCGCGCTTTGCGGCCTGTGGTTCCAGTGGGTCGCGCGGCCGGACACGCTGTGGATCGAGGTCGCGTTCGCCTGCGCGCTGACCGCGGTCCTGTGGATCGGCGGCGGGGTCTTCTTTCAGCGGACCGGGCGGGAGGGGCTGGGTATCGGCGACGCCAAGCTGATCGGCGCCGGCGCACTCTGCACCGGTTTCGCAGGGATCTGGTGGGCGCTGCTGCTCGCCTGCCTCGGCGGGATTGCGATGCTGCTCGCCGGACGCGGCACCGGGCGTCTCGGTCGCGAATCCGGCATTCCTTTCGGGCCGTTCCTAGCCTATGCCATCTACATGGTCTTTCTGCTGCAGTTTCCGAGCATGTCATGGCACTGAACCGAGTCCCCGTTCGACGCAATCCCCGGGCCGGGCTCACCCTGCTCGAGATCATGGTGGTCATGGCCATCATCGTGCTGGTGGCCGGGCTGGCGGCGCCGCGGCTGATGGACAACTTCGGCCGCGCCAAGTCGCAGACGGCGCAGATCGGTCTGGCCAACCTCAAGAGCGCGCTGCAGCTCTACTACATCGACGTCGGCCGCTACCCGACCGAGGCGGAGGGGCTCGGAGCGCTGATCTCGGCGCCGGCCGCCGCGAGCGACTGGCGCGGCCCGTATCTCGACGGACCGGAGGGCCTGGTCGACCCTTGGGACCGAGACTATCTCTACCGTTACCCGGTCCAGGACGGTGGCTTCGAGATCCTGACTCTCGGGCGGGACGGTCAGCCGGGCGGCGGCAGGGAAGACAGCGATATCGTGCTTTGACGGGCGGCACGCGCCGGCCGGACGCTCAACGGCGGCAGCGCGCGTCCCACGAGGTCGTAGCGGATGCGCACCAGCTCAGGCAGCCCGGCGCCGGCCGGCCAGGCGGCGTGCCAGCGGCGCTCGTGACCGGGAGGCTGGCCCCAGTATTCGAGCAGAAGCCCATCGGTCGCGGCGGACAGGACAGCGACGCGGCCGGGACTGCCATCGGGCAGCTGCGCAACGGCCCGGAGCGCGCCGTTCGTCCGGCCAAGCGCAACCCGGGTCAGCACCGCCGTCGTGAAGGGCGGCGCATCGATCAGCGTCTCGAAGCTCAAATCAGCCGCGCCGCCCTCGAACGCCACGCCGACCGGAATCTCCTCGATCCAGCGCCGCAGCTCCAGGCGGTCGAGCAACGGGTCGAGAGGTTCCGCTCCGGTGCCGAGCCGGGTCGCGCTACGCGCCGTCGTCTCGAGCATGCTCCCGAGGATCAGCGCCAGCGCCGCCGTCATCGCCAGCGAAACCAGAAGCTCCAGCAGAGTCACCCCCGCGCGGGGAGCGCGACGGCTCATGGGCGGCCTCATCTTGGCGCTCCGTCCGCGACAAGGCTCTCGAGCGTGACCATCCGCTCGGGCGCGCCTGCCTTCCAAGCGCTGACGGTCACCTCCACGATCCTGCCGAGCGCCTCTGGCGCCAGCCCCGGCTCTGCGCGTGCGGGTCGTTCCTCGATGCGCCAGTGCCAGTCGGCCATGGACCCCAATAGCGAGCCCTGCAGCCCGGCCGCGGGGCGGGTGACGAGGTGCTCTTCGGCAACCGACCGGGCCAATTCGGCAAGCCAGGCCCGTTCGAGCCTGATCGCGTTGTCGCGCAGCGTGGCGCTCGTGACCTGAAGGGTCGCGCCGGTGACGGTGGTCAACATCGCGAAGGCAAGCAACACCTCGAGCAGGGTAAAGCCCGATGCGGCGCGGCGGCGCGTCACGCGCCGCGGATCGGGGCGCTCAGACGGCAAGGTCGCTCACCGAGAAGACGGCCCCCATCACCGCGTGCACCAGAAGTCCCACCAGCCCCCCCACCAGCAGGGTCAGTGCGGGGGCCAGGCCCTGCAGGAGCCGCGCAATCCGGCCCTCGATCTGCAGCGCGAGTGCGTCCGACAGCGTGCCGAGTACGGCGTCGAGCGTGTTGGTCCGCTCGCCGATCCGGAACAGTTCGAGAAACAGCGCCGGAAGGTGCGGCGCCTCGGCGAAGGCCTCGTAGGCCCGGCCGCCGGTTCTCACCCGCTCGGCCGCCGCGCGCATCTCGGCCGCGTACATACCCTTGGGTTGCAGCGTGCCGAGCAATTCGAGCGCCTCCAAGAGCGACAGGCCCGAGCGGAGCAGCAGGTCGAGCCCACGTGTCATCCGCAGCAATGCCATGTCGCGCGCGAGCGCGCCGATCACCGGCAAGCGGGGTACGATCCGGCGCTGCGACAGCCGCAGGACCATCGGCGCCAACCCGAGCAGCCCGACCGCCGCCAGCCCGATCCAAGGGCCCCAAGCCGACAGCAGATCGCGCAGCGTCAGAAACAGCGCCAGCCCGGCGGGCGGTTCCAGGCCCCGGCCCGCGAACAGGGGCTCGAGGGCCGGGGCGAAGGTCATGCTGACCAGCACCAGCACACCGATGCCGACCGCCACCAGCACCGTGGGGTAGACGAGCGCCGCGCCGATCTGGCGGCGCAACCTGAGCTGGCTGCGCAGATGCCCCGCCAGGTCACGCAGGAGATCCGGCATCGCGTTCGAGGTCTCGCCCATGCGCAGCAGAGTCGTGAAGACCGGCGCCACGCGCGGCCCGGCCCGGGCGAAGGCCTCGGCGAAGGGCAGCCCTTCGGCCACCAGCCGCGCCACCCGTTCGAGGTGGCCCTTCAGGTCGCGCCGCCGCGTGCCTGCGCCCAAGACCTTCAGGATATCGAGGATCGGCAGCCGAACCCGGAACAGCACGGCCATCTGCTCGGCCAAAGCCGCCTGGGCCTCGAGCGGAATCTGGCGTGCATCGGTTCCGATCTCGCGTTGATACCAAGGCTCGGCCCGGGCGGCCCCGGCATCGTTCAGCTCCACCACCGACAGCCCCATCGCGCGCAATGTCTCGTAGGCCGCCGTCTCGGACGCTTCCTCGAGACGTCCGCGCTCGCGGCGGCCCGCGCGGTTGTAGCCCTTGTAGACGAAGACAGGCACGAGCGGCTTCCTTCCCAATCTGTGCCGGCATGTGCGCCCCCGGCCCGGCTCCCGGCTCCCGGCTCCCGGCTCCCGGCCCCGTCACCGGGCCGGGGCGCCTATTCGAACAAGCGGATCATCTGGTCGGTCCCATTGCGCGAGAGCCGTATCTCGCCCGCGAGGATCTCCTCGACTCTCCAGCCGCCGACCTCGTCGCCGACCTCGACCCAGGCTTCGCCTGCACCGTCGGACGTCCCCAGAAGCGCGCGACTGCCACCCTTGGAGACGAGCGTCCCCTTCACTTCGATCCCGGAGAACCCGTCGATCTCCGTCGCGACCCGGAGTGGGGCTGCGAGCGGCGTCGGAACCTGCGTGTCGGGCCGCCGGCCCTCTACGAAAAGCGGACGGGCGACGACTTGCTCGATCCGCTCGCCATGATCAAGCGGTGTCGGTACCGACACCGGCGGCCGTGCGGCCTGCGGCGAGATGGGAAGGGTGGCGGCGTCCGGGCGTGGCGCGGGGGGCAAAGGCAGCTGCCGGTGAAGGGCGATGACCGATCCGAAGCCGGCGACCAGCGCAAGATGCGCCAGCGGTGGCCAGTACCGCAGCAAGCTCATCCGGGCACCTCCCCCCCGGGAAGCCAGAAGCCCCAGACCACGATCCGCATCGCGACCCTGCTGCCGGCATCGGACGCCGACCCGCCGGGGGCGGCCCGGATCGCCATCTGCGACACTGCCAGACGCGGCTCGATCCGCTCCAGCCCGGCCAGGAAACGCGCCGCCGACTCAAGCGATCCCGTGGCTTCGAGTTCGACCGAGACCACCGGCTGGCTGAGTTGCACGGGCGGTGCGGTGCCTATCGTGGTCAGAGTCAGACCGGTCTCGGCGCTCAATTCGGTCAGCGCCCGTTGCACTTCGAGCGCGCCACTGGCGGCATCAGCGTAGCGACCGGCGATGTCGTCCGGCGGCATCAGCGTAGCGCCCGCCGCCTGCCACAGCGCGATCCGCGACCGCAGCGCCTCGGTCTGCTGTCGCAGTTGCGCGGCCTGCGCGGTCAGGGCCGCCTCTCGTCCGTCACCGAGCCGGGTCAGTCCGAGCGCGAGGGCCGCACCGGCGAGCGTCAGAAGACAAAGGCCGAGCGCGGCGCCGATCCACTTCACGCCGGCACCTCGCCGCGCAGGGCGACACGCAGCTGGAACCGGTTCTGCCGGCTCACGGGATCGACGACGACCGGCCCATCGAGTTCCACGTCGAGGGCCCATGGCGCGTCCCGGATCGCGGCGACTACCGCCGTCACGTCACCTTCCGCGAAACCGACAAGCCGCAGGTCGTCGCCCTCCAGAGACAGAGCCGCGAGCCACACCCCCTCCGTCAGCAGCGTGGTCAGGTTCGACAGGATCAGCAACCGGTGATACTCCGCCCGGAAACACGCAAGGTCCGAGGCCAATGTGGCGCGCGAGGCCTCGCGCGACACCGCCTCCTGCTGCGCCTGCACGGCCCGGTCGGCCAAATCCGTGATCTCCTGCCGCAACCCGGCAATGTCCCGCGCCAGATGCGACAGCTCGCGCCATTGCGCGAACATGGTCCAACCGGCCGTCAGAGCAACCAGGGCGACCAGCGCCAGGCTCCACCTTCGTTCGGGCCGGCTCGCCAGCCGCCTGTTATCGAGAAACGGCATTATCCCGGGCGTATCCATCGTCCGGACGCTGCGCAGGCTCGCACCGGTGTTGTCCACAGCGCGGCGCAGCGCCGCCAGATCGTCCTGCTTCATCAACAGCACGGCGTAGACGAGCCGGTCGCCTCGCCGTTCGGCCGGGGCGGCGCGCCAGACCAGCCCGTGTCCCTGCGCCGGCATCTCCTGGCGCATCTGGACCGCAATCGCGGCCGCGGCCTGTCGCCGGGCGGCACGCGGCAGGGTGACGGATTTCTCAAGGAAGGCATCGCGCGGAAGCACGAGGTCCACCGGGCGTCCGTGCCGCGCGGCGGCCGTCACCGTCGCGAGATCCGCCGCGCCGATGAGGGGCCGCTCGAGTTGCAGTGTCAGTACATGCCGAGGTGGCAGGCCGGCGGTGAAGACAGAGGTCGGAAATAGCAGGCGTCCCGCAGCGCGGAGCTTTCCCAAGGTTCGGGTCAGGGCTACCGTCATTCGAAGAACCAATACAATGTAGAACCGAAACGTTCATATGCACGGGAAGTCCCCGGATCGATGCGCGGGGCCTTCCGTACGAGGATTACGGCTTTTGTCATGACGGTGCGAGTGAAGAGTGAAGGGCAAACGCGAAATGCCCGCATGGCGCAACATCTGTACGGTTCGATCGACCTGACGGAAGCGCAGATGGCCGAGGTCCTGGATCAGGCCGACGCACGCGGCATGCTGCTCGAGCAATTGCTCCTCGAGCAGCGGCTGATCGACGAGGACCGGTTGCTGCCGATGGTTTGCGAGCTCTTGCAGATCGATCACCTCGATGCAGGAGACCTGAACGGCGCCGTGCTCGACCCTGAGGCCGCGAGCCGGCTTTCACTGGCCTACCTGAATGCCAAGGCGGTGGCCCCGCTGTCGTCGCCGGATGCCGGGCCTCAGTCCGTTCTGATGGCCGTACCGGGTGACGCGGCGCTATGCCGGGAGCTCGAGTTCCTGCTGGGGCGCCGGATCGCGCCGCGCGGCGCGACCCGGCGGACCATCCGGTTTCTGCTGTCGCCGGGGCAAGGCACGCGCCCCTCCACGCCGGCCCCGGCGCAGGGTGAGTCGAGCGAGGAAGCAGGGGGGACGCCCGAAATGGAGGGGCCGGTTATCCGTTTCGTGAACGAGAAACTGGCCGACTCGGTGGCGCTGGGGGCGTCCGACATCCATTTCGAAAGCACCGTCTCCAGCCTGGCGCTGCGGATGAGGATCAACGGCCTGCTGTCACGGCAGGCGGTCGACCCGGAACTGAACCCGGCGGCGGTGCTGGCGCGGCTGAAGGTCATGGCGCGCGCCAACGTCTCAGAGCGGCGATTGCCGCAGGACGCGCGGCTGCAACTGCCGATCGCGGGACGTGTCGTCGACTTCCGGTTCTCCTCCCTGCCGACCCAGCACGGCGAGAGCATCGCGCTGCGTGTGCTCGATCCGCGCGCCCTCGAACGGGGTTGGGCCGATCTCGGCTTCGCACCCGATCTGATCGCCGGAATCACCCGGGCGATCGAGAAGCCGAACGGCCTGTTCCTAGTGACCGGCCCGACCGGCTCCGGGAAAACCACGACGCTCTACACGGCGCTGCGCCATCTGAACTCGCCCCTGAGCAAGATCGTGACGGTCGAGGACCCGGTGGAATACGAGCTGCCGGGCATACAGCAGGTGCAGGTGCACGAGGCGATCGGTTTGAGCTTCGCGCGGGTGCTGCGGTCGATCCTGCGGCATGATCCCAATGTGATCATGATCGGCGAGATCCGAGACGAGGAAACCGCAGCGATCGCCTGCCGCGCTGCGCAGGTGGGACGGATGGTTCTGTCGACGTTGCATGCCAACTCGGCCGAAGCCGCCGCGACGCGTCTCGGCGACCTGGGCGTTCCGCGCTACCTCGTGCAGGACGTGCTGCGTGGGGTGCTGTCGCAGTCTCTTGTCCTGCGCAGTTGTGGCGGATGCGGCGGCACGGGCTGCCGTGACTGCGGCTTTACCGGCGCGGTCGAGCGGCGCCTCGAAGCGCGGCTGATCGAAAGGTTTTGAGTGGGCGCGGCGGATGATGGGGCACATTGCCTCGCCCGGCAAATGCCTCGGATGAAGAACCCTGCCGGAGTGTTCCGGGGCAGGATACCGGAGACGAGGATGCGAGCGCCCGACCCTGAACCCGCAGCGGATCGCTCACCACGGCGAACACCCCCACGCCGTCTCGGTCGCGCGCATGCTGCCTTCGAAGTCGCCGCGAGCCATGTTCAGACCGAGACCTTGGACAGCAGCCGCGCGCAGGGCACGTCGTCCCGCGCACCCGTGAGCGTCACCGCGCCGCGCTGCATCACCACTAAGCGGTCGGCGAGGTCGCAAGCGAAGTCGAAATACTGCTCGACCAGTACGATCGTTATGTCGCCGGGATCGCGCAGCTTGGCGATCACTCGGCCGATCTGTGCGATGATGTTAGGCTGGATCCCCTCTGTCGGCTCGTCGAGCAGCAGCACCCGCGGTTTCTGCACCAGCGCGCGGGCGATCGAGAGCTGTTGCTGCTGGCCGCCGGAGAGATCGCCGCCGCGGCGGTGCCGCATCTCGTGCAGCACCGGGAACAGATCGAAGATCTGGTCTGGAACCCGGCGCTCGGCGTGGGGCAGCCCGGCGAAGGCGGTCTCGAGGTTTTCGCGCACGGTAAGGAGCGGGAACACCTCGCGCCCCTGCGGCACGTGGCCAATGCCGCGCTTTGGCATGGCCAAAAGCCCGGTGACCACGTCGTCATTGAGCCGGATCTCGCCGCGGCTGGCCGGGTGGCGGCCCGAAGCGCCTTGAGAAGGCTGGTCTTGCCGACGCCGTTGGTGCCCATCACGCAGGTTACCTCGCCGGGGCGGGCCTCGAGAGAGACGCCGTCGAGGATCTGGGGCACTTTCTAAACTGGGTTGCGACAACCGCTCTATTCTGTGGCAAACACAGGCGTTTGGAAGATGGCCCGCAGAGAGCTGGATCTGCGAGAACGGCGTCTGGTTGAAGACCTTCTACAGGCGAAGATGCCTGTCGCAAAGATTGCGACGGCAATGTCTCGCCATCGCTCAACCATTTACCGCGAGTTTCCGCGCAATCGGTTTGAAGGCAGCGAGCTGCCTCTGCTCAGTGGTTACCACGGTATGCTGGCGAAGGAGCGTGGGGGGAGTCCCTATCCCGCTACCACACGGCGGAGTTGCGCTGGCGGGACCGCTCGCTGAGACCGTTCTCGGATCACTAACGGCCGTCCCTCTTTTCCTCATCTTCTCGAGCATCCGCCTCCGCGGCCATCTCGAAGCGCCGCTTAGATCGCTCTACATGTCGGAAGAAGGCCTCCTGCGCCCTGAGCTTGTCCCCCGCCGCAAGGCTATCGACCATTTCTCGGTGCTCGCGGTTCGACACCGCCAAGCCACCTGCCTGCACCAATCCCTTGGCCCGGCATAGGTGCAGCCGATCGACCAGCCCGTGATACTCATTGACCAAAGAGGCGCTGCCGGTCGCGCCGATAAGATGGTCGTGAAAGGCCAGGTTGGTCGGGTAATAATCGTCGAAATTGCGCTGTTCGGCGAGGGCATCCATCCGTTGCAGGTAGTCGTTCAGCGTCGCTAACATCTCGTCGGTCACGTGATCGACAAGCAGCCGCCCAGCGAGACCGAAGATGGCGGCGCGCAGGTCGTAGATCTCCAACGCTTCCTTGACCGAGATTGACCGGACGAAGACGCCCCTGTTGCGCACGACGTCCAGCAACCCGCGCGCCGCCAGACTGCGTGTCGCCTCACGCAAAGGCCCCCGACTGATACCGAACCGGTTCGAGAGCCGTATCTCGTTCAGCCGTTCGCCGGGTTTCAACTCACCAGTCAGAATGAGGTGTTCGAGCTCTTTCTCGACAGCCCCGGTCAGAGACGAGGTCCGCAAAAGTTCGAGATCGCCCGCTTGAAGCACCGTATTCACCTTGTCTGAGGTCTGGTTAGCCATCGGATAGATTGTAGACAGTCGTATGAGAGATGAGAAGCCGCTGCGGCGAATGACGTTGGCGCCGCAGCCGTGGGGCTGCGGCCAACTTCGCGGAGACGATCATGCCATCGCGGCGAGGATGGCTTCGACCATATCGCGCTGCCGGCCGGTCCCCCGGATATCGGGGGTTCGGCTCGCCGGATCGGCAAGCGCAGCATCAATGCCCGTCTTCATCAGCTCCGACACGCGGCGCGCGCCCGCAAGGTCGCGGTTGTGGCCGAGCCAGTCGAACAGCATGCGCGTCGACTCGATTATCGCATAGGGGTTGGCGAGGCCCTGCCCGGCGATGTCGGGTGCCGAACCATGCGTCGCCTGCGCCATCGCCTTCGAGCCGCGCCCGATGCACAACCCCGGCGCCATGCCGAGCCCGCCGACCAGCCCGGCGGCCTCGTCGGTGAGAATGTCGCCGAACATGTTGGTGGTCACCACCACGTCGAAGCTTTGCGGGTCGCGGACCAGCCGCATCGCCATGGTATCGACAATCACCTCGTCCACCTCGACATCCGGGAAGTCGCGCGCCACCTCGTAGCAGCCATCGACGAACATGCCGCAGCCGAGCTTGTAGACGGTGTTCTTGTGCACCAGCGTCAGCCGCCTCTTGCGCGAGCGCGCGATCTCGAAGGCGGCGCGCGCCACCTTGCGCGAGCCCTCCATGGTGATCACCCGCACTGAGATCGTCACGTCCTGGGTCGGACGGAATTCGCCCGAGCCCGCCACCACGTTGCGATCCGGCTGGAAGCCTTCGTTGTTCTCGCGCACGATGACCAGGTCGATGTCGTTATGCAGGCAGCCGATATCGGCAAACGACCGGGTCGGCCGCACATTGGCGAAAAGATCGAAGCGTTTGCGCAAGATCGGGTGCGGGTTCACCGCCTCCGGCATCTTGGGATACTCGCGATGTCCGATCGGCCCGAGGATCCAGCCATCAAGGCTTTCGAGCGTCTCGAGTGTGCCCTCGGGCATGGTGTGACCGTGGGTGTCTAGCGCCCGGCGTCCGATCGGCACCTCGACCCAAGTGACGTCCTGCCCGGCGATCGCGGCGGCCTTGCGGGCCACCTCGACCGAGGCGGGGACGACCTCATGGCCGATGTCGTCCCCCTCCAGAACGCCGATCCTCAGACCGGCACCGTTCATGCGGCGGCGCCCTTCTTGCGCACCGCCTCAGACGAGACCCGCGCCACCTCGGCCACGTCGTCGAGATCCGCGCTCTTCCAGGCGATGTCGAGCAGCCGATCGGTCGCCGCCTCGCCGATCACCAGCGCCGACTGCACCCGGAACTTTTCGGTCACCTGCTCGTCGCTGAGCGGCTTGTCACGGCTGCCAAGCGCGCGCTCGACCTCCTTGGTGACGGTGGTGCCGTCGCGCATCTTGGCCTCGATCCGTACCGAGGCGCTATGACGGTCGGGGTTGGCGGTGGCGGTAACGGCGTCACGCAGTGCCACGATCTCGGGGGCGCGCACCACCTCGTCGGTGAAGGCCGTCGGTGCGCCGTCGCCGCGCAAAAGCGCGCAAGCGGCCGAGTGAAACACGCTGAACTTGCCTTCCAGCCCGGTCTTGGGGTCGCGCTTTCCGGTGAGTTCGAGCACCAGCGGATGCGCGTCGAGATGCAGGCTCTCGACCTCGGAGACCCGGTCGCCCAGCTCGTCGCGCAGCTGGATGCAGCCGTCGATCGCCGGATGGATGACGATGCCGCAGGCGAAGGGCTTGTAGGAGTTGAGCCCGGCTTCCCAGTGATCGCCAAGACCGTCGATGATCTCGCTCCAGTCCTGCTTGTCGGACATCACGCATGCAAAGCCGCGCGGCGCTTCGATTACCCGCTCGGAGCTGTCGAAGCCCGCCTGCGCCATGAGCGCGCTGCACAAGCCGTTCTGCGCGGCGCGGCCCGGATGGAAGCTTTTGGTCATGGTGCCGAACTGCTCGCGGAAGCCCGACGACTGGGTGCCGGCGAGACCAAAGGCCCACCGCATTTGCTGCTTGTTCAGCCCGAGCAGTTTGCCCGCTGCGGCGGCGGCGCCGAAGACGCCCGCGGTGCCGGTGATGTGCCAGCCGCGGTCGTAATGGTCGGGATAGACCGAATTGCCGATCCGGCACTCCACCTCGACCCCGACGATCAGCGCGGTGATGAAATCATAGCCCGAGATCTTGCGGGTCTCGGCCAGCGCGAGGATTGCCGAAGCCACCGGCCCGGCCGGGTGGATGATCGTCTTGAGATGCGTGTCGTCATAGTCGAGCACATGCGAGGTAATGCCGTTGAGCAGCGCCGCGTGCAGCGCGTCCATCTTCTCGGCCCGACCCAGAACGCTCGACGTGGCCTTGCCACTGAACGGCATCAGTGCCTTGAGCGCGGCATCTACCGTCTCGTGCGAGGCGCCGCCGACCGCGCATCCGACCCAGTTCACGAAGGTGCGCAGCCCCTCGTAGCGGATCTCGTTCGGGATGTCGGCACCTTGGATGTCGATCACCCAATCGGCCAGGATTTCGGTAACGTTCGGGGTGCCGGGAGGCGTGGGTTGGTGTCCGCTCATCGTGGTCTCCTTGAGTCGGGATGCAGGCGGGCTTGGCCCCGCGCAGGCAGGGGGCGCCACCGCCACGCATACGGGGTCAGTCAGAGGAATACCGCCACCCCCTGCAAACTGTCAACACTGTTTGCGGTTGTAGCGGATTTCCCCTGATTTGGACCGCTTTCCTCGATTTCTGTGGCGCTAAACAGGAGGAAGATTGATACGAGAACATGCGAAAACACTCATATTGTCAGAAAAATAGCTGACTTAGGATGTGATATCGATCCATCCGCGTGCGATCTGAATATTGTTGACAGTTATATGGAGCGCAGTCTAGCGTCCCCCCATTCCGCCCCGCATCGCTGCGCCGATGACCGAGGGCGCGACGCAAGGGAGGAGAACCGAATGACCAAGATGAATCGACGTTCCGTGCTGAGAATGGCGGGCGCTGCGGGCGCCATGATGGCGGCACCCGCTGTGCTGCGCGCCCAAGGCGCCTATCCGACCCAGCCCATCAACGTCGTCGTGCCGTTCGACACCGGTGGTTACAATGACCGGCTGGCGCGGGCCTATGCGCCTTTCCTGCAAGAGGCGCTCGGCCAGCCTTTGGTGATCGTCAACCGCGGTGGCGCCGGAGCCCTGCTTGGCCATACATACTTCATGCAGCAGCCCGATGACGGCCATACCATCCTGTGCACCTCCTCGGCCCCCTACCTGCCGCTGAACACGCTGATCCAGGGCGCGGAGTTCGAGGTCTCGGACTTCCACATGATCAACACGCCGTCGCGCGACTACACGATGATGACCACCGCCAAGGATACCGGCATCACTTCCGTTGAGCAGGTTGTCGAAAAGCTCAAGGCCGACGCGGGCAGCCTGTCGATCGGCATCCAGCCGGCCTCGGGCGACCTGGTCAACATGATGCTCTTCGCCGATGCCAACGGCATCGACCGCGACGGCCTGCGCTTCGTTACCTATTCGGGCGGCGGCCCGGCTCGCAACGCCACGGCGGGTGCGGTGGTCGACATCGGCATGGTCGGCGGTCAGGGCTTTCTGCCGCTCTCCGAGCAGGTCACGCCGCTTCTGGTCTTCGACAGCGAGCCGCGCGACGGATGGGATGCGCCGACAATCACCGACATCGCGGGCCCCGAGGCCGAGTTCGTGGCCGGCTCGCAGCGCGGCTGGGGCGTGCACAGTTCGATGCTCGAAAGCCACCCGGACCGCTATCAGACCCTGCTCGAGGCGATCGAGACGGTCTCCAAGGATCCGGCGGTGATCGAGAACCTTCAGGCGCAGGATCTCGCAACCGAGTGGTTCGGACCCGAAAGCTCGAACGCGGCCACCGAGCGGACCGCCAAGGTCATGGCGCAGCATGTGGACCTGCTTCAGGGCAGCTGATCTGCACCTGTCGGGGTGGCCGTGCCATCCCGACACCCCACCGAGCTGAAAGGACGCAGCATGTTGTTTCGGAACAGCGGACGCCGGATCGATTGGGGCCATCTCGCGCTGATCGCGCTGATGGCCGGTTGCAGCCTCGCCTATCTGATCGACGCGCGCGGCACCTCGCTCAAGACCGGCAACCTGGCACTGGTGCAGCCCGCCGCGATCTTCGTCTTCATCCTTTCGGCGGTGGTGCTGTCGCAGGCGTTCCCGAAGCGCGACCCGGCCGAGGAGCGCCCAGAGATCCGCGCCGCGCGCCGCGCCGAGACGGGCCGCGTCGCCCTGCTGGCCATGGCCTTCGGCGCCTTCGTCTTCTCGCTCGAAACGCTGGGCTTCGACCTTGCGACATTCGTCTTCGTGGCCTGCGGTCTCTACCTGTGCGGCGAACGCCGCCTGTGGGTGATCGGGCTTTACGCGCTCGTCTTCGCCTATCTCGTGGTCACCGGCTACCAGATGCTGGTCCCCTATCCCTTTCCCATGATGGTGCTCTGACCCCATGCTCGATCTCGGCTCCGCCGCCTCGGCGATCGACCTTCTCACCTCATCGGCCGCGGCTTGGATTTACCTGATCCCGGGGCTGATGGTGGGGCTCGTCTTCGGTTCGATGCCCGGCATCTCGATCACCATGGCGATGGCGATCTTCCTGCCGCTGACGCTGTATATGGATTTCCTGCCGGCGATCATCTTCCTCACCTCGATCTACACCGGCGCGGGCTTCGGCGGCTCGGTCCCGGCGGTGCTGATGAACATTCCCGGCACCTCCTCGGCGGTCGCTACCACCTTCGACGGCTACCCTATGGCGCGCGCCGGACGCCACAACGAGGCGCTCGGCGTGGCGCTGGCCTCCTCGGTGATCGGCACGTTGTCATCCTATGTGCTGCTGCTGTTTCTGATCGTGCCGGTCTCGGCGGTGGTGCTCAAGCTCGGCCCGCTCGAGATGTTCGCGATCGCGGTCTGGGGGCTTTTGCTGCTCGGCTCGCTGTCGGGCACCTCGATGGCGCGCGGCCTGCTCGCAGGCACCTTCGGCGTGCTCTTGGGCACCATCGGCATGAACACGGCCGGGTACATCCGCGGCACGATGGGCGTGCCATGGCTGCTGGACGGCGTGCCGACGATCCCGGCGATGATGGGGCTGCTGGCGGCGAGCCAGCTTCTGAACCTGATCAACACCACCTACCTGATCGAGAATGAGGACGATCGGAAGATCAGCTTCTCGGCCATCATCGGCGGCGTCAGGCTGGCGGTGTCGCATCCGGCGATCATCTTCCGCGGCGCCACCATCGGCGCGATCATCGGTGCGATCCCCGGTGTCGGCTCGTCGATCTCGAACCTGATCTCCTACTCCGAGACCAAGCGCAATGCACCGGACGCCGACAGCTTCGGCAAGGGCAACCCAAAAGGCGTCATCGCCGCCGAGGCAGCCAACTCCTCGTCCGAGGGCGGCGCCATGGCAACGATGTTCGCGCTTGGCATTCCCGGCGGCGGCGCCACCGCAATCCTGCTGGCGGCCTTCGCCATGCACAACATCATCGGTGGGCCTCAATTCATCGCGCAGAACAAGGACATCGTCTACACGATCATTTTCTCGAACGTGATCCAGGCGGTCTGCCTGCTGTTCGTCGGGCTGCTCTTCGTCTACGTCGCCGCCTCGATCGTGCGGGTGCCGCTGCGCTTCCTGATCCCCAGCGTTCTCGCAGTCTCGACCTTCGGCGCCTACGCGATCACCAATTCTCTGGCAGGGCCGATCACGCTTTATGTCTTCGCGCTGATCGGCTGGGGGATGATGCGCTACGACTACCCCGTTGCCGCCGCCGTGGTCGGGCTGCTGCTCGGCAGCCTGCTGGAACAGAACCTAATTCGCACGCTGCAGATCAGCCGCGGCGAGATCGGCTATCTGCTCGACCGGCCCGGTGCGATGCTGATCCTGGCGCTGATGATCGGCTCTCTCGCGCTCACCTCGCTCGGCAACTACCGCCGCGCCCGCAAGGCGCGCCGCGCCGCCAAGAGCGATCCCGGCGCGATACCGCAAAAACCCTGACAGCGCCGCAGTCCGCCAGCTGTGGCGCCATGACGGTTCAGATTGTTGACGATTTACATTTACCGACCATGCTGCCCCAGCGGGGTTGGGAGAACGAAGGGTCCGGCAGGGCCTGACAACGGGGCCAACACAGGGAGTACAAGATGCTGAGAACCATGATCGCGACAGGTGCCTTCGCCGCCGGTATCGCCGTGACGGGAGCTGCCGGTGCGCAAGACTACCCGGTCGACACGGTGACGCTCATCACCCATTCCAGCCCCGGCGGCGGCAGCGACGTATTCTTGCGCGAGATGTCGACCTATCTCGCGCCGGTGCTCGGCGCCAACGTGGTGGTCGAGAACGTGCGCGGCGGATCGGGTGCCAAGGCGATGGCCGATCTGGCCACCGCCGCGCCGGACGGGTCGCGCTTTTACGCCACCACGCCGACCTTCATCTACACCTCACTGCTGTCGGATCCCGAATACACCTATGACGATCTGCTGCCGCTGGTGAACTTCTTCATCGACCCTGAGGTGATCTTCACCGCCTCCGACAGCGGCTCTGAGACGCTCGACCAGGTTCTCGACGCGGCGCGTGAGGATCACGGCCGCTGGGGCGCGGCCAACCCGGCTTCGCTGGAGCGTCAGGCGCTTGAGCAGCTCAAGACCCAGACCGGCGTCGAGGCGGCGATCGTCACCCATGAGGGTGGCGGCGACATGATGATCAACGTGCTCAACGGCACGCTGCAGATCGGCGTCGGCGAGGTGCAGGAGCTGAAGTCGCAGCTCGAGGCGGGCGAGATCCGGCTGCTGGCGACCTTCTCGGCCAACCGGATCGACCAGTATCCCGATCTGCCCACAGTCGACGAGCTGGGCCACGGCGTCACCGTGCGCAAGTTCCGCGGCCTCGCAGCCCCCAAGGGCACCCCGCCCGAGATCATCGCGGCCTGGGAGACGGCGGCGCAGGAGGTGCTCGCGAACCCCGAGTACATGGCGAAATACGAGACCAACAACCTGCGGCCCGAATTCATGCCGCATGACGAATACGTGACCTTCATGCAGTCCTTCGCGGACGAGACCGCGGGCTTCCTGCGCGAAAGCGGCATCATCGAGTAAGCCGCTCCGCGTCCCGCCCCGGCGGGGCGCACCCTGAAAGCGGATGCAAACCTCGGGAGGAGGCGCAGATGCAGATGTCACGCGATCTCGTCGGCGGTCTCGGCACGTCGATTATCGGAACCGTCTACTACTACTATGCCTCGCAGCTGCGCGTCAGCGCGCTCGACGACAGCTTCGGCCCGGCCGGTCTGCCCAAGACCTACGGGCTGATCATGATCGTCCTCGGTCTCGCGATCGCCACCGACTCCCTGCTGCGGGCGCGGCGAAATCGGGCGGCGGGCATCGCACCGCAAGCCCAGTGGACAGGACAGGGCCAGAAGATCCTGCGCGCCGCCGGGCTCCTTTGCATCGGCATCGCCTATCTGCTGCTGGTGAACTGGGCCGGCTACGCGATCAGCATCGCGCTGCTACTGATGGCCACCGCGCTGTACCGCGGCGCCCCGCCAAGCTGGCGCGTGCTTGCGGTCTCGGTAGGCGGCGCCGCCGCACTGTGGGGCATCTTCGTGCTGCTTCTCGGCGTCTCGATGCCCTCGGGCGTGCTGCTGCCCGGCTGACCGCCCATTCATTCAAGGAGGCCAAGGACCCATGGAGACGATCCTTCTTTCGCTGCAATCCCTTGGCGACATGTCGATCATCCTCGCGGCGATCATCGGCGTCGCTTGGGGCATCATGGGCGGCGCGATGCCCGGCATCTCGCCCTCGATCACCATGGCGCTGCTGTTGCCCTTTACCTACACGATGGAGCCGAGCGCCGCGATCGTGCTGCTTGCCTCGACCTATGTCGGCGCCGAATACGGCGGCTCGGTCCCCGCGATCCTGATCCGCACGCCCGGCACCAACGCCGCCGCCGCTACCGTCATCGACGGCTACGAGATGAACAAGCAGGGCAAGGCCGGCGAGGCGCTTGGCATCTCGCTCTATTCGGGCGTGCTCGGCAGCCTGTTCGGCCTGATCATGCTGGTGCTGTTGTCAAAGCCGCTGGCCGAGGTGGCGCTGGCCTTCACCCCGCCCGCCTATTTCGCGCTCGGCGTGCTCGGCCTGTCGGTGATTGCGACGCTCTCGGGTGACAGCATCTTCAAGGGTATGGCCGCCGCCACGCTCGGGCTCATGGTCGCCACCATCGGCACCGACCCGGTGACGGGCGGCAACCGCTTCACCTTTGGCAGCTCGGACCTGCTGTCGGGCATCGAGCCGGTGATGGTCATGGTCGGGCTCTTCGCAATGAGCGAACTGCTGGTGCAAGCCGCCGACCGCAGCAAGGGCGAGCGCGTCACCTCGCGGCCGCGCATCAGCTTTCCAAACCTCGCCATGGCCAAGCGGCTGTTCGTGCCCCAAACCATCGGCGCCAGCATCGGCACCTTCGAGGGCTGCATGCCCGGCGCCGGCGGCACCATCGCCTCCTTCATGGCCTACAACGAGGCGCGTCGCTGGTCCCCCAACCGCGACCAGTTCGGCAGAGGCGCGCCCGAGGGCATCGCCGCCCCCGAAGCCGCCAACAACGCCGTTGCCGAAACCGCGCTGGTGCCGCTGCTGTCCTTCGGCATCCCCGGCTCCAACTCCACCGCGATCCTGCTCGGTGGTTTCCTGATCCACGGCATCGTGCCCGGCCCCATGCTGTTCGAACGCTCCGGCGACGTCGTTTACGGCCTTTACGGCGGGCTGCTGGTGGCGGCGGTGAGCCTTTTGTTCATCGGTATGGCGATGCTGCCGATCTGCATCTGGATGGTGAACCGGCCCCGGCCTTGGCTCTCGGCCTTCATCTTCGCGCTGATCATGTCTGGCATCTATTCGATCCACAATTCGCTGTTCGACCTGTCGATCATGATGGCCGCCGGCGTCATCGGCTTTCTGATGCGGATGCTGAAGTTCCCCTTCCTACCTGCTGTGCTGGGCCTCGTGCTTGGCTACCTGGTCGAGAGCAACTTCCGCCGATCGCTGGTGCTGTCGGGCGACGACTACACGATTTTCCTGACCGACAAGGTCTCGCTGGGGCTGCTCATTCTAGCCGCGGTGTTCATCTTCGGCTCGCTCGGCAAGCGCTTGGTCGATCTGCTGCGCCGACCTGTTCCCGCCCCCCATACCGGAGATTCCGCATGAGCCAGACCGCTCGCCTCGACGACATCACTCTATCCGAGCAGATCGCGGATTGGATCGCGGGTCTGGAGCCGAGCGATTTGCCGGAGGCCAGCCGCGCCAAGTCACGCGATATCCTCGTCGATATCACCGGGCTTTGCGTGGCCGCTCGTCACACTGACTACGTCGCCGCGACGCTAGGTGCGACCGAGCCGGGCGAGCATGTCATCATCGGCCAATCGCGCCGCGCCGCCGCCTCCTCGGCCGCGCTGGTCAACGGCACCGCCGCGCATGGCGAGGATTTCGACGATACCTTCGAAGGCGGGCCGGTGCATTCCGGCGTGGTGCTGGTGCCGGCGATGATTGCTGCCGCGCAGACCCATGGTTTCGGCAACGACCGGCTTGTTTTAGGCCTCGCGGTCGGCACCGAGCTTCTGTGCCGCCTCGCGCTCGCCGTGCCCAAAGCAGTGCACAAGGCGGGGTTCCACCCGACCGCCGTGCTCGGCGCCTTTGCCGCTACAGCCGGGGTCTGCGCCGCCACCGGCGCCGACCGGCGCACCACAGCCAACGCACTCGGCACCGTGGGCTCCATGGCGTCGGGCATTATCGAATATCTCGGCGACGGTAGTTGGACCAAGCGGATGCACCCGGGCTGGGCCGCGCAATCGGCGCTGCGCGCTCATGCCCTCGCCGCAGCGGGCTTTATAGGGCCGCGCCGGGTCTTCGAAGGTACGCATGGCGCATTCCGCGCCTTCGCCCCCTCGATCGAGGCCGACCCGACCCGGATCACCGAAGGGCTGGGCCGCGACTGGGTGATGCAGACCATCACCTTCAAACCCTACCCCTGCGGCACCATGGTGCAGCCCTATATCGACTGCGCCGTGGCGCTCGGGCAGCGCGGCGCTTCCCTAGAGGGCATCGAGCGGATCACCTGCAAGACCGCCGAGGGCATCGTGCACCGGCTCTGGGAGCCGCTCGATCTGAAACAGGCGCCGCCCACCGCTTACGCCGCCAAGTTCTCGGTGCCTTACGGCGTGGCGCTCGGGCTGGCGCGCAGGCGCGCGACGCTCGAGGAGTTCACCGAAGCCGCGGTGTTCGATCCTGACCTGCGGGCGCTTGCCGCCAAGGTTGGCTTCGAGGTCGACCCCGACAATCCCTACCCCGCCGCTTTCACCGGCCATGTCCGCATCGAATATGCCGACGGCCGGGTCGAGGAACAGGAACAAGGCCACATGCGTGGCGGCGTGAAGGAACCGCTGAGCCGCGACGAAATCGACGCGAAGTTCGAGGCTAATCTGGCTTTTGGTGGCGCCACCGAGGCGCAGGCCAAGGCGCTTCTCGACACTTGCAACCGCATCGCCTCTGGCGATGCCGACACCGCTCTGCTCCAAGGACTCGCCCTCGCATGACACAGCCACTCAAAGACCACACTGCCCTCGTCACCGGCGCCTCGCGCAACATCGGCCGCGCCATCGCGGTTGAACTGGCGCGGATGGGTGCCCACGTCGCCGTGCACGTCGGCCGCGACACCGACGCCGCCGCCGAGACCATGGCCGAAATCGAAGCCGGGGGCGGCAGCGCTACGGTGCTGCAGGGCGACCTGTCGGACGAGACCACCGCCAAGCGGGTCGTCGCCGAGGCGGCCGCGGCCCGCGGCCGCCTAGACATCATCGTCAACAATGCCGCGATCCGGCCCGAGGCAGCGTTCGAAGATCTCACCTTCGCCGACTGGCGCCGCGTCATGGGGGTCAATCTCGACGCCGTGTTTCTGGTCTGCCAGGCGGCGGTCCCGCATCTGGCGCAAAGCCCCAACGGCGCCATCGTCAGCCTCGGTGGCCTGACCGGCCACTCCGGCGCAGGCGATCGGGCGCATGTCATCACCTCCAAGGCCGCGATCGTTGGGCTGACCAAGGCCATGGCGCATGACCTGAGCCCGCGCGGTATCACCGTGAACTGCGTCGCGCCGGGGCTGATCGATACGGCACGCGTGGCGCAGGGCGGCACAGCGCCTAAACATCACGACAGCCGCACCAACCTCGTGGGCCGACGTGGCACGACGCAGGAGGTGGCCGACGCGGTGGCCTTCCTGTGCTCGCCCAAGGCGCGCTACATCACTGGCGAAACCCTGCAGCTCAACGGCGGCGCCTACCTCGCGTGAGCGAAGCCATGGCGGCTCGGCAGTTGCTCGGAGCGCTGCTCTCGGTTGCTTTCGGGGCGGCGCTGGCCTCGGTCGAAGTACCTCTGGCCTGGATGCTCGGCGCCCTCGCGGGGGGCGCCATGGCGGCCAGTTTCTCAACCATGCCACCCGGGACGCGTGGGATCCGGCGCGCCGGGCAGCTCTTGATCGGCGCCGCGGCGGCAGGGGCATTGACGCCGGACACCCCGCAACAGATCACCGCCATGCTGCCACTGATGCGCGCTGCGGAGCTTTTGGCCAACATGTCCGGGATCCTACTCGCCCGGCTTGCGCGCGTCGACCGCACCACCGCACTGCTTGCCTCGCTACCCGCCGGCATGGCTGAAATGACCTTGCTTGCCAAAGATCTGGGCGCGCGGGGCGAGGTAGTGGCGGTGGTGCACATGCTGCGCGTCGTGCAGGTGGTGGTACTGGTGCCGTTGCTAGTCAATCTGGCGCCGGGTGAATCGCTCACGGAGATCCGTGCTGAGAGCAGTATCGCAGCCCTGCTAGTTTGCCTCGGCGGTGGCTGGTTAGTGCCACAGGGCGCGAGCCAGGTCGGATTTCTGAACCCATATGTAGTGGCGCCGATGATTTTGGGCGCCTTACTTGTGGCATGGGGGATCCCCGTCGCTCCCTTGCCGACGGCGGGCTTGGTACTTGCCCCGCTGCTGATCGGACATGAGCTCGGCCTGCGGCTGCGGGCCGATCTGCTGGCACGCCTGCCCCGCGCCGCGCTAGCGGGGGCGGCGTGCAGTCTCGTGCTGACCCTCGTGATGGTGCAGGGTGCCGCGCCCGCGATCGCGGCGCTCGGCGGTCTCGCCCCGGGTGCGGTAGCGCTTGGCGTGGCGCCCGGCGGGCTGGGCGAGATGATCGCCGCGGCCAAGTCGAGTGGCGCGTCGGTCGGCCTCGTCGCCGAATTTCAGATCCTGCGCTCGGTTCTCACCAACATGGTAGTGCCGCAGGTGATCCTGCCTCGACGCTGAGCGCCGCTCAGTCGCGGCCACGCCGCCGTGACAGCCGCGCGTCGAGGATCCGCCAGACCGACCCTGCGGCGGCATTGACCGCGACGCCGCGCAGGGCCTGGAACGCCGCGACAAGGGCGACGTCCTGATGCAGCGCCTTGGCGGTCAGCACCATCTCGGCCATACCGCCGATCGAAAAGGCCAGTACCATCGATGCCACGCTTTGTCCGGTCCAGATCGTCGCCAGCGCCGCCGCCGCCGCCATCACGACGATGATCCCGAGCAGAACCGGCAACCCCGCCGCCAGGGCGCGCGGAATCGCCGCCAGCCGGTCTCGCTGGAACCGCGCGCCGAGCGCCATGCCGACGACGACTTGCGCCGCTGCCAGAGGCTCGGACGGCATCCGCCCCCCCACGGCGCCGCTCGCCGCGACAGCGCCGACGGCCAGCACGGCCCCCAGCAGCCATGCGGCGGGCAGCCCTGCCTTGGTGCCGAGCCAGCCGCCCAGGGTGCCCACCGCCAGCGCCAGAAGGAGCTGCGGCCAGGCCGCCGTGGCGCCTTCAGTCGCAGCGGCGGCGTCGCTCGGCAGTAATCCGAGAAGCACCAAGGGCAAAAGCCCGACCACCAGCGCCACGCGCACCGCGTGCAGCGCGGCGATGATGGTGCGATCGGCCCCATGGCTTTCGCCGATCCGCGCCATTTCGATGACCCCGCCCGGCAACAATGAGAAATAAGCGGTGGAGAGGCTCATTCGTCCCACCCGCGCCAGCAGTGGTGCACAGGCCGCAGCCGCGACGATGCCGAGCGCGGCGACAAGCAGCATCATCGGCAGCCAGGCCACCATCCGCAGCGCAATGTCCGGCGTCAGCGTCAGGCCCACGCTGCTGCCGATCACGATCAGCCCGGCGCGGTGTGGCAGCTTGTGGATATCTATGGTCCATCCCGACATGGCCAACGCGCCGGTCACCAGCGCCGCTCCCATCAGCCAGCCCAGCGGCAGTCCGAGGCTTGCCCAAAGGGCGCCGCCCAAGGCGGACAGACCGAGTGCAATCGCGAACTTGGTCATTGGTTTGCGCTCCGCCATATGCTTCCCTCAGCATCTGCTTGAACCAAGTAAGTCAGGCACATGTCAACTGTCAACAATCTGGAGGGAAAGGTGGCATTGAGGGCAATGACGGTGCCGGGCGGAACGAACGACATGAAGGCCACGCGGGACGCGTTCAGCCGCCATGGGCAAGCTATTGCAGAGACGCTTTCGGCCAGCGCGTGCTGCGCATTTCCTCCAGCCGGCTGGCAGTCGGCGTGAAGTCCCTGGCGGTGTCAGCCTCGGCACAGAGCGCGGCGGGCTCGGCATCCGCGCGGACGAACACCTCGACCCGGGCGTCGTAGAGCGCATCGATCAGCGTCACGAACCGCCGCCTGATGTCGGGACTGCCGGGTCCAAAGCGTGGCACCCCGTCGAGTAGCAGCAGATCGGCCGTCTCGGCGAGGGTGAGGTGGTCCGCCACGCCGAGCGGCGCCTCGCAGAGCTCTACAACCGTATTCTCTGGACGTATTAAATTGTATAGGGGCGTTTGGCACCCCATGCGAAGGTCTATGTCCCTTGTCGGCTATGCCCGCGTCTCGACCGACCTACGGGATACGGCTGCGCAGCGCCGTGAATTGAAGGCGGCGGGCTGCACCGAGATCCACGAAGAGTTCGCCTCGGGCACCATGCGTGCGCGGCCGGTGCTCGCGAAGCTCGTGGCGAGCCCCGGGCGCGGCGACGTGCTCGTCGTGGTGCGGATCTACCGCCTTGCCCGCTCGCTGTCGCACCTCCTCGAGGTCATCGAGACGCTGGAGGCCAAGGGTGCGCATTTCCGGTCGCTGGGCGATCCGATCGACACCACCTCGCCGCAGGGCAAGTTTACGCTGCAGATCCTCGGCGCCACGGCCGAGTTCGAGCGGGCGCTGATCCGCGAGCGGACCTTGGCGGGGCTGGCCTCGGCGCGTGAGAAGGGTCGTGTCGGCGGCAATCCCGGCCTGCGCAACCGCGACCCCGAGGCGATCGCCAAAGTGGCCCGTGCGCGTGTCCGCAGCTACTTCCACAAGCTCAACAAGGAAGCCCAGCAGTGGCTGCCCGCCGTCAGGCAATTCCGGCCACGGCTCCCTTGGGAGAATGTCGTCCGGATCATCAACAGCCGCCATCCCGGCGCCACGCCTTGGACTGTCGAGCGGCTGCGCCGCGCCGCCGGGCGCTTCGTGATGGACAGGCTTCTCGATCGCGAGGTCCTCGACCGCGCCCCACCCTCTCAGAAGGACGATCGGCTGCTGGCGATCATCGCTGGCATCAAGAGCTCGGCGCCCGAGATGACGCTGAAGGAGATCGCTCAGCGGCTCGAGGCGATGCGCGAGCCGACGCCACTGGGGCGGTCGAAATGGGCGACGTCCTCGGTGGCGCATCTGTTGGAGCGCGCGAAGCAGGCGGGGCTTCTCTTCGAGGAAGCCCGCCATGACCAGCAATGAACGCCATTAGTTCTCGTCGCATCCGACGTCTTGGGCTTGTTAACTGACACAAAATGATATACATTGAAAAATGTAGATTAATCCAAGAGGCAAGCACATGCAAATAGCGAAATGGGGAAATTCCCTAGCCGTGCGCCTGCCTGCGGAACTGGTCAGAGCGCTCGATCTTCGTGAAGGCGACGATGTTATTCTTCGCCCTGATGCTGATGGCTTTGCGGTAGCCCGCCAGCCCCGACCCGAGGAGGTTCTCGCAGGGCTGCGCCGCTTCCGTGGCCGTCTAGCAGCAGGGGATCGGCTGAGCCGAGACGAGGCGAACAATTGCTGATGCCCGGCAGCTTCTTCGACACAAATGTCATCCTTTACCTGCTGGATGATGGGGGCAAATGCGATCAGGCCGAAGCGCTGCTGACACAAGGCGGCACGATTAGCGTTCAGGTTCTGAACGAGGCACTCGTCAACTGCCGCCGTAAGGCTCGCATGGATCAAGGCGAAGCGCAGGAGTTCCTGCACGGTATTCGCCAACTATGCCAAATCCGCAATCTCGACCTACACACCCATGACGTGGGCGTAGCTCTGCAGGAACGCTATAACTTTTCGGTCTACGACTCGATGATAGTGGCTGCGGCCTTGATCGCCGATTGCGAAACCCTGTGGTCCGAAGACATGCATGACGGCCTGCTGGTTGAAGGGCGACTAAGGATTCGCAATCCTTTCACTTGATCGTTCTCGGATCTCTTTCCGACAGGGACCGACGGCACGCCCCAAACGATTGAACGGCATCGGCGTCGTAGAACCCTTGGGGAGGACGGCCTGCTCAAACGCACTGAGCTTGACCAGGCCATGTCCGCGCTAGAGGACGATCGCAACCTCGCGAGCATCAAGACCTTCGGCACCCAAGCTGGTCTTTATCGAGACCGCAGCATATTTTGTAGCGACGTGCGAGCCGCACGCTGCGAGCGCGGCTCACTGCGGGTCTCGACATCGCTTAACAACCTATCGCGAGATCCAAAACAACTATTCCGAAGAAAGCGAACTGCTCTACCTACGTGGCTATCACGGTAAACTGGCCCAGAAGCAAGCCGCCGATCAACGCTATCTGCGCCGAAAGTTGATCCGGATGACAGCATTGCGCTAGGCTGTCATAGAGCACTCGAAGGCAAACCGCTCGCTCATACAGGTCGCCTCGCGCCTGCGCGTCGATGGCTACCAGTAGCTATATCACCTCAAGGGATACGACCCTCGAAACATCTGGGCCAGCACCCAGGAGACCGTACCATCACGGCACGCGCCGACTTTCTGACTGCGTTCATCTTTCCGTAGCGCCATAATTCGAGTGGATAGGGAATATTGGCGAAGTCGGACAGCATCAGCCTCGCCAGGTGCGGACCGGCCCGGTGTCGATATGCGTGAAATTCGAGCCGTGGTAACGGCCGACGCCTCCAATCTGCAGCCATTGTGCAAGGTCCGCCACGTCGTCCGTCGGAATGCCCTCAAACTGTATGTCAGCGGCGCGTCGTTTCATATGATAGCTGTTGGACGAGGCACCTGCCCCGCGGCTCTGCAAAAGCCGTGTGGTCTGCGGCGTGCGAAAACCAGAAAGCAAGATGATCTGGCCAGAATGCCCTTGCCGCCGCACCGCATCCGAGAGGGCCGACATGCCCCAGTAAATCCTGTGGTCCATGCTCGGGTCCTCTCCATCGCGCCAATCCCGGAACAACCAGTCCAGTTGGCGCAGGGCGCGCCGATCGGCGCGGCCGTCCTTCATGAACCGCAAGGCCGACCGCTCGCCGGTATGGGCATTCGTGATGTCAAGGTAGCTGTCCCCTCGTGGGAACATAAAGTCCAACCGCGTGCCGGACCGCGTGGGCGGGGGCAGCTTTTCGTAGCCGCGCGCGGCACAGCCTGAAAGAAGCGGTGTGGCAAAGGTTGCGCTAAGTGCGCAGACAAGATTACGCCGAGTCATTTGGCCCGCATGCAGGCTACCTGTGTTCATGGTCCCTCATCACTGCTCGGCCCCGTTTTCCGGGGTCTCGAAGAAGATGCTGTCGAGAGCGCCTTCCAGAAGCAAAGCATGCGACAGGCCAGTGCCTCGAACAAGTCGGATCTTGGCTTATGGTACCGGGAGGTTGCCAAACCGCAGCGGCGGCTTCGCTTCTGGGGTAGAGCATCATCGACGCCCGTCCTTCAAGAAGTTGAGTACGTGCGTTGTTTGCGCAATGATCTGATGCTGTGGACGGCCTCTGCACCACCGTAGTGTGCGATGATTTGGCCGTTGAGCCATGTGTGGACGGCCTCTGCGGTGCAAGGGATTTCAATGGCGATGCGCACTGGTCGGGTGCATCCATGTGTTCGGCCTGTTTGCGCAGGTCGACATGCCTGCTGGCCCTGATAAAGTCCGCAGATCGGGTCCCTAATCAGGTCAACGCGCTCGCAGCGCTCTGCTCCCCTGGGTTTGGCCGATCCCCGGTCTGACCGGTTCGTCATCACCACTCAGCCCCCTTCCACCATCCCGGCGCCTTGTGGGCCAGCGCTGGGAATGCCGTTCAGACCGCGTAGACCTCCTTTCGTGTCATGACCGCCCAAGCGATCCGGGCTGTCTTGTTCGCGAAGCCCACCGTCGCGACACGGACGGTCTTTCGCTCAAGAAGGCTGGCAAGCCACGGCTGGCGGCGTGGATCTCGTCGCACCATCCGCACGACAGCGGTCGCGCCGACGACCAGAAGACGTCGGAGATATCCGTCGCCCTGCTTGCTGATACCGCCCAAGCGCTCCTTGCCGCCCGAACTGTTCGGCCTTGGCGTCAGGCCGAGCCAGACTGCGAATTGTCTGCCGGATCTGAACTGAATTGGATCGGGGACAGACGCGGCGATGGCCGAGGCCGTGATGGGACCGATGCCGGGAATGGTCGCGAGACGCCGACTGGTGTCGTCGGATCGGTGCCAAGCCATGATCTCGGCCTCCCACCGTTCGATCTCAGCAGCAAGTCCGTCGAGCTGTGCCACCAGCGATGCCAGGGCCGTGCGCACGTGAGCAGGTAACTCGTCCCGCGCTTCGTGCAGTAGCTTGGTCAGCGCCTTCACGCCACCGGGCTGGGTGGCGGTAACGACCCCGAACTCAGCCAGATGCGCACGTAGCGCATTGATCAGCGCCGTTCTCTGCCGCACCAGCAGATTCCGCGTCTTGTGAAGCATCAACACGCCCTGCTGCTCTCGGCTCTTCACGGCGACGAAGCGCATGGTCGGCCGCGTCACTGCCTCGCAAATCGCCTCCGCCTCGTTCGTCAGCTTACGCGGCCCCACTGGGGCCACGGTCTGCCTTACCGTCCGTCTTGCCGCGCTTCACGTATGGTTTGACGTAGGCCGGTGGCATCAACCGCACCTCATGTCCGAGGGCAAGAAACTCTCGTCCCCAATGATGGGCGGAGGCGCAGGCTTTCATACCAACAAGGCATGGCGGCAGGGATGAAAAGAACGGTAGCACTTCGCTACGGCGGGGTTTGCTTTTGACCATCACGGCGCCACTGGCGCCGATCGCATGGACTTGGAATACCTGAAGCGCCCCGGTTTTGTCGGAGGCTTCAACTCCTGAGTAAGGTGGAGCATGA
>NZ_CAXHZL010000018.1:0-51111 GCF_964022235.1 uncultured Limimaricola sp. | reverse complement strand
CTACCGGTCAGAACACGCTCAGTGAATTCCCTTCACCGATATGTGCAACAGCGCCTATCAGAACAATGGCATCACAATGACATGTGACAAAGTAGAGCATGGGCCATCGCGAAGATCCCCTAAGATCAAGCTCACAAACGTCCAAATCGTGAATGGAGGGCAGACATCAAACTGTCTTTTCGAAGCCGCAAAAGAAAGCAGAGAAAAAATAGAGGACGTCATTCTTCTTGTCAGGATCATTGAGACGACTTCAGAAGACGTTAAGATGTCAATCGCCGAGACGACGAATAGTCAAACACCTATCAATGTTCGCGATCTGCGCTCGAATGATCGTCAGCAAAGGCAGCTCGAGGAAGCCTTAGCAGACCTCGGATTCTACTATGAGCGAAAAAGCGGACAGCATTCCGACAAACCGTCATCCAACCGTGTTGACGCGTTGGCCGCAGGCCAAGCATACCTTGCGTTCGGCGTTGGGCTTCCAGAAACGGCGAAGAAGGATCGGGGCCGGGTGTTCGGGGATCTTTACGACACCGTATTTGCAGAGGATCTGACTGCGAATAAGCTTCTCACCTCATTTAGGTTGGCTCAACTTATTGCTGAAAGAAAGGAAATATCCGGAAAAAGATTAAGGAGAACTCTCCCCTCGAGGCTGGAGAGATGTCAATGATTGACGGTGCCTTCCACGCGCTGTTTGCTATTCGACAGATTTGCAACCTCGATCATATTGATATGTGGGACTTCGATCTTGCTAAAGATAAGGCGGATGAAGCTATCAGCTTGATATCTGATTTGTACGACAGTGCTCAGACTGAAGACGCCAACTTTTCATCGAACCGGTACTTCAAAGACGCTCGAACAAAAGATCTGATAACAAAAACTGTTGGCTGAGAATATTAGGTCATCTCGCCGCCTGCATACGGTAGAGTAGATCATCTCACTATATAGGCAGCACACCAGCGGCATCGCAGTTGTATGAAGCGCTTTGAGCTTAGTGTCAGAAGCTGCGGGAAGTGGGCCGGTACTGCTCGCGAGTTCGCAGCATAGCCTATCAAGTGAGCGGCTATGGGGTCGGGAAATAGATCTTTTTTCGACTCAGATTTTTCGGGGTAGAGGGGTGCGTGGCGGAAGTTTCCCGTCACGCATTATTTTGGGGTAACTGCGCAAAGTTTTGGTTAGAACGCAACGCTTTGCGCAACCCTACAACAGCTCAGAAGTCGAGATGCTCGACGTTGAGCGCGTTCTGCTGGATGAACTCGCGCCGTGGCTCGACCACGTCGCCCATCAGCTTGGTGAACAGATCGTCGGCCTCGAGCGAATCCTCGATCCGCACCTGCAGGAGCGTGCGCGCCTCCGGGTCCAGCGTGGTTTCCCACAGCTGATCGGGGTTCATCTCGCCCAAGCCCTTGTAGCGCTGTAGCGTCAGGCCGCGCTGGCCCTCCTCAAGGATTGCGGCAAGCAGATCGAGCGGACCGTGGATCAGCTGGGTCCGATCCTTGCGCAGCAGCGTCGCGGGCTGGTCATAGACCTCCTGCAGCGACTTGGTGAAGCTGCCGGTCTTGCGGGCCTCGCCAGAGCGCAGCATCGGCCCGTCGAGGGTGCGGACCTCTTCGACACCGCGCAGGATGCGCGCGAGGCGGATGCCGTGATCCTGGGTGATGCGACCGTGCCAGCCGCGCTCGTATTCGAGCGCGATCAGGTCGAGCCGCTTGGCCACCTTGTCGGCGACGCCTTGCAGGTCAGCATCCACCGCACCGGGCACGAAGGCGCCCGAGATCGCGGCCTGTTCGAGGATGTGGCGCGGGTAATGCGTCGGGAAGGCGTCGAGCACGCGCTTCAATTGCCGCGCTTCGTCGACGACGCGGCGCAAGTCGTTGCCCGTCAACTCCTCACCGGTGCCGAGACGCAGCGAAGTGCCCTCGGTGCCCTGCCGGATCAGGTAGTCGTCCATCGCCGCCTGATCCTTGAGATAGACCTCGGACTTGCCACGTGCGACTTTGTAGAGCGGCGGCTGCGCAATATAGAGATGCCCCGCCTCGATCAGCTCGGGCATCTGCCGGAAGAAGAACGTCAGCAGCAGCGTGCGGATATGCGCGCCGTCGACGTCGGCGTCGGTCATGATGACGATCTTGTGGTAGCGCAGCTTCTTGATGTCGAACTCGTCGCGCCCGATCCCGGTGCCAAGCGCCATCACGAGGTTGCCGATCTCCTGGCTGCCCAGCATACGGTCGAAACGGGCCCGCTCGACGTTGAGGATCTTGCCCTTGAGCGGCAGGATCGCCTGCGTGCCCCGGTCGCGGCCCGTCTGCGCCGAACCGCCAGCCGAGTCGCCCTCGACGAGGAAGACTTCGGTCTTTGAGGGATCCTTCTCGGAGCAATCCTTGAGCTTGCCGGCGAGGAAGTTCACGTCCATCGCGGTCTTGCGGCGGGTCAACTCGCGCGCCTTGCGCGCGGCTTCGCGCGCCAGCGCCGCCTCGACGATCTTGCCGACGATCTGCTTGGCAATGTTGGGATTTTCCTCGAACCACTCGGCAAGTTTCTCGCCCACGAGGTTCTCGACCGCGGGGCGCACTTCGGACGAGACCAGCTTGTCCTTGGTCTGGGACGAGAACTTGGGGTCCGGCACCTTGACCGAAAGCACACAGGTCAGGCCTTCGCGCGCGTCATCGCCGGTGAAGTTCACCTTTTCCTTCTTGGCGATGCCGGAGGTCTGGGCATAGGCGTTGATGGTGCGGGTCAGCGCGCCGCGAAAGCCCGCCATATGGCTGCCGCCGTCGCGCTGCGGGATGTTGTTGGTAAAGGGCAGCACCGTCTCGTGGTAAGTGTCGTTCCACCACATCGCCACCTCGACGCCGATGCCGTCCTTTTCGCCGGTGATATAGATCGGCTCGGGCATGACGGCGTGCTTGGAGCGGTCGAGATACTTCACGAACTCGCGCACGCCGCCCTCGTAGAAGAGTTCGGAATGCAGCGGCTGCGCGGGGCGGTCGTCTTCGAGGATGATCCGCACGCCCGAGTTCAGGAAGGCGAGCTCGCGCAGACGCTTTTCCAGCGTCGCGAAGTCATATTCGAGATTGGTGAAGGTCGTGGTCGAGGCGAGAAAGCGGACCTCGGTACCAGTCTGCTCGGTCGGTCCGACCACCTCGAGGTGTTTGACGGTATCGCCGCGCTCGAAGCGGGCGACGTGTTCCTTGCCGTCGCGCCAGATGCGCAGCTCCAGCCAGTCCGACAGCGCGTTGACGACCGAGACGCCGACGCCGTGCAGACCGCCCGAAACCTTGTAGGAGTTCTGGTCGAATTTGCCGCCCGCGTGCAGCTGGGTCATGATGACCTCGGCGGCCGAGACGCCTTCTTCGCGGTGGATGTCGGTCGGGATGCCGCGACCGTTGTCGCGCACGCTGACCGAGTTGTCGGCATGGATTTTCACCTGCACGAAGTCGGCGTGACCGGCCAGCGCCTCGTCGATACCGTTGTCGACGACTTCGTAGACCATGTGGTGCAGGCCCGAACCGTCGTCGGTGTCGCCGATATACATCCCCGGACGCTTGCGGACCGCATCTAGGCCCTTGAGAACCTTGATGGAATCGGCGCCATAAGCGTTGGGTTGCAGAGCGGGTTCAGACATGGGGGAAATCCTCGGGACGTTACCGGCGGAATATACGAATACTGGTGGGAGATGTCACGGTTTTCCCCCATATTTTGCGTCATAGCAGGGGTATGAGCAGCCCTATGCCGACCAGCATCGCCCCGGCCGCGCGATTGGTCCGCCGGAGCGCCCGGGCCGAGGTCAAAAGCGCCCGCGCGCGGTGGATCGAGGCGGCAAGAACGAGGTTACCGAAGAGCGGCACTGCAAAGGAGATCGCGCAGATCGCCACGATGTCCGGGGCGGTGAGCGCCGAGAGATCGAAGAAGCCGGGCAACATTCCCATGTAGAACAGGATCGCCTTGGGATTACCGAGGATCACCGCGAGCCCGGCGGCAAAGCCCGCCCACATGCCGGGCCGCGTGAGGCGGCTGTTGGTGGCGATGGAGGCATCCGCGTGCCGCCAAAGCAGCACGCCCATGGTCACGAACATCGCCGCCGCGACCCAGCGCAGCGCCTCCAGAAAGCCGCCGTACACCGACAGAACCCAGCTCACGCCAAGGATCGCTAGAAGCGGCCAGAGCACATCTCCCACCACCACCCCGAGCGCCAGCGGCCACGCCGCGTGAAACCCACCCGAAAGCGCCCGCGCGGTGAGCGCGACCCAGACCGGGCCGGGCGTCAGGAACAACACGAAGAGCGCCCCCGCATAAAGCGCGAGGTCGTGTGCGGCGAGGGTCATTCGGGTGTGGGCAATGTCAGCGATCCGTCCTCGCCCAATGGCCAGAACGGGTTGTGCGCGATCTCCCAGACATGGCCGTCGGGGTCGGCGTAATAGCCCGAGTAGCCGCCCCAGAACACCTCCTCGGGGGCCTTGAGCGCCGTGGCGCCCGCATCGAGCGCCGCCTGCCATGCGGCATCCACGCCCGCGCGATCCTCGAAGTTCTGCGCCAGGGTCACGGCCCCGGTGCCAAGCGCCGCGCCGGGCCGCCCCTGATCCTTGGCAAGATCGGCGAGCCCGAACAGCCCCAGAAGGGCGCCGTGCATCTGGTAGAAGGTCACCTTGTCCTGGCTCGACGGATGCGGGGTCCAGCCCAATGCGGCGTAGAAAGCGCGGGCGCGCTCCATGTCGTCAGTGCCAAGGGTGATGAGGGTCACGCGCTGCGGGGTCATGTCTCGTTCCTGATCTGCGAAATGCCGGCGGTTTCGGTCACCTCGATGCGTTGCGCGCGCTCACCCAGGGCCTCGAACAGCCCGGGCTCGGTGCCGGTCATGAAGGCCTGAAGCCCGAGCGCGCAGATCTCGTCATAGAGCGCCGCGCGGCGGCGCGTGTCGAGATGCGCCGCCACCTCGTCGAGCAAAAGCACCGGCGGCGCGCCGCCTTCGACCGACAGGGCGCGGGCATTGGCGAGGATGAGCGAAATGAGCAGCGCTTTCTGCTCTCCGGTCGAGGCATCGCGCGCCGCCACCCCCTTGGCGCGCCACAGCGCGTCGAGATCGGCGCGATGCGGACCGATCAGCGTGCGTCCTGCCGCCATGTCGCGGCTGCGCATCGCGGCGAAGGCCGCGCGCAGCGCCTCGGCCGTCTCGGGCGTCTCGTCGGGATAGGTCAGCGCCAGATCGGCTGTGGGAAAGGCGGTCTCGGTCTCGTCCTGCGCGCTCATGAGCCGCGCGATTGCGGCGCGGCGCGCGGCCGAGATCGTCTCCCCCGCCGCCGCCATGCGGCTCTCCAAGGCGCCGTACCAATGTGGATCGCGTGCCCCGTCCTTCAGGAGCCGGTTGCGTTCGCGCATGGCCTTTTCATAGTCGAGCACGGATTCGGCATGGCCGGGATCGAAGCTCAGCACCGCGCGGTCGAGAAACCGCCTTCGCCCCTCGGCCGCCTCGATCCAGAGCCGGTCCATCGAGGGCACCAGCCACAGCACCCGCAGCACGCGGGCCAGCGCCACCTGCGGCGTGGTCTTGCCATCGATCTGCACGGTGCGGCTCTGGCCCGCCTCGGCGCGGGTCTCGATCTCATGCGGCGCGCCTTCGGCTTCGACCTCGGCCCGGACCACCCATCCAAGCCGCTCGGGCCGCCGCGCAATTTCCTCGGCCCCGGCGCGCCTCATGCCGCGCCCCGGTGACAGCAGCGAAACCGCTTCGATCAGGTTGGTCTTGCCTGCACCGTTGGGACCATGGAGCGCGACGGGCCGTCCGTCGAGCGCGAGCTTGGCACGCTTGTGCGACCTGAAATGCGACAGCTCCAGCGCGGTGACGGCCGCTCTCACGCGCGGCCCTCCCCCACTTCGCTCTTCAAATACTCAGATCCTGCCCGCGTCACACGCGCATCGGCATGACGACATAGACGGCCGAGGTGTCGTCGCCCTCGCGCATCAGGGTCGGATCGCCGGAGGAGTTGAACAGGAACACCGCGTTCTCGCGATCCACCTGATTCGCGATTTCCTGCAGGTACTTGGCATTAAAGCCGATCTCGAGCCGCTCGTCGCCATAAGCCACGGCAAGCTCCTCCTCGGCCGCACCCGAATCGGGGGCGTTGACCGAGAGCACCAGCCGGTCCTCTTCGAGCGACAGTTTCACCGCGCGGCTCCGCTCGGAGCTGACGGTGGCGACCCGGTCCACCGCGCGGGCGAACTCGGCCGCGTCGACCTCGAGACGCTTGGTGTTGTTTTGCGGAATCACCCGGCTGTAATCAGGGAAGGTGCCGTCGATGACCTTGGAGGTCAGGGTGATCGACGGCGTGGCGAACCGCACCTTGGTCTCGCTGACCGAAACCTCGATCAGCGCCTCGTCGTCGTCGAGCAGCTTGCGCAGCTCGTTCACGGTCTTGCGCGGCACGATGACGCCCGCCATCTTCTCGGCCCCTTCGGGCAGCTCGGCGTCGATACGCGCAAGCCGGTGCCCGTCGGTCGCGACGCAGCGCAGCACCCGGCCGCCATCGCCCTCGGCCACGTGCATGTAGACGCCGTTGAGATAGTAGCGCGTCTCTTCGGTCGAAATCGCGAACTTGGCCTTGTCGAACAGGCGGCGCAGCACCGGCGCGGGCGCGGTGAAGCTCGCCTCGTATTCCGAGGAGGCCATGACCGGAAAGTCTTCCTTGGGCAGGGTCGCGAGCTGAAAGTTCGAGCGCCCCGCCTCGATAGTTAGCCGCCCGTTGCCGCCCTGATCGGTGAGCGTCACCAGCGCCCCGTCGGGCAGCTTGCGCACGATCTCGTTCAGCAGCACCGCGGCGACGGTGGTGGAGCCTTCGGCCTCGACCGTGGCCGGGGCCTGATCGACCACCTCGATATCGAGATCGGTGGCGCGAAAGCGGACGCGGCCGTTCTCGGCCTCGATCAGCACGTTGGCGAGAATCGGGATGGTGTTGCGCCGCTCCACGACCGACTGGGCCTGTGCCACGGCCTTGAGCAGAACGCCGCGTTCGATCGAGAATTTCATGTGCATCGCTCCGCTGTTGTCGCAGGCCTTGGCCGGGACTGGAAAACTACCTGTTTTCAGCCCGTCCTCAAGCATTTTCGGCGGTGACGCGGCTTACTCCTCGCGCCGGAGGCGCGGCTTACTCATCACGCCGGAGGCGCGGCGTGTCCATCGCGCCCGAAGGCGCCGCCTATTCCTCGAGCGCGCGGCGCAGCAGTTCGAGATCGTCGGCGATCTGGCTGTCGGTGGACTTCAGCTCTTCGATCTTGCGAACCCCGTGCATGACGGTGGTGTGGTCGCGCCCGCCAAAGCGGCGACCGATCTCGGGCAGCGAGCGCGAGGTCAGCTTCTTGGACAGATACATCGCCACTTGCCGCGGACGGGCATAGTTGCGCACCCGCTTCGGCCCGATCATGTCCGACAGGCGGATGTTGTAATGCTCAGACACCCGGCGCTGGATCTCCTCGACGGTGATCTTGCGATCGGAGGCGCGCAGGATGTCGGCAAGGCAGTCCTGCGTCATCTCGAGCGAGATTTCGCGGCCCACCAGCGAGGCGAAGGCAAAAAGCCGCGTCAGCGCGCCTTCGAGCACGCGCACGTTGTTGGAGATGCGATGCGCGAGGAATTCGAAGACGCCGGGCTGGACCACGATGCCGGGGTATTGCGCGCGGTAATAATCGGCCTTGGCCTGCAGGATGCCGACGCGCAGTTCGAAATCCGTCGGGAACAGGTCCACGACAAGGCCCGAGCCCATGCGCGAGGTGATCCGCTCCTCGACGTCCTTCATGGCACCCGGCGCGCGGTCGGCAGAGATGATGATCCGCTTTCCGGCATCGATCAGTGCGTTGAAGGTGTGGAAGAACTCCTCTTGCGTGGAATCCTTGCCGCCGAGGAACTGGATGTCATCGACCATGAGCACGTCGACCGAGCGGAACAGCTGCTTGAAGTCCATCATGCGCTTGTCGCGCAGCGCGGTGATGAAGCGGTACATGAACTGCTCGGCGGAGGTGAGCACGACCTTCAGATGCGGTTGATGCTGGCGCATCTCGTGACCGATCGCGTGCATCAGATGCGTCTTGCCCAAGCCCACGCCGCCATAAAGGAACAGCGGGTTGAAGCCGAGGCTGCCGCCTTCGGCGATCCGGCGGGCGGCGGCATGGGCCATCTCGTTGGGCTTGCCCACGACGAAGCGGTCGAAGGTGAAGCGCGGATCGAGCGTGGCCGAAGGGGTCGCGTCATCGTCGTCGGAGGCCAGCGCCGGGGCAGCGGGCTGGCCAGAGGCGTGGCCAGAGGCGGCGACGGCCGCGGGGCGGGGGGCCGCGGCGGAATTGGCGGACTGCGCGAAGATCAGGCGCTGCACGGTGATGCCGGCGCGGGCCAGCTGCGTCAGGATCTGGTCGCCGAAGTTCTGCAGGACATAGTTGCCGTGGAAGGTGGTGGGCACGTGGAAGCGCGCGACACCGTCGACCAGCGCCTCGAAGCGCAGCGGTGCGATCCAGGTGGTGTGGTTGTTGGTGCCCACCGCCTGCTTGAGCTCTTCGCTGACCTGCGCCCAGATTTCGTTCGTCATGACCTGTCCCCGACCTGCCTTCATCGTCACCCGTGCGCGCCCGCCGCGCCCGGCTTTCGCGACCCACATCGAGGCACAGATGATACGGCCGCCGGCGAGCATGCGCCGACGCTTTTCCGTACCGGACTGACCTAACCTCCGGACCCGAACGGAGACGGGCATGCCCGCCGACCGCTCTCGCAGTTCGGCCCGGGATTGGCACATGACGGCAGTGACGCCTGCCGGAATGGCAGACGCAATGCAGACAAGCGCGAGACGGCGAATGGCACGGCCAAAGCCGTGCGCCCGTCACGCTCATGAGAGCTGGCACCCGTTTCGCGGTTCCGATTGTCTCGGCCGTGCAGCTGGCCTTGGGACCACCGTGGTGCCGACTCGCCCATGTTCCCCCAGGAACGATGTGAATCGCAGGGCCAAGTTAGCGCTTGGCCTCGGAGGGCATCAACCGAACAACGCGCTTGACGACGGACTCCGCTGAATCGAATCCGGCGGGAAATTCCCGGGCCCCTGAATCCTAAGGGCGCGGCAGGAGAGGGGTGCGAAGCCGCCACAGGGGCGATTTCCAGACCCCGATATCCTAAGGGGCCAACTTGACAGTGACATGACGCAAGGGCCGCCGATTCTTTCGCAGCGGCAGCGAAACGGCATGAAAAAAAGGGCGCCCCTTTCGGGGCACCCTTTTGAATTCATTCGCCTGTCAGGCGATATCAGGCGGCGAGCGCCTTCACGCGCGACGACAGGCGCGAGATCTTGCGAGCGGCGGTGTTCTTATGAACGACGCCTTTGGTAACGCCGCGCATCAGCTCGGGCTGAGCCTCGCGGAGGGCGGTCTGAGCCGCGTCCTGCTGGCCGGAGGCGATTGCCTCTTCGACCTTGCGCAGGAAGGTACGAATGCGCGAACGGCGCATCTTGTTGATCGCGAAGCGGCGCTCGTTCTGGCGAGCGCGCTTCTTGGACTGGGGCGTGTTGGCCATGTGTCGAGAATCCACTTGCGGGGTAACTGTTCTGAAGCCGCGTCTCTAAGGCCGACTCGGTTGGTAGTCAACCTGTCGCGCCGCCTTTTCCACAGCCCTTGCGTCTCGGGTCTCAGCGGTCGCGGTACTGCGGCTCGCGCTTTTCGCGGAACGCCGCCATGCCCTCGGCCTGATCCTCGGTCGAGAACAGCGCCTCGAACAGACGACGCTCATAGGCCAGCCCCTCGCCGAGCGGCAGATCTTGGCTGCGATTCACCGCGTCCTTGATGGCGAGCACCGACATCTGGCTCTTCTCGGCGATCTTGGTGGCGGCGGCGCGGGCCTCCTGTTCGAGCTGGCGCGCGGGCACGACCCGGCTCACCAGACCGCTGCGCTCGGCCTCCTCGGCCGACATGAAACGCCCCGTGAGATGCATGTCCATCGCCTTGGGCTTGCCCACCGCGCGGGTAAGCCGCTGGCTGCCGCCCATCCCCGCCATGATTCCGAGGTTCACCTCCGGCTGGCCGAACTTGGCGCTATCGGCGGCGATGATGAAGTCGCAGGCCATGGCCAGCTCACAACCGCCGCCCAGCGCATAGCCCGCAACGGCCGCGATGATCGGTTTGCGCACCCGCGCGAGCCGCGCCATGTCGCCTGCATAAAGCGCGCGGCGATACATCTCGACAAAGCCCAGATCCGCCATCTCGGCCACGTCGGCGCCCGCGGCAAAGGCCTTGTCCGAGCCGGTCAGCACGATGCAGCGCACCTTGTCGGAGGCGTCCGCCGCCTCAAGCGCGCCCACCAGCTCGCGCAGCAGCACCGAGTTGATGGCGTTCATCGCCTCGGGGCGGTTGAGCGTGATGGTGGCGATGTCGTCGAGGGTCTCGACGAGGATGGTGCTGTAGGCCATGGGCGTCTCCGGCTGCTTTGGCGAAACCTGCCGCGCCCGACCTCGGCGATCAAGTCACCTCTGGCACCGCGCGCACAGGAAGGTGGAACGCCCCGACTGCACGATTCGCTCCACCGTGCCGCCACAATGCGGCGTGGCGCAGTTCGCCCCCTCGCGATCATAGACCCGAAACCCGTGCTGGAAGTAGCCCATCGCCCCATCCGCCTGCCGGTAATCCTTGAGCGAGGAGCCGCCCGAAGCGATTGCCTCCTCGAGCACCACGCGGATGAGCGGCACCAGCGACGCGATCCGCGCCGCCGAGATCCGCCCGGCCTTGCGGCGCGGATCGACACCGGCACGGTGCAGCACCTCGCAGACATAGATATTGCCCAGCCCCGCCACCACGCGTTGGTCCAGAAGTGCCGTCTTGATCGGCACCATCCGCCCCTTGAGCCGCTCCACGAGATAGGCCTCATCAAAGGCGTTGCCCAAGGGCTCCGGCCCGATATCGCGCAAGAGCCAATGCGCCTCGACCGTCGCGGTGGGGGCGAGGTCCATCGCCCCGAAGCGCCGAGCGTCGTTGAAGGTTACCCGCGCGCCGCCCTCCATGTCGAACACGACATGGTCGTGCTTGGCCGGGGCCGGATGCGCGTGGTGAAACCGACCCAGTTTCATGCCCGACACCGTCATCCGCCCCGACATGCCCAGGTGCACGATCAGCGTCTCGCCGCCCGAAAGGTCCGCAAGGAGGTATTTCGAGCGCCTGCGCAGCCGCTCAACCCGCTGTCCCGTCAGCCGCGCGGCCATGCCATCGGGAAACGGCCAGCGCAGATCGGGGCGGTTCACATGGGCGGTTTCAATCACCGCCCCCTCCATCGCCGGGGCAAGCCCGCGACGAACCGTCTCGACCTCGGGCAATTCGGGCATCGGTTCTTTCTTTCAGCTGCGGCGGGCTATATGCCGCCCTTGGACCCTATCAAGGGATCGTAGCGGCACGGGACAAGACCCTTGAGCGAAGACCAGACCACCCATTTTGGCTACCAGACCGTTCGCGAAGAGGACAAGGCCGACCGCGTGCGCGGCGTCTTCACCTCCGTGGCCTCGCGCTACGACGTGATGAACGACGTGATGTCGGGCGGCATCCATCGCCTCTGGAAGGATGCGATGATGGATTGGCTGGCGCCGCGGCCCGGCCAGCGCCTGCTCGATGTCGCGGGCGGCACCGGCGACGTGTCGTTCCGGTTTCTGGGCCGCGCCGGCCACGGCCATGCCACGGTCTGCGACCTGACCGAATCCATGCTGGTCGAAGGCCGCAAGCGCGCCGAGGCCGAGCGGCTCGAGAGCAGCCTCGACTGGGTCGTGGGCGACGCGATGGCCTTGCCCTTCCCGGACAACAGCTTCGACGTCTACACGATCAGCTTCGGCATCCGGAACGTGACCCGGCCGCAAAAGGCGCTGGACGAGGCCTACCGCGTGCTGCGCCCCGGCGGGCGACTTATGGTGCTGGAGTTCTCCCATATCCCCAACGACCTGATGCAGAAGGCCTACGATCTCTACAGTTTCAATGTCATCCCCGCGATGGGCCAGCTCATCGCGAACGACCGTGACAGCTACCAATATCTCGTGGAATCGATCCGCCGCTTCCCGGATCAGGAAACCTTTCTCGGCATGGTCAAACAGGCGGGCTTCGAACAGGCGAAGTATCGCAACCTGACCATGGGCGTCGCCTGCCTGCATTCGGGATGGAAGCTCTGAGAGGCCCGCACAACCTCGTTCGGCTGATCCGCACCGGCGCCACCTTCGAGCGCACCGGCGCGATGGCCGTGGTGCTCGACGCGATGGACGCGCCGAAGCCGCTGCGCGTGGCAATCCGCCTTTTCGCCGCGCCGTTCCGCTGGCTCGGCTACGAAGGCGACCCGATGATGCCGCCCGCGACCCGCGCCATCACCGCGCTTGGGCCCGCCTACATCAAGTTCGGTCAGATCCTGTCGACCCGCCCCGACGTGGTGGGCGACGAGCTGGCCGTGCAGCTGCGCGTGCTGCAAGACAGCCTGCCGCCCTTTCCGACGAGCCAGGCCAAGCGTGCGATCGCGCTCGAACTGGGCCAGCCGGTCGAGGGGCTGTTCTCCGAATTCTCCGAGCCCGTCGCCGCCGCCTCGATTGCGCAGGTGCACCGGGCGCGGTTGGCCGAAACCGGCGAAACGGTGGCCGTGAAGGTGCTGCGCCCCGGTATCGAAAAGGCGTTTCGCCGCGACATCGAGGCGTTCTATTTCGCCGCCCGGATGATCGAGCGGCTGTCGCCCGCCTCGCGCCGCCTGCGCCCGGTCGAGGTGATCGCGCATTTCGAAAGCGTGGTGCTGGGCGAGCTGGACTTGCGGCTCGAAGCCGCCGCCGCCGCCGAATTCGCCGCCAACACCGCCCGTGACGAGGGATTCGCCGTGCCAACGCTGCGCTGGCATATCTCGGGGCGGCGCGTGATGACCATGGGCTGGGTCGATGGCATCGGCGCGGCCGAGGTCATGGAGATCGACGCCGCCGGGCACGACCGCAAGCGCCTCGCCGCCCGGGTGCTGCAGCTGTTCCTCGCCCATGCGCTGCGCGACGGCTATTTCCACGGCGACATGCATCAGGGCAATCTAAAGGTCGGCCCCGACGGCACGCTGATCGCGCTCGATTTCGGGATCATGGGGCGGATCGACGAATACACGCGCAGAGTCTATGCCGAGATCATCTTCGGTTTCATCCGCAAGGATTACCGCCGCGTCGCCGAGGTGCATTTCGAGGCGGGCTACGTCCCCGCCGACCGCGACGTCGATGCCTTCGCCTCGGCCTTGCGCGCCGTGGGCGAGCCGATCTTCGGCATGGATGCGAGCCGCATTTCCATGGCGCGGCTGCTCAACTACCTGTTCGAGGTGACCGAACGCTTCGGCATGGAAACTCGCACCGAGTTGATCCTCTTGCAGCGCACCATGGTGGTGGTCGAGGGCGTGGCACGCACGCTCGACCCGCATATCAACATCTGGGAGGCCTCGCGCCCGGTGGTCGAGGACTATATCCGCGAGAGCATCGGCCCCAAGGCCGTGGCCCGCGATCTCGGCCGCACGATTCAGGTGCTGTCACGCTTTGGGCCGCGCCTGCCCGCGCTGGCCGAAGCCGCCCTCGTGCGCCAGAGCCATCCCGAGCCCGAACCGCGCCGCCGCGACCTGCCCCCCTTGGGTTGGATCGCCGTCGGGGCGGCTCTGACGGCGGCGGCGGGCTGGGTCGCCTCGCTGGTCTAGAGCGCCTCGTGCAACTCTAAAGTGCCTCGCGCAGTGCCGTGACCGCCGCCGAGGCCACCTCGCTCCCGCCATCGATCACCAGCATCGGCCCATCGGCCCCGAGCCTGACCTCGCGCACCCGGCCATATGTCTCGACGGTCTCGCGGCCGATTTCCTCGCCCTCAGCGATGCTCACCAGTTCGAACCCATAGGGGCCGGACGGCAGGGTGTATCCATCCGCGCTTACCCCGGCCCAATCGAGGCTTTGCGTCCCGGCGGACACGGCGTGGCGCCAGACCTCCCGGCCAGTGGCATCCGTCACCACCAGCTCGCCCGCCTCGGCTCCCGCTTGGGTCTTGAGATCGAGCGGGATCGGCGCGCCGTCGAACTGGGCAGGCATCGGTGCGCGCGCCTCGCGCCCGACCCAGCCCGCGATATCCGACAGCCCACCCGACCCCATGCTGGCCGCCAGCGCCGCCAGCATGTCGTTGGTCTTCACCTGCTGCTCAACCCCTGAGAACGTGGCGAGTTGAACCGCGTAATCGGCCGAATCCATCGGCTCGAGCGGGTCTTGGTTGCGGATCTGCGCGGTGAGCATCTTGAGGAACATGTCGAAGTCCGAAGCGCTGGCCGCGCTCACGGGGCTTTTCGACGAGGCGGGGCTGACCGCTGCGGCGCCGATGGTATCGGAAGTGAGGTTCATGGCGAACTCCTAGAGACGTAGATCAAGGCCGGACCCGGGCTGGCCTGCCAAGGGTGGTCGCAATGCTGGCGCCAGGGCGTCGATCTCCGGCACCGGTCGGCCCGAAGCGTCGGTGGGCACGGCGGGGATCCGGTCCTCGCCCCCTCCCGCTCCGCCTTGGGCCCCGCCCTGCCCCCCAAAGCCGATATCGACCGAGCGGTAGCCCAGCGCGCGAAACTCCTGCGCCAACTCGTGCAGATGGCGACGCAGAAGCTCCGTCGTCTCATGGCGTTCTGCGGTGATGATCAGGCTCACCCGGTCTCCGTCGGTCTGCATCTGCAGCGCCACCCGGCCCAGTTCCTCGGGATCGAGACGGATCTCGACCTGCCCGTTCGGGGCGTTGGTGATCGCCGTGCCGATCTGCTGCGTCATGGGCCGCGCCGCAGGCAAGGTTTCGGCGCGCGCCTCGAACAAGGTCGCCCCAAGCGGTCGGTCCGGCACGACGCCCGACACCTGCCCCAAAAGCGGCGCACCGTCGGGCTCCCCCCGCCCGACCTCGACCGTCACAGGCCCCGAGGCGGGCCCACTAACGGGTATGGCGTTCGCCACCGAAACGATGGGCCGCGTCGCCTCCATCGAGCGCCTGTCGGACCCAAGGGGCAGTGCTGCGATCCTTTGCGAAAGATCCTGACGGGCGGGAGCAACGTCGTCGCGTGGCGCAGGCGCAGGGGGGCCATCGAGGGACGAAGCGTCGCGGACGACGCCCATTGTTCCGGCCGCAGGAGCGGGCCAGACCCTACCCTGTCCCACGCCCCGATCCGGCTCCGGGGCCCGTTCCCGATCCGCCTGCGGGCCGGTTGGCCGAAGGCCCGCGGGAGGGCGTATCGAAGCCGTTTCACCTTGGGGCAACGGCGCTGTCGGCGCGGCCTGCCCTCCGCCTGCGAGCAGAGCCGTCCCCGAGGGCGGCAAAGAGGGCGTTATTCCCGTGAAAATTGACTGCGACGATGATCCCGAAACCCTGAACCCTTCGAGGGCAGCGGACTCTGGCAGCCTGTTGCCCTGAGACAATACGCCGGATGATCTCTCGATCACGGCCTTCGGCGCCGGCTCGAGCTGCGGGGCCTGTCCGGCGCTGCCCAGAGCACGGTTCGGCTCCGCCGTGGTTTGGGCTGTCGAAGCCGCGCCCATAGGCCCCTCCCGCGTCGGCGAAGAAGACCTGAGCGTGCCGGATATGGGCACCATCGAGATCCGATTTTCGTCGCCCGCCCCTTCGAACCGGCCTCGCGTGTCCAGCTTGGCCGCGTCGCCTGACCCCAAGTGAGTCATCTCACGGAGCACCGACCGTTCTGTGCCGCCGCTCGATGTTGTGCCCACCACATCTTCGGTTTGGATAACTCGGTTGTCCAACTGTGGCGAAGCCCCGCCCGCCGACGGCAGGGCCGTAGCAGTGTCAGGTGTCGCGATATCGGGTTTGACGGCTCCCGTTGGAATCAAGGAGGCCCGGCCTGTTTCAGCCATCGCGAACTTCTCCCGTCCCCTCACAGGCTGGATCGTATCCTGTGCGTTTTTGATCGGTGATGCGGACATGATCCCATGAGGTGCCTCGACGCCTCGGAGGGGCGTGGCACGCGTGTTCCGTACCTTGCCATCTTCGTATGCATGACCAAGGTTCGGACGGGGCTCGGCCCTTGTTTCTCGGGCCGCTGAACGGTCAGGCAATGGCTGAACAGCATAAGGAAATGTCCCTTCTCGCCTCGCGAACGCTCCGAAAGACGGCGAGGCTATGTCCGCAACCGGCGTACTCCTGGTCACAGATCCCGCGTCGGATCGCGGCGATGCGTTCAGGCCCTGCAAAACCGGAAACGCGGCGGGATCAGACGCTGGCAGCCCTTTCCGGCCTTGCATCTCCACTGGCCACTCCCGAGATTCGCTTCGTGTGTCGGGTACCGGCGGGATTTCGGCCGAGTCATGCGAAAAGGTCTCTGGCCCCCGTGAAACGGCGACGTAGGCAGAGCCAAGGCTGCCAGCAGTCGATGACGCCGCCCGTTCGACCCGGGCCTGCTGCATCGTCAGATCAGACACATCGCGGGAATGTGGATCCGTTCGCCCTTCTCTCGGCCCAATGTCGCTGAGGACTGCTCCATCGGAGCGCTCCGTCCGTAGATCACGTCGCGCCATGGGCACCGTCATGACCTCTGCGCCTGACCCCTCCTTACCCGAGCCAGGCGTGGCCTGCGGTGGCATATCTTCGGTCGTGGCCCAGATGACGGGTCCCTGCCCGGTGGCTGCTTCGAGTGGCTGAGGCTTGTTAAGTGCATAGCCGCCTCGGCCCGGAACGGCCTCTTTCGAGCCGACTGTCGGCGCCACAAAGACCACCGGTACGGCAGGCTGCTCAGCTGTGGCCTCCGGTAGGCTTCCGAGCGTGGGATCATGCTCGGGGGTTAGCGGATCGGCTTCGCGCCTCGCCGACAAGACCCGGCCCGCGGCATCCAACGGCCCCTTCGACGTTTGCTTAGGCATCGTGTCGCTGTCCGGCAAAGGAGCGGCCAACGCCTCTGCCGTCGCAACCGCCTTCGCCGAAACCATCGGCGCGCCCATCGACGGCCCTTCGGGCAACGCCGCGAACAGCCCGGCGAAATCACCCTCGGCCACGGGATCCGGGAGGCGATCGGGCCGGATCGGCACGGAGGCGTTTCGAGACCCGAGAGGGAGGGGGTCGAACATGCGCGGTCCTTTCTAGGCGGCGGCTGAGACGCAGCATGACGCACAAGGCTTACCCAATATTTACCACGCAGGCGGATTGTCGGGCCCAGCCCCAAGCAAAGGAGACCACCCATGAACCCTGCCAGCCTCATGACCCCGACACCGAGCGCGCCCCCGCCTCCGACCCTGCCGCCTGCGCCCCAACCCACCGGTTCCACCCGGACGGACCCGTTGTGGAAGGCAGCCCAGAGCCTCGAGGCGGGCTTTCTGTCAGAACTTCTGCGCCTGTCGGATCCCGGTCCGCCCGAAAGCGGCTTTGGCGGTGGTGCCGGCGAGGATCAATTCCGCTCCTTTCTCTTTCAGGCCCAAGCGGAGCGGATGGTGGCCGCGGGCGGAATTGGTCTGGCCGAACGGCTCTATGCCGGTCTTTCGGGGCGTGCGGCATGAGTGGCCAGGCCCTGATGCGCCTTGCGACGTTGCTCGCACGCGAAAAGGCGGCCCTGCTGTCCGGCGACTTTGCCGCGCTGGGCACCTTGGTCGAGCCGAAGCAAGACCTGCTCGATGCGCTGTCGAAGCCCTCGGCCGACACGACTTCCCTAGACACGATCGAGGCGCTGGAGCGCGATCTTGCGCAGACGGCACGGCTGCTCGAAGCCGCACTTGCCGGGTTGCGCGATGGCCGAGCCCGGGCCGAGGCCTTGCGCGCGGCACGCGACGGCTTTGCCACCTATGACCGCGACGGGCAGAGCCGGGGGGCCGAGGCGGCGACACCGGTTCTGCGGCGCCGCGCGTGAGGCGGCGCCGGAGCATGGCAAGTCCGAGGCGTTCGATTCGAATTTCTTGCATTCCCTTGGGGGCGTTAGGCCGCGCTTAAGCCCCGCCTGTCACAACGATCCTGTCCCCCGAATATGGGATACACGCCACGGCGGCGGGGAATGTCTCCGGTCCGCACGAAGTCAGAATGGCTGTCAGCGGCCCTGCCAAAAGCAGGGTCTTGATTGAAACCCGGCGCGCGAAGGCCGCCGAGCTTTGGGACCGCACACATATGTCCAGCATTCTGACCAACAACGGCGCCATGGTTGCGCTGCAGACCCTCAAGGGAATCAACTCCGACCTCTCCAAGACCCAGACCGAGATCTCGACCGGCAAGTCGGTCTCCTCGGCCAAGGACAACTCCACGGTCTGGATCACCTTGGCATTGGAGGAATAGGCCCTCTGGGTCTGGATCAGCTGCGTCAGCTCGGAGGCAACATCGACCGTCGATTCCTCGCGCGCGAAGCCGACGATATCGCCGGTCGGCCCGTCGCCCGCGTTCCATAGCAACATCTCGCCGCTCTCGCGGGTGAGCGAGTAGGATTGCCCGTCATGCGTCTCGAGACCGTTGGAATTGGCCACGTCGACGAGCGGCACCTGATAGATGCGCCGGCTTGCGCCATTGTCGTAATAGGCGTGGACGAACCCGCCCGGATCGACCTCGACCGAGGTGAGATTGCCGGTCGCGGCACCGTCACGGCCGACCGAGAGCGGCGCGAAGACGCCCGCGAGTTGCGATATCCCGCCAGACACCCCCGGCAGTCCTACGTCGAGTTCGATCGGGCCGCCGGCCACGTCGATGGTGAACTTCCCGGTTTCGAGATCGAAAGCCCCACCGGTGGTGGCGGTCATCGTCGCCAGCGTCCCACCCGCGCCGCGGCTGTCGTCGAAGACCATCGTATATTCCCCCACCACCGCATCGGCCGAGGCGCTGTCGGTGATCTCGAGGGTCCATTCGTTGGTCGGCGGGGCGCCGGCGGCGGGGACCGAGGGCATGAACATCAGGCTCAGCTTCTGGGTGGTGCCGAGGTTGTCGTAATACTCGACCGTCAACTCCTCGGGCAGGCCGAGCGATTCCGACTGCGTCTCGGTCGCTGGCAGGTTCACAGCAAGCGTCACCTCGGTGGTGGCCATGCCCGACAGTTCGCCCGCGGGGACGCGCACCGGCAAAAGCCCCCCGGCGGTGTCACGCGGATAGGTGCCGATCGTGCCGTCGAGTTCGGCGGGCCAGCCCAGCAGCGTCTGGCCGTCCGAGGTGCGCAGATAGCCATCCTCGTCGGCGCGGAACGACCCGGTGGTGGTCAGGCGGAAATCCTCGGTGCCGCGCTCGCCCGCCATGGCCGATGAGCTGACCGGAAGGAAACCGCGTCCGCGCACCGCAAGATCGGTGGGATTGGTGGTCGAGGACAGCGCGCCGCTTTCGTCGATGAGCCGTTGCGAGGTGGTCGAGACGCCGCCCGCGACGTATCGGCCCGATTCATTGCCCAGAACCAGCGAATGGAAATCCGTCACCGCGCGGCGATAGCCGTAGGTGGCGGAGTTGGCGATATTGTCCGAGATCGTCGCGAGGCGGTGCGCGTTGGCCGCCAGACCGGACACGCCGGCGCTGAGGGAAGAGGAGATCGTCATGGAAGACCTTTCCGCTGGATCGGGGGAGTTCGGTTGGTTGTTGGCCTAAACCAACAGGCTTAATGCGGTGCTAATGCTGCCGTAGCAGCGTCACCTCGATGCGGTCGCTGCGCGGATCGGTCGGGCCGCCGGGTGCGGGGCTGCGGTCACCCAGACCGGTGATGCGGCGCACCCGCGCGGGGGCGAGACCCGCCGCCTCCATCACCCCGCGCGCCGCCTCGGCCCGGCCCCAAGACAGGCTCCAGACCGGGTTGTGCGCCAGCACCACGGGGCGCGCGGCCAGATGCGCGGAAACCGCGACCGGGTTGTCGACCAGCGCCGCCGCCTGCGCCACGATCACCAGAAGCGTCCGGGTGACCGACAGCGGCTCGGTCTCTCCCGCGAGATAGATGGGCGCGCCGGGCCGGGCAAAGATCTCGATCACCAGCCCTTCGTCAGTGAGCTTGGTTACCACGTGGCGCAGGGCCTTGCGGGCCACGAGGCTTTCGCCGCCCCGTCCGAGCAGCATCTCCTCGATCTCCTGCAGGGCCGCCACCTCGGCCGAGGCCGCGCCCTGACCGGGGCGCACGCGCGGCGGGCTGCGGTCGGGCGGCACCGCGCCACGCAGACCGACGTTCGAGCCGGTGCCGGATTCGCTCAGCGCGTCGCTCTGATGCAGCGTGTCGCCGTCGAGCACATCGGCGCCGCCGCCCGAGGTGCGGCTGATCGCGATGGTCGGTGCAAAGTAATCGGCAAGGCCCTTCTGCTGCTGTTCCGTGGTGGCATTGAGCAGCCACATCAGCATGAAGAAGGCCATCATCGCGGTGACGAAGTCGGCATAGGCCACTTTCCACGCCCCGCCGTGGTGGCCGCCTCCGGCGACGACTTTCTTGCGCTTGATGATGATCGGCGCGTTTTGCCCGCTCATGTGTCCCTCCGTGGCCTTCGGGGCCCGAGGGAGCCAAGTAACGGGGCAATGTTAAGTCGAGGTATAATCCGGATGCGCCCAGATCTCATCGACGCCACAGAACTCGATCAACTTGTAACCTGCCGCGCGCATCACCCGGCCGATGTCGGGCCCGCCCGTGTTGTTCTCGATCGCCCAGACCCCGACGCGGTGGCGCGCGAACTCGAACGCCTCGAGCACGGCCAACTCACCGCCCTCGATGTCGAGCGACACGGAATCTAGCCGATCGAACCCCGCCTCCTCGAACCCCGCCTCCTCGAACAGTGCGGACAAGGGACGGGTGCGGAGGCTCTGCACCCTTTCGGCATGGACCGGGTTGGCGCGTACCTGCCCCAGCAACGCCTGCGCTCGCCGCTACGCGCGCAGCGCCTGATCATGCTGCCTCCGCGCGCGCAGCAAGCTGCCGAAGTTGGACCACATGATCCCGTCGTCGGGCCGCGCCGCCAACCATGCGAGATAGAGCGGCAGCGCCGCCGCGAGATCGCCGGCGCCATGCAGATCGACGATCCTGCGACGATTGAGCATGGCGCGCGCGCTCACTCCGGCCTAGTTTTGCGGGTCACCGGGGTGACCAGCGTGTCGGGGCGGCGCGCTTCGGCGGCCCCGAACAGCGAGAACGTCTGGTTGACGTAATTCACGGCGCCCGAGATCAGGTCGAGGTACTCCAACAACTCGGGCGTGCGCTGCGCCTCGACCATCGCCACGCCGCGATCCTGTGGCAATGTCTCGAACCCGACGTAGAACAGCGGATCGCCGCGCGCGATCTTCAGGGGCTTTTCCGGCTCGTGCCATTCGAACGCCCACATCAAAGGCCGCGGCCAGACGTTGATCGGAAACCGCCCGCCGAAGATCGTGCCGGGGAGGGGCTCGCGGATGTAGTGCATGAAGGGCGAGACCTGGTTGAGGTAAACCGGCTCGTCGCTCAGGAACACGTAAGGCAGGACCAGTTGCAGCGTCGGAACGCCCGGATGGCGCCATTCGGCTTCCGGGACGATGTGCAGCTTGTCACCGAGCTTGTTGGCGCGGATCGTGCTGGCGCTGCCGCTCAGATTGCGCATCCGCGGGACGCCCTTCTCGTCGCGGTCGAAGCCGATGTTGAGATCGAAGGGACAGCGGATCAGGAAATAGCGGCTTTCGAGGTTGATCACCGCCGGGCAGCGCGAGGCCGACTTGGCGTGGCGTCGATTGAGATCGGTGGAGCGGACCCGCTCTGGCGGGGCATAGATGATGCCCCCCTTCGTCTCGCTCAGGCACCAGCCGACCGTGACCGGACCGGTGCCGGGGGTGGTGGTGCCGAGCGTGTTTTCGAAGCTGACGGAGAGTTGCATCTGATGGGCCCTTGGCGATCTGCCGTTGATGCCACAGAATGCGCGGCGCATCGGGCGACTGTCAAAGGCCCGCGTGGTCTAGATCACTGCCGCGAGGCCGTCCCAACACAATTTGACCCCGACGAGCACCACCATGGTGTACATCACCGGGTAGAAGATCTCGGCGCGCATCCGGCGCACCACGAAGGCCCCCGACAGTGTCGCGACCCCCGCCAGCGGCAACAGCGCCGCCGCCGCCGTCAGATTGGCCGCGTCGAACTGACCCAGAAAGGCGTAGGGGATCACCTTGATGACGTTCACCACGGCAAAGAAAATCACGCTGGTGCCGGTATAGACCTTGGGATCGAGCCTGAGCGGCATGGCATAAACCTGGAACGGCGGCCCGCCCGCATGGGCGACGAAGCTGGTGTAGCCCGCAAGCGTCGCCCAGATCGAGGCACGGGCGGCGCTCTCGGGCCGGGGTGCGGCCCGGCGCGCGTTGCCAGAGAGCAGCCAGCGTGCCGAAAAGGCCAGCGCCACCACGCCGACGATCAAACGCACCATGCCGTCCGACACCAGAGCCGCAGTGAGCCAGCCGACGCCGATGCCGATCGCGGCCCCCGGCAGCATCCGCTTGAGCGTGCCCGCGTGATAGGTGCCGCGCCAAGCCCAAAGGCTGATCGCATCCATCATCAACAGGATCGGCAGCAGGATGCCCGCCGCCTGGACCGGCGGAATCGCCAGCGCCATGATCGGCACGCCGAGCAGGGCCAACGCGCCGCCCAAACCACCCTTTGAGAGGCCGACGAGCACCACCGCGACGCAGGCCGCAAGAAGCGCCCAAGGGTCTGAGAAGACGAAATCCTGCATGATCCGTGCCGCGCGCGTCCCTCAGAAGGTCGCCCGCTCGACCTCCTCGCGCGAGGGGATCGCATCGGCCGCGCCGCGCCGCCCGACCTTGAGCGCCCCGGCCCGGGTCGCGAGCGCGAGCGCGTCGGGCATCGCCAGCCCCTCTGACAGACCGGCTAGAAGGTAGCCGGTGAAAGTGTCGCCCGCGCCGGTGGTGTCGACGGCCGTAACGCGTGGCGCGTCGACATGGTGACGCCTGCCCGAGGCGGTCTCGATCCAGTCGCAGCCCCGCGCCCCCAGCGTCACCACCACCTGCGGCACCGGCAGCGTCTCGACCGGCGTGCCCAGCGCCTCGGACAATTGCCGCGCTTCGACCTCGTTGAGCACCAGCAGATCGAGATGCGGCAGCATCGCGCGCACGGCGTCGGCCTCGAAGGGGGCTGCGGCATAAACCACGGTGAGCCTGCGCCCACGGGCCAGCGCCGCCACCTCGACCTGACCGTTGGTCTCGTTCTGCGTCACCAGAAGATCGCCCGCTTCGGCCCCGTTCAGGGCCTGTTTCACGGCTTCGAGGTCGATCTCGCGGTTGGCTCCGGGCCAAAGCGTGATCGCGTTCTCGGCGCTGGCGTCCACGGCGATGATCGCGTGACCGCTCGAGCCGTCATGATGTTGCACATGGGTGCAATCGACACCGTAGCCCGTCAGCCGCTCGACCATCCAACCGCCGTCGGTGCCCACCGCCCCCAGATGCGCGACCCGCGCCCCTGCCCGCGCGGCGGCGACGGACATGTTCGCCCCCTTGCCGCCCAGCCCGTAGGACAGGGCAGTCGCGGCGAGGGTCTCGCCCGGTGCGGGGATATGCGGCACCGCATAGACGTGATCGGCATTGATCGAGCCCAGATTCCACAGGGTCATGCGCGGTGCGCCTTGCAGGCAGCCATCACGGCCATGTTGACGATGTCGTTCACGGTCGAGACGGTCGAGCAGATCTGGATCGGCTTGTCGACGCCAGACAGGATCGGGCCGATCACCGTGGCCCCCGCCATTTCCTGCATCAGCTTGACCGAGATTGAGGCCGAGTGCCGCGCCGGGACCACCAGCACGTTGGCGGGACCGGTCAGCCGCGAGAAGGGATAGTTCTCCTGCCCCTTGGCGTTCAGCGCCACGTCGACAGCCATCTCGCCCTCGTATTCGAAATCGACGTCGCGCCCGTCGAGCACCTCGGCCGCGCGGTACATCTTGGTCGCGCGTTCCGACACCGGGTAGCCGAAGGTCGAAAAACTGACGAAGGCTACGCGCGGCTCGAGCCCCAACTCGCGCGCCACCTGAGCGCCCTGCGTCGCGATGTCGGCGAGATCCTCCTCATCGGGCCATTCGTGTACCAGCGTGTCGGCGATCAGCACGATCCGCCCGTTGTGCATCATCACCGAGACCCCGACCGCACCATCATGCGGTCCTGCGTCGAAGACGTGGTTCACCAACTCCATCACATGGGCCGACTTGCGCGTGGCCCCGGTGATCATCCCGTCGCCGTGCCCATGCGCCAGCATCAACGAGGCAAAGACGTGCCGGTCGCGCCCGGCGAGACGGTGGATATCGTGTCGATCAAGGCCCTTACGCTGCAACCGTGCGTAGAGAAACGCCTTGTATGTATCGAGATGGGGCGTGTTGGCGGCGTTGACCACCTCCAACTCCGCCGCCGCTTCGGCCATGCCTTCGGCGGCGAGCTTGGCGGCCACGTCGTCGCTGCGGCCCACCACCAGCGCCTTGCCAAAGCCCGAGCGTTGGTACTGCACGGCAGCGCGCAGCACCCGCGGGTCGTCGCCCTCGGCAAAGATCATCGTCGCCTGCGCGGCACGGGCGCGGGCGTTCAGACCGCGCAGCACGCTCGCCGTCGGATCCATCCGGCCCTTGAGCGCCTGGGTGTAGTGCTCCATGTCCTCGATCTCGCGCCGGGCCACGCCGGTCGCCATGCCGGCGCGGGCCACGGCGGGCGGAATCCGGTGGATCAGTCTCGGATCGAACGGCGTCGGGATGATGTAGTCGCGCCCGAAGCTCAGCTTTTGGCCGTAGGCCAGCGCCACCTCGTCGGGTACCTCCTCGCGCGCCAGTTCGGCCAGCGCCTCGGCGCAGGCGATCTTCATCGCATCGTTGATGGCGCGAGCGTGGATGTCCAGCGCGCCACGGAACAAATAGGGAAAGCCCAGCACGTTGTTGACCTGATTGGGGTAGTCGGACCGCCCCGTGGCCACAATCGCATCCTCGCGCACCTCATGCGCCTCTTCGGGGGTGATCTCGGGGTCGGGGTTGGCCATGGCAAAAATCACCGGGTTCGGCGCCATCGACTTGACCATTGCCTGCGTCACCGCCCCCTTTGCCGAAACGCCGAGGAACACGTCGGCCCCGTCCATTGCCTCTTCCAGCGTGCGCAGCGGCGTGTTGGCGGCATGTGCCGACTTCCACTGGTTCATGCCCACCGTGCGGCCCTGCCAGATCACGCCCTTGGTGTCGCACATGATGCAGTTGTCGTGGCGCGCCCCCATCGCCTTGAGCAGCTCCAGACAGGCGATGCCCGCCGCGCCTGCACCGTTCAGCACGATGCGCACATCTTCGATCTTCTTGCCCGAGATGTGCAGCGCGTTGAGCAGACCCGCCGCGCAGATGACGGCGGTGCCGTGCTGGTCGTCATGGAAGACGGGGATGTCCATCTCTTCCTTCAGACGCTGCTCGATGATGAAGCACTCGGGCGCCTTGATGTCCTCGAGGTTGATGCCGCCAAAGCTCGGCCCCATCAGCCGCACCGCATTGCAGAACGCGTCCGGGTCCTCGGTGTCGAGCTCGATGTCGATCGAGTTCACGTCGGCAAAGCGCTTGAACAGCACCGATTTGCCTTCCATCACCGGCTTGGAGGCGAGCGCGCCGAGGTTGCCAAGGCCCAGCACGGCGGTGCCGTTCGAGATCACCGCGACGAGATTGCCCTTGTTGGTATAGTCATAGGCGGTCTCGGGATGCTCGGCGATCACCTCGCAGGGGATCGCGACACCGGGGCTGTAGGCGAGGCTGAGATCGCGCTGCGTGGTCATGGGAACGGTGGCCGTCACCTCCCACTTGCCCGGCGATGGGGCCTCGTGGAAGTTCAGCGCGTCCTCGCGCGTGAAACGGGGTTTGGCCATTTTCTTGTCCCTTCTGCCTTGGACGAACAGGGATAGCGGGATGCTGCGGCGCGGCGCAACGCCCTTGCGTCATAGCGCAACAGGGGCGCGTCCGGGGTTTCGCACCGGGCCCGCAAAAGCTAGTGTCGCGCCGCTGCACTCCCGGGGGATACGCATGAACACGCAGGCCGGCACCGTGACGCCGATGATGGCGCAGTATCTGGAGATCAAGGCGGCGCATCAGGGCGCGCTGCTGTTCTACCGGATGGGCGATTTCTACGAGATGTTCTTCGACGACGCGGTCGCGGCGGCCGAGGCGCTCGACATCGCGCTGACCAAGCGTGGCAAGCACATGGGCGAGGACATCGCCATGTGCGGCGTGCCCGTGCATGCGGCCGAAGGCTATCTGCTGACGCTGATCCGCAAGGGGTTTCGCGTGGCCATCGCCGAGCAGCTCGAAGACCCGGCAGAGGCGAAGAAACGCGGCTCGAAATCGGTGGTGAAGCGCGATGTCGTGCGTCTCGTCACCCCTGGCACACTGACCGAGGAGAGCCTGCTCGACGCGCGCCGCCATAACTTCCTCGCCGCCTTTTCCGAGCTGCGCGACGACTGCGCTCTGGCTTGGGTCGATATCTCCACGGGCGCGCTCTCGGTGCTGGGCTGCGACAAGCTGGCTCTGGGGCCGGAACTGGCCCGCCTCACCCCGCGCGAGCTTTTGGTCGAGGACAGCGCCGAACAGGCTCTGATCGAGGTCACTTCGGGCTTTGATCTCTCGGTCACGCCGCTGCACCGGGGCGCCTTCGACAGCGCAGGCGGGGCCGCGCGGCTGGCGGCCCTGTGGAAGGTCGCTTCGCTGGATGCGTTCGGGGCATTCTCGCGGGCCGAAGTCTCGGCAATGGCAGCGCTGGTCGAGTATCTGGAGCTGACGCAGAAGGGCAAACTGCCGCTTTTGCGTCCGCCGCATCAAGAGGCACGGATGTCGGCGATGCGGATTGACGCTGCGACGCGTCGATCGCTGGAGCTGACCCATGCGATGGGCGGCGGTCGTGACGGCTCATTGCTGCACACGATCGACCGCACTGTGACGGCGGGCGGTGCGCGGCTTCTGGAGCGGCGCGTGGCCTCGCCCTCGTGCAATCTGGACACCATCACCGCGCGGCAGGCTTCGGTGGCGCATCTGGTCGAGGATGATCGGCTGCGAGGCGATCTGCGCGCCGCCCTGCGCGGGGCGCACGATCTTGACCGGGCGCTGTCGCGCCTTGCCCTCGACCGGGGCGGCCCGCGCGACATGGCGGCGATCCGCGCTACGCTGGAGGTGGCGGGCGAGATCGGCGCGTTGACCGAGGGTCGCGACCTGCCCGGCCCCCTGACCGAGGCCATGCGGAGCCTGTCGGGGCATGAGAGGCTGCACGAGTTGCTCGATCAGGCTCTGGTGGCCGAGCCGCCGATGCTGGCGCGAGATGGGGGCTTTGTCGCTTCGGGCTATGACCCCGAGCTCGACGACGCGCGTCGTCTGCGCGACGAGGGGCGTGGCGTGATCGCTTCGATGCAGGCGGACTATGCCTCGGATACCGGTATTCAGAGCCTGAAGATCAAGCACAACAACGTGCTTGGCTACTTCATCGAGACCACGGCGACCCATGCCGCCAAGATGCTCGCACCGCCGCACTCCGAGCGGTTCATCCACCGCCAGACCACGGCCAACCAGGTACGGTTCACGACCGTCGAGCTCAACGAGATCGAGACCCGTATCCTGAACGCGGGCGGTCACGCGCTCGATCTGGAAAAGCGGGTTTTCGACAGGCTGAAGGCGGCCATTCTCGAAACGGCGGGACCGTTGGGCCAGCTGGCTCGCGCGCTGTCGGAGATCGACCTTGCCGCCGCGCTTGCCGATCTGGCGCGCGGCGCGGAGTGGTGCCGCCCCATACTCGATGACAGCCGCGCGTTTCACGTGGAAGCGGGGCGGCATCCGGTCGTGGAACAGGCGCTGCGACGCGCGGGCGAAACCTTTGTTGGCAACGACTGCGATCTTGGCGATGCGCCGCTGTGGCTGCTCACCGGTCCCAACATGGCGGGCAAATCGACCTTTCTGCGGCAGAACGCTCTGATCGCAGTGCTGGCGCAGATCGGCAGCTTTGTCCCCGCGGCCTCGGCGCATATCGGCCTTGTCAGTCAGATCTTCAGCCGTGTCGGGGCGTCGGATGATCTCGCGCGGGGGCGCTCCACCTTCATGGTCGAGATGGTCGAGACGGCGGCGATCCTCAATCAGGCCGACGACCGCGCGCTGGTGATCCTCGACGAGATCGGGCGTGGCACCGCGACCTATGACGGCCTCTCGATCGCCTGGGCTGTGCTGGAACACCTGCATGACATGAACCGCTGCCGCGGCATCTTTGCGACGCATTACCACGAGATGACCCAGCTCGCAGCCAAGCTCGACGGCGTGGCGACCGCGACGGTCGCGGTGCGTGAATGGCAAGGCGAGGTGATCTTTCTGCACGAGGTGCGACGCGGCACCGCCGACCGCAGCTATGGCGTGCAGGTGGCGCGTCTTGCGGGGCTTCCGACCTCGGTGGTGGAACGGGCGCGAGTGGTGTTGCAGGCTCTGGAGCAAGGCGAGCGGGAGGGCGGCGGACGCCGTCAGGCGTTGATCGATGATCTGCCGCTGTTTGCCGCAGCATCGCCTGCGCCCAAGGAGATGGAACCGTCGAAACTTTTGTCACGCATGCAGAAGGTGGAGCCCGACAGCCTCACACCGCGCGAAGCGCTCGATCTGCTTTACGAGCTGAAATCGCTGACGACCAAGGCCTGAAAGAGTTCCCGAAAAACTGAGAGCGCGGCTTTCGCCGCGCTCTCGAACTCGTACCGTGTTACTTGCACGAACAACGCGCCTTTGCAGAAGAGGTTCCGGCAAGTCGCTGATTTTTTCAAATTTATTTCATCGAAGAGACGCCGACCTGCGCCGGGCGCAACAGGCGGTCGTGCAGCATGAAACCTTGCGTCGCAACTTGGATGATTTCGCCGGCCTTGGTGCCCGGCACCGGGGCTTCGAACATCGCCTGATGCTGCTGCGGGTCGAACTTGTCGCCGACCTGAGGCTCGATCGGGTGGATGCCGTGCTTCTTGAAGACGCTCAGAAGCTCGCGCATCGTCAGCTCGATTCCCTCGATCAGCGCTTTTTGCGCCTCGCGCTGATCCTCGGCGATGGCGTCGAGCGCGCGGCGCAGGTTGTCGTGCACCGGCAGCAGGTCGCGCGCCAGCTTGGAGCCGCCGTAGTTCTCGGCTTCGCGACGGTCGCGCTCGGCCCGCTTACGGGTGTTCTCGGCGTCGGCCAAAGCCCGGATGAACCGGTCGCGGATTTCGTCGCGCTCGCGCTTCAGGATCTCGAGATCGTCCGAACTTTCGGGGCCTTCGGCGCTCACCTCGCCGTTCTCGTCGACCTCGGCGGCCAGCTCGTCGAGGCTGCGCGGTTCGTCCTGTTCTGCCATTGCTGTCTTTCCCTTCAGGAGCGGTCGGACACAAGTCGTCCGACCAGCTGTGCAGTGTAGTCCACAATGGGCACGATCCGCCCATAGTTGAGACGGGTCGGCCCGATGACGCCCACGGCGCCGATGATCTTACGGTCGGCGTTCATATAAGGAGAAACCACCAGAGAGGAACCCGAAAGTGAGAAAAGCTTGTTCTCGGAGCCGATGAAAATCCGCACCCCATCGCCCTCTTCTGCAAGATCAAGAAACTGCGCGATGTCACGCTTGCGCTCCAGATCGTCAAACAGCGAGCGGATGCGGTCGAGATCGGCCTCCTCTCCCGCCGCGCCGAGCAGATTGCCGCGACCGCGCACGATCAGCCTCTCGCTCTGTTCGCCGGGATTGACCCATGTGGCGAGCCCGGATTCGACCAGATCGGCGGCGAGCCGGTCGATCTCCTGCCGCCGGGTGGCGATCTCGCGCGAGATCACCCCGGCCAGTTCGCGTATCGTGTGGCCGCCTGCAATGGCGTTGAGAAAATTCGCCGCCTCGCGCATCGAGGACGGGGTCTGGCCCTTGGGCGGGGCAAAGATGCGGTTCTCGACGTGGCCGTCGGCAAAGACCAGCACAACCAACGCCCGCTCGGGCGACAGGGATACGAACTCGATATGCTTGATCGGGGCTTCGTGCTTGGGCGTGAGCACGAGGCTGGCACCATGGGTGATGCCCGACAGCGCATGACCGACCCTGTCGAGCAGCGAAGCCACGTCGCTGTCGGCCTCCTGCATCGAGGAATCGATCCGGCGGCGGTCCTCGCCATCGAGATCCCCGACCTCAAGCAGCCCGTCCACGAACATCCTGAGGCCCGTCTGGGTCGGGATGCGACCGGCGCTGATGTGCGGGCTTCCCAAGAGGCCCAGATGTTCGAGATCCTGCATGGTGTTGCGAATCGTCGCGGCCGAGACCTTTTCGGACATATGCCGGGTCAGCGTGCGCGACCCCACGGGAGCCCCGGTTTCGAGATAGCCTTCGACCACACGCCGAAACACCTCACGGGAGCGGTCGTTCATGTCCTCGATACGGGGCGATCTGTCTGGCATCGCGATCAGGGTTCCTTGAGGGGCACGGCACCTTAGGGGCGGGTCGGGGGCGAGGTCAATGCGGCCCTGCGGCGGCCTTGGATTTGTGAGCCGCAAGGCGTATGCGCATGCCCGACACATGAAAGGATGACACCATGCGCCCCTCCGGCCGGACCTTCGACGCGCTGCGCGCCGTCGAGATCGAAACGGGCTTCAACCGTCACGCGGAAGGCTCCTGCCTGATCCGTGTCGGCCATACCCACGTGATCTGCACCGCCACTGTCGAGGAGCGCGTGCCGCCCTTCAAGCGCAACTCGGGCCAAGGCTGGGTGACGGCGGAATACGGCATGCTGCCGCGCGCCACCAACAGCCGCATGCGGCGCGAGTCGAAAGACAAGCAATCGGGTCGTACGCAGGAGATTCAGCGTCTGATCGGGCGGTCCCTGCGGGCGGGCGTCGACTTTCACGCGCTTGGTGAGCGGCAGATCACCATCGACTGCGACGTGATTCAGGCCGATGGTGGAACCCGCTGCGCCGCGATCACCGGTGGCTGGGTCGCCATGAAGCTTGCCGTGCAAAAGCTGATGAGCGCAGGCCTCGTGAAGACCGATCCGCTGGTACAGCCAGTCTCGGCGGTCAGCTGCGGTCTCTATGCAGGGCAACCGGTGCTCGACCTCGACTATCCCGAGGACAGCGAAGCGGGCGTTGATGGCAATTTCGTGATGTCGGGATCCCGTCTCATCGAGGTGCAGATGTCCGCCGAAGGCTCGACCTTTAGCCGTGAGCAGATGACCCAGCTTCTGGATCTAGCCGAGGCGGGATGCGCCGAGCTGGGCCGCGCACAGCTTGCGGCGATCGCCTGATGCGCCGCTTTACTGAAACCTCTCTCGTCGTGGCCACGCATAATGCGGGCAAGCTCGATGAGTTTCGCGCGCTGCTGTCCCCCTTTGGGGTCACGGTGACGGGCAATGCCGACCACGGCCTGCCCGAGCCCGAAGAGACTGAGCAGACTTTCGTGGGCAACGCCCGGATCAAGGCCCGCGCCGCGGTCGCAGCCACCGGACTTCCGGCGCTTGCTGACGATAGCGGACTGGAGGTCTTCGATCTCGGGGGCCAGCCCGGTGTTCATACGGCCGATTGGGCCGAAACCGGTGAAGGCCGCGACTTTGACATGGCCATGGAGCGGGTGCACCGCGAGCTTGACGCTTCGGGCCGCCCTGCCCCGCATCAGGCTCGATTCTGCTGCACCTTGGTGCTTGCCTGGCCCGATGGCCATGAAGAGGTGTTCGAAGGCCATGTCGCAGGTACGGTCGTCTGGCCGATGCGCGGAGCGCGCGGTCACGGCTACGATCCGATCTTTGTCCCTGAAGGTCATGACATCACCTTTGCCGAGATGGATGTCGACGCGAAGAACGCCATGAGCCACCGCGCCCGCGCGGTAGAGAAACTGCGGGCCTGTTTTGGTTGAGGCCCCGCAGAACTGGCAAAGGGGTGGCTTTGGCCTCTACCTGCATTGGCCCTTCTGCCAGGCCAAGTGCCCCTATTGCGACTTCAACAGTCATGTGGCCCAGACGATCGATCAGGACCGCTGGGCAGCGGCCTATCTGGCCGAGATCGACCGGCTGGCAGAGGAAACCGGCGACCGGATCCTCGGGTCGGTGTTCTTTGGAGGCGGCACGCCGAGCTTGATGGAGCCGAGAATCGTGGGCGAGATCCTTGATCGGATCGGGCGGCGCTGGCGGTTGCGCAACGACGTTGAGGTCACGCTTGAGGCCAACCCGACCTCGATCGAAGCCGACAGGTTCACCGGATATCGGCAGGCGGGGGTCAATCGTGTATCGATGGGGATGCAGGCGCTTGACGATGACGACCTCAGGCGACTTGGCCGGTTGCACAGTGTGGCCGAAGGGCTGAGCGCGTTCGATATCGCGCGAAACGCCTTTGACCGGGTCAGTTTCGACCTCATCTACGCGCGTCAGAACCAGACACCGGAGCAATGGTTCGCCGAGTTGGACCGCGCGCTCGGGCTCTGTGCGGATCATCTCTCGCTGTACCAACTGACGGTCGAGGATGGCACGGCCTTTGGCGATCGTCTTGCTAGAGGCGGGCTCAAAGGTCTGCCGGACGAGGACCGCGCCGCGGAGATGTACGAGATCACCCAATCTCTGACCATGGCCGCTGGTCTGCCGGCCTATGAAGTGTCGAACCATGCCGTTCTGGGGGCCGAAAGCCGTCACAACATGGTGTATTGGCGGGCCGGCGACTGGATCGGTATCGGACCTGGCGCGCATGGCCGATTGGAGATCGGTGGTACACGGGTCGCCACCGAAGCGCCGAAAGCTCCCGGAGCCTGGCTGCGTGACGCCGAAAAGGGCGCTGGAGGCGAGGTTCCGCGCGTTTCTCTAGAGCCTGTCGAAGCCTTTGAAGAGACTATCATGATGGGGCTGAGACTTCGGGAAGGTGTGGAGGTGCCCAAGGACGGACCGGCGGATCCGCAGGATTTCGAGACCCGCGTGAAGGGGTTGGAAGATCTCGGGTTTCTGCGTCGTGAGGGTGATCGGCTGACCGCAACGGAGACGGGTCGGCCGATCCTGAACGGCGTTCTGCGCGAACTTTTGGCCTGAGTGGCTCAGGCTCCGGAAAGTAGTCTCAACAGATCATCGAGTTGCTCAAGGTCACGGTATTTCAACGTGACCTTGCCACCTTCGCCCTGCGCATCGTGGTCGATGCTCACCGGCATTTTCAGAGTTGCTGCGATATCGCTTTCGATCTGAATGGTGTCGGCATCCTTGGAAGACTTGCGTGCCGCTCTCGGGCTCGGAATTTTGCCCGGCTTGCGCACGAGAGACTCCGCGTCGCGAACCGACATGCCCTTGAGCAAAATCTGTCGCGCAAGGCTGGAGGCATGTTCATTGCCGACCAAGGTCCGCGCATGCCCCGCCGTCAGCTGGCCCGAGGTGAGCATGTCCTGCACGTCGTCAGGCAATGACAGGAGCCGCATGAGGTTGGCGATATGGCTCCGGCTTTTGCCGAGAGCGCTTGCCAGCTGCTCCTGAGTGTGACCGAAGCGGTCCATCAACTGCCTGTATCCGGCGGCCTCGTCGATCGCGTTGAGATCGGCGCGTTGGATGTTCTCGATGATTGCGACTTCGAGAACTTCGGTGTCGCTGTATTCGCGGATGAGCACGGGCAGTTCGTGCAGGTTTGCCAGCTGGGACGCCCGCCAGCGGCGCTCACCCGCGACGATCTCGAAGTAGCCTTCGCGGTTGGGGTCACGCCGGACGATCAGCGGCTGGATGACACCCTTTTCGCGGATCGAGGACGCCAGTTCGTTCAGCGCGGTTTCGTCGAAATGGCGCCGGGGCTGATCCGGGTTAGGACGGATATTCTCGATCGGAACCATCATGTCGGGGCGCCTCGCCTGCTCTGCGGTGCTTTGATCGTGGGTCACGTCGGCCATGAGAGCCGAAAGCCCCCTGCCCAGACCGCGCGCTTTTTGCTTTTCAACCATGTCCGACTTCACCCCTCCCGTTGGATCACTTCTGCGGCCAGATCGAGATAGGCCTTTGTTCCCGCACAGGCGGGGTCATAGTCGAGGACCGGCATCGCATGAGACGGTGCCTCGCTCAACCTAACATTGCGCGGGATCACTGTCGTGAACACCAGATCGCCCAATGTTTGGCGAGCGTCGGCTTCTACTTGCTGCGAGAGGTTGTTGCGCCGATCGTACATGGTCAGGACGATCCCCTCGATACGCAGTCCTTCGTTCGCGGAACCGCGCACTTCACGGAGCGTCAGCATGAGTTGTGACAGACCTTCGAGCGCGAAGAACTCGCTTTGGAGCGGCACGATGACGGACCCGGCCGCGACCATGGCGTTGATGGTAAGAAGATTGAGCGCGGGCGGGCAATCGATAAGGACATAGTGATAACCGTCCCGATCCCGAAGTAGTTCATCGAGCCGCTTTTTGAGGGTTCGGCTTCGATCGCTTGAGGCCATGAGATCGACGTCTGCGGAACTGAGGTCCGTGGTTGCGGGAATGATGTCGAGACCGTAAACCTGCGTGCCGTGGATGCCATCGCTGGCAGGATCGCTGCCGAGCAATAGATCATAGGTCGTTGAGCGGCGATCACCTCTTGCCAGACCAAGACCCGTCGAGGCGTTGCCTTGCGGATCCATATCGATCAGCAGCACCTTGCGTCCTGCTTTGGCCAAGGCTGCGCCGAGGTTGATCGCGGTCGTGGTCTTTCCGACGCCGCCCTTTTGGTTCGCCAATGCGATAATGCGGCAGGTGTCAGACATGGTGCAGATCACTTATGAGCAGGATACGCGCGGCGTCATCGGTAAGGCTGACGAAGCGTTCGACTTCGAACGACCAGCTCTTTTTGGCCTCGATGATCTCTTCGTCATGATTTCGGCCTTTCATGAACAGGCCGCGTCCGTTTGGGCCGAGATGGCGTGATGTATGCCCCAACAGCAATTTCAATGACCCCAGTGCTCGGGCGCTGACGACATCAGCATTCAACGGTTTGAGGTCTTCGGAGCGACTGGCATGGACTTTAACGTTAAGCTCAAGTGTTCTCGCTGCAGTACGTAGAAATGCGGCCTTTCGCTGATCGCTCTCAATCAGTTGAAAGCTGACCTCGGGCGATTTTTCTTTGGCGACGATCGCGAGAACAATGCCCGGGAGCCCTCCGCCGGACCCGATATCGGTCCAGTTGGCCTTGGTTTTGGGGAGAAAGTGACTCAATTGGAGGCTGTCGAGGATGTGGCGTTGCTCGAGATGTTCGAGGTCGCTTCGCGAGACTAGATTGATGGCCGGCGACCACTTTCTCACGAGCTCAGAATAGCTCGCCAACTTCTCAGCTGTTTCACGTGAAACATCAGCCGCAGTCAAAGCTCGATCAGCTGTAGCCGTCATCAAGCAGCCGCCCGGCGACTGGCGCCCATCAGCAACAACAGGCCCGCGGCAGTCATCCCTTCGATCCGCCCAGCTTCGCCGATGGAGCGCGGACGCCTGCTTTCAAGCTTGCTACGCAGCTCCGTCGACAATCCGGGGATCTCCGAATAGTTGAGATCAGCGGGCAACAGGCGACCCTCGTCGCGCCGGATCGATTCCGCGTCACGATCCTGGCGCTGCAAGTAGGCGGCGTAGGTCGCTTCGCTCTTCAGCTGAACGGCCGTCACCGGATCGATCTGTGAAAGTGTCTCATCGATGTCCAAGAGCATACCAAAGTCGACCTCGGTCAATGCGAGCGCTTCCAAACCAGTCTTGGCGCGACGATCCGGATTCAACTTCGCCCCACGCTTTGCCAGTTCAGCGGTCGCGAACTTCCTGCTTTCGAGCAAAGACTGCCCCGCCTGCAGCCGATCCATCTTCGCCTGAAACAGGCTCCAGCGCATGTCATCAATACAGCCCGCGGCGCGCCCCGCCTCGGTCAAGCGCTGGTCCGCGTTATCAGCTCTGAGGGACAGCCGGAACTCGGCTCGCGAGGTGAACATGCGATAAGGCTCCGTCACACCCCGGGTGATCAAATCATCGATCATAACCCCGATATAGGAACTGGTACGACTGAAGGAGATAGGTTCGCGCTGCAGGACAGCGGCGGCGGCGGCGGCACCCGCAGCGCAGCCCTGTGCACCCGCCTCTTCATAGCCGGTAGTGCCGTTGATCTGACCAGCCAGATATAGTCCAGGAACCTCCTTGAGTTCCAAGCTCGCGTTAAGAGCGCGCGGATCAATGAAGTCATACTCAATCGCGTAACCCGGCTGCTCGATCTCGACATTCTCCAACCCGAGCATGCTCCGGATAAAGCTTTCCTGGACGTCAAGCGGCAGCGAGGTGGAGATGCCGTTCGGATACACCGTATCTGTATCAAGCCCTTCAGGCTCAAGAAATACCTGATGGCTTTCCTTCTCCGCAAAGCGCACGACTTTGTCTTCGATCGAAGGGCAATAGCGAGGTCCGGAACCGGTGATATTGCCGCTATGCATCGCAGACTTTGCAAGGTTCGCTCGGATGATCTCGTGAGCGGCCTCGTTCGTATGCGTAATGGCGCAAGAGATCTGACGCGCCTGCGGCCGATCATTCAAGAACGAAAGCATCACCGGGTCATCGTCACCCGGTTGTAGTTCGAGCCGAGACCAGTCGATCGTGCGCCCGTTCAGTCGCGCAGGTGTTCCGGTTTTCAGCCGACCCATCTGCATACCGAAGTTCATGATGCGATCAGCCAGCCGGTTAGACGCATCGTCTCCCATACGCCCCCCGGCCCGGGTTTCTGCGCCGAAGTGGAGGATCCCCCGCAAGAAGGTACCCGTCGTGAGCACGACTGCTCCCGCCCGGATCCGCGTCCCGTCCTGCAGGTCGACTCCGCTAATCCGCCCGCTCTCTTGAACGAGATCGAATACTTCGCCTTCGATGATATCCAGCAGCTCGATCTGTGCGAGTTGGCGTTGCATCTCGTTCTGGTACAGTTTTCGATCGGCTTGAAGCCTCGGTCCTTGGACCGCCGGTCCTTTCTTGCGGTTCAAGAGGCGGAATTGGATGCCAGCGGCATCGGCCACACGACCCATCAGCCCGTCGAGAGCGTCGATTTCCCGGACCAGATGTCCTTTGCCCAGGCCACCGATGGCCGGATTGCATGACATGACGCCGATGGTCGCGGCTTTCATCGTAATCAACGCCGTGCGCGCGCCCATTCGGCTGGCGATTGCGGCGGCTTCGACGCCGGCATGGCCTCCGCCCACCACGATGATATCGTAGGTCTCATGTTTCACGTGAAACACCCCCTATTTGCCGATGCAGAAGCTCGAAAATATTTCGCCCAGGATATCTTCCACATCAACCCGACCGACCAGAGTGTCAAGCGCCCTGACCGCAAGCCGAAGCTCCTCAGCGGCTAGATCAAGAGTTTCGCTCATACCACTTACAAGCGCCAAACACCGATCCAAGTGATCGATGCCTGCGCTGAGAGCTTCGCGGTGACGCTCCCGAATGGCGACCCCGGCACCAAGTGTCCGTGCCGCCAAACGCTCGGAAATTTCCGTAAGGAGGCGATCGACCCCCTCCCCGGTCAGTCCAGAAACGCCTTCTATATCAATATCATAACGATCAGACCGTCCAACGCGAACGATATCGTTCGGACCCTGAGCAGTTTGAGAGAAATCCTCGGGGAGAACCAGATGAACCCTGACATCCGCGTCCTTGGCCCGCTGTCGCGCCCGAGCGATGCCGATCGCCTCCACTGCATCTGTCGATTCTCTGAGACCAGCAGTATCTAGAAGCGTTACAGGCAGTCCCTTGAGATCCATGCGAACCTCGATCACGTCTCGGGTCGTTCCCGGAACGTCCGAAATGATCGCCGCCTCGCGCCCGGCAAGGTGGTTGAGCAGCGTCGACTTGCCCATGTTCGGCGCACCGATGATAGCAACCTCGAAGCCGTCCCTGATCCGTTCAGCCGCGCTGACACCATCCATTTCGGTCTGCATGGCCTGCTGACACCGTCGAAGCGTCGCGGTCACCTCCGGCGTGACATCGACCGGCACATCTTCGTCGGCAAAGTCGATCACGGCCTCCAGCAGCGCCATGGCCCGAAGCAGATCGCGCTTCCAGAGGTCGGCCTTCTGGCCAAGCCCGCCCGCCATCACGCGCATCGCTTGCCGGCGCTGCGCTTCGGTCTCGGCATCGACGAGATCCGCAAGTCCCTCGACTTGCGAGAGATCGAGCCGACCGCTCTCCAACGCCTGTCGGGTGAACTCGCCAGCCTGTGCCATCCGAAGTTCCGGGGCGTCGGCAAGCTCTTTCAATACGACATCGATCACGGCTCGGCTGCCATGCAGATGCAGCTCCACAACCCGGGCGCCCGTAAAGCTGCGTCCCTCGGCAAAGGTCAGGACCAGCGCTTCGTCCAGCACCTCCCCTGCCGCATCTCGCACGAGCCGAAGGCCACGCCCATGTTCAGGAAGCGGTCCAGTCAACCGCTCGGCCGCAGCATGGGCCATTGGCCCCGAAATGCGGATCACGGCGACGCCTGCGCGCCCCCGTGCCGTCGCCAGGGCATAGATCGTATCCATGGCCATGCCTCGCGCTCTTGCGTCAGGTGTTCATGGAATCGAAGAAATCCGTGTTGGTCTTGGTCTGCTTGAGCTTCGAGATCAGGAACTCGATCGCATCCGTGGTACCCATGGGGTTGAGGATGCGGCGCAGAACATAGGTCTTCTGAAGGTCGATCTTCTCGACCAGCAGCTCTTCCTTGCGGGTGCCGGACTTGAGGATGTCCATCGCCGGGAAGACGCGCTTGTCGGCCACCTTGCGGTCGAGCACGATCTCGGAGTTGCCGGTGCCCTTGAATTCTTCGAAGATCACCTCGTCCATGCGGCTGCCGGTGTCGATCAGAGCGGTGGCGATGATGGTGAGCGAGCCACCTTCTTCGATGTTGCGAGCCGCACCGAAGAACCGCTTGGGGCGCTGCAGCGCGTTGGCGTCGACGCCACCGGTCAGCACCTTGCCCGAGGATGGCACGGTGGTGTTGAAGGCACGACCCAATCGCGTGATCGAATCGAGCAGGATCACCACGTCGCGCTTGTGCTCGACGAGGCGCTTGGCCTTCTCGATCACCATCTCGGACACCGCCACGTGCCGCGTCGCTGGCTCGTCGAAGGTCGAGGAGACGACCTCGCCCTTCACGCTGCGCTGCATGTCGGTGACCTCCTCGGGCCGCTCGTCGATGAGCAGCACGATGAGATAGCACTCGGGGTGGTTCTTCTCGATCGAGTTGGCGATGTTCTGCAGCAGCACGGTCTTGCCGGTGCGCGGCGGCGCCACGATGAGCGAACGCTGGCCCTTGCCGATCGGCGAGACGAGATCGATGATCCGCGCCGAGCGATCCTTGGTGGCGGCCTCGTTCTCGACCTCCATCTTCAGGCGCTCATCGGGATAAAGCGGCGTCAGGTTCTCGAAGGCGACCTTGTGACGTGCCCGCTCGGGATCCTCGAAGTTGATCTTCTCGACGCTGCGCAGCGCGAAATACCGCTCGGTCTCGTTCGGCTCGGCGATCACCCCTTCGACGGTGTCGCCGGTGCTTAGGCTGAACTGGCGGATCATGTCGGGGGACACATAGATGTCGTCGGGGCCGGGAAGGTAGTTGGCCTCGGGGCTACGCAGGAAGCCGAAGCCGTCTTGCAGCACCTCGAGCACGCCATCGCCACCGATGACCCAGTCTTCCTCGGCCCGCTCCTTGAGGATGGCGAACATCATGTCGCCCTTGCGCATCGTCGAGGCGTTCTCGATCTCCAGCTCTTCAGCCAGCGAGAGAAGATCCTTCGGGCTTTGCGCCTTGAGGTCGGCGAGGTTCAGGCGGTCCTGGGACATGCAACGATCCTGCGGCGACCCTCGGGCCGCTCTTGTCAGTCGTGAAAATGGAATCGCTTCGCCCGGACGGGCAAGCGCGAGAAGTCTTAGGCGTGGATAAGTCGCGCGTCAACGCCGCTGAGCGGGATGCCCCGCGACGCGCGCCTCAGAACGGCCGCACCACCACCGCCACCACGATCACCAAAAGCAGCAGCGTCGGCACCTCGTTGGCGATGCGGTAGCTGCGGCCGGTGCGGGTGTTGGTCCCGGCCGCAAACTCCTTGAGGCGCTTCGACAGCCACCCGTGCATCCCCGTCATCGCCAGCACTGCCGCCACCTTGATCCAGGGCCAGCCCTGCGACCAGTCGACGACCCCGGTGGAGATCAGCAGCCCCCCGAAGAGCCATGTCGAGATCATCGCCGGGGTCATGATCAGCTTGAGCAGCTTGCGCTCCATGATCTGGAACGTCGTATCGAGATCCGAGCCCTTCTTGGCCCGCTCCGCGTGGTAGACGAAGAGCCGTGGCAGATAGAACATTCCGGCCATCCACGCCACGAAGGACAGGATGTGTCCCGTCTTTATCCACGGATAGGCGCTGGCGAAGAATTCGGTCATCTCGATCCCTTTCTCGGACCGGCTCCTTCTCAAATGAATAAGGATAAAAGAAAAGATGATGAGGGTAGTAGGGCAGTGGATAAGCGGCAGTTGATGCCCTGTCCCCAGAGTCGTCCACAGGCTAGGTGGACTCGGCGAGGCTGCGGAACGACTCGGCTACATCGGTTAAGTATATATACTTAAGTGAAAAAAATTTACGACTTGCCGCCCTTCCGGCCCGAGTCGCAATCTTGACTCGGGTATTTGCCCACAATTGCCCCCAGCGACCCTCTTGTCCTCGTCCCCCGTGGATAACTCGCTGAGTCGCACGGGCGACTCACCCGGGTTGTCCCGAGTCCCGACAGGGGTCACAACTCTCCACCGAGTCGTCCTTATGATTCGATCCCGATTCCTCCCTAGATTCGTCCACAGGCCAGCCATGACCCAAACGCTCGTTCTCGCCTCCGGCTCGGAGATCCGCGCCAGCCTTCTCAAGGGGGCCGCGATCCCGTTCGAGATCGAGAAGGCCCGCATTGATGAGGCGGCGCTGAAGGCGGCCCTTCTGGCCGAAGGCGCGCCGCCGCGCGATCTCGCCGACAAGCTCGCGGAGATGAAGGCCCTCAAGGTCGCGGCCCGCCGCCCCGGCGCCTTGGTGCTGGGCTGCGATCAGGTTCTGGCGCTCGGCGGAGAGGTCTTTTCCAAGCCCGAAAGCCCCGAGGTCGCGCTCGATCAACTCATGCGCCTGTCCGGTCGCACGCACCAGCTTTTGTCCGCCGCGGTCGTTTGCCTCGACGGGGAGCCGATCTGGCGTCACGTCGGTGTGGTTCGGCTCGACATGGCCAAGTGCTCGGAGGATTACCTGCGCGATTACGTCGATCGCAACTGGGACTCGATCCGCCATTCGGTTGGTGGCTACAAGCTCGAGGAAGAGGGCGTGCGCCTCTTCGTGCGGGTTATGGGCGATTATTTCACGGTGCTGGGCCTGCCCTTGGTCGAATTGATCAACTGGCTGGTTCTAAGGGGAGATCTGCAACGATGAGCGCGCATCGCATTCCACTGGCCGGGGTCATCGGCGCCCCGATCGCCCACTCCCGCTCGCCCCGACTCTTTGCGCATTGGCTCGGTGCCATGGGGATCGCGGGGCATTACATACCGCTGCACATCGAGCCTGCCGATTTTGCGCAGGCCGTGCGCGCCCTGCCCCGCATGGGGTTTCGCGGCATCAATGTGACGCTGCCGCACAAGCTCGCGGCGTTCGAGATCGCCGATCATATCGGCGACCGCGCGCGCCGCATCGGTGCGGCCAACACGCTGACCTTCCGCGAGGACGGCATTCATGCCGACAACACCGACGGTTATGGCTTTGTCGAGAACCTGCGGCAATCGGCACCGGGCTGGTCCGCCGCCGATGGCCCGGCGGTAGTGCTGGGTGCGGGTGGTGCCGCGCGCGCCGTGCTCGATGCGCTGATCGACGCCGGCGCGCCCGAAATCCGTCTTACCAACCGCACCCGCGCCCGCGCCGAGGCGTTGGCCGACGCCTTCGGGCCGAAAATCCGCGTGATCGACTGGTCCGAGGCGCCTGAGGCCCTCGCCGGCACGGCCACGGTCGTCAACACCACCTCGCTGGGCATGGATGGCGCGGACCCGTTCGATCTCGACCTTTCCACCCTGCCCCGCGCGGCGCTGGTGACCGATCTCGTTTACACGCCGCTCGACACGCCGATGCTGATCGCGGCGCGGGCGCGGGGCTGCCGCACGGTCGACGGGCTTGGCATGCTGCTGCATCAGGCGGTGCCGGGGTTCGAACGCTGGTTCGGGGCAACGCCCGAGGTCACGGAGGCGACGCGCGCGGCGGTGCTGGGATGAGCTTTCGCCTCGGCCTCACCGGCTCCATTGGCATGGGAAAATCGACGACGGCCACGATGTTTGCGGACGCGGGCCTGCCGGTCTGGGACGCGGACGCCGCCGTGCATCGGCTCTATGGCCCAGGCGGTGCGGCGGTCGGGCCGATGGGCGCGGCGTTCCCCGAGGCGATCGTGGATGGCGCGGTCTCGCGTGACCGGCTCAAGGCGATCATCGCCAGCGACGCTACGGCCCTGCCCCGCATCGAGGCCATCGTGCACCCCTTGGTGCAGGCCGACCGCGAGGCCTTTGTCGCCGCGCAGACCTCCGACATCGTGGTGCTCGACGTGCCTTTGCTGTTCGAGACCGGTGGTGAGACGCAGATGGACGCGGTGGTCGTGGTCAGCGCGCCGCTCGAGGTGCAGGTGGCGCGCGTGCTCGCCCGGCCCGGCATGACGCGTGCGCAATTGGACAGGATCCTCGCGCGGCAGATGCCGGATGTTGAGAAACGCGCCCGTGCCGATTACCTGATCGAGACGGTGACCCTCGACGCGGCCCGCGCCGCCGTGCGAGATGTCATCGACCGGATCAGGAGGCAGATGCGCGATGCGTGAGATCGTTCTCGACACCGAAACCACCGGATTCGAGCCTGCCGACGGCGATCGCATCGTCGAGATTGGCGCGGTCGAGCTGCAAGGTCACATGCCTACGGGCCGCACCTACCACCAATATATCAACCCCGAACGCTCCATGCCCAAAGGCGCCTTCGAGGTGCACGGGCTGGGCGACGAGTTTCTACGCGACAAGCCGAAGTTCGCGGCCATCGCCCAGGACTTCCTCGATTTCATCGGTGACGCGCGTCTGGTGATCCACAACGCCGCTTTCGACATGAAATTCCTCAATGCCGAGCTGGGCTGGGTCAACAAGCCGAAGATTCCGATGGATCGCGCGCTCGACACCTTGGCCATCGCGCGCAAGCGGTTCCCCGGCTCGCCCGCCTCGCTCGACGCGCTGTGCCGCCGCTTTGGCATCGACAACGGCGCGCGCACGCTGCACGGCGCGCTCTTGGACAGCGAAATCCTCGCCGAGGTCTATCTGGAATTGATCGGCGGGCGGCAGCCCGACTTCGCGCTCAAGGTGGCGCAGGGTCGTGGCGGTGAGGCGGAGGCCGATTGGCGTCCGCGCCCGCGCCCGGCCCCCCTGCCGCAGCGCACCACCGCAGAGGAGGCCGCCGCCCATGCCGAATTCATCGGCAAGCTGGGCGACGGCGCGCTTTGGAAGCGGTTCAGCTAGGCCTTACGCGGTGCCCGACGGGCCCGGCTCGGCCTCTGCGGCCTTCTGGGCCTGCTGCGCCTGGGCGCGACGCTGAAGCTCGTTGCGATAAAGCTGCAGGAAATCGATCTGCTCGAGGTTCAGCGGCGGGAAGCCGCCGTCGCGCGTCACGTCCGAGACGATCCGGCGTAGGTAGGGAAAGGTCATGCGCGGGCATTCGATCAGCAGATAGGGGTGCAGCTGATCGTCCGGCACGCCGGAGATCTGGAACACGCCCGCATACTCGAGTTCGAACAGGAACAGCGGCTCGCCCGATTCCTTGGCCTTCGAGGTGATGTTGAGCTTGGTGATCACCTCGTACTGGCCCTCGGCCCCACGCTTGCGGGCGTCGAGGTTGACCTGCACCGAAACCTCGGGCTGCAGATCGCCGGTGAGGCCCTTCTGCGCCAGCGCGTTTTCGAAGGACATGTCGCGGATGTACTGCGCGACGATGCGCTGCGTCACCTTGGGCTGCTGCGCGGCCTGGTCGTTGGTCTGGGGTGCCGCGGGGGCGTCTGGCGTATCGGTCATGAAGTTCCTCCGGTGTCAGTTGGACGAATGTCTAGCAGCCCCGTGCCCCCCCCTCAATGGCGGGTCCAGCCCGAGGGATGCGTGGGCGCACGGCCCTCTCCCAGCTCCTGAAACTCGCCGTCGATCACCGTGTCGCGCGGCGCCTGCGGACCGCGCGGCGGCTGCGGACCCATCTCGAAGCTGGCGACCTTCACCTTGTCCTTGAGCATCCGGAACACCCGCGACCGCACTGCCGGCACCAAAAGCGCAAAGCCGCAGGCATCGGTGAAAAACCCCGGCGTCAGCAGCAAGGCCCCCGCGAACAGGATCATCGCCCCGTCGGCTAGCGGGCGCGACGGATCGGACAGCTCGGACATGGAACGCTTGAGCCGATCGATCGCAAGAAGCCCCTGACTGCGTACCAAGGCGGTGCCGGCGATCGCGGTCAGAACCACGATCAGCAGCGTCGGCCAGAGCCCGATCAGCCCGCCGATCTGGATGAAAAGGCCGATCTCGATCAGCGGCACGGCGAGGAAAGCGATGAAGAGCCACATGGGCGGTCTCCCGAAGGTCTGTGATCGTCCCGCCCCGCGACGATCTGCATCGGGGCGTTGGTGGACTTGAAGGTTCGCGTGGCTTACATAGGTGCCACATGGGTCCGGTGCGAGGCCCGTGCTGACAAGAGGCCCCGAATGAACTCTCCCATCATCCAGCTTCTGGTGCTCGCAGGCATCGCGATATTTCTGATCCTGCGGCTGCGCGGTGTGCTGGGCACGCGCGAGGGATTCGAAAAGCCGACCCTTCCTGCGCAGGCTGAAAAGCGCCGTCCCCGCCCCGAGTTCGAGGTGATCGAAGGCGGCCCGGATCGCGATATCACCGATCATGTGCCCGAAGGCAGCGACACCGCCAAGGCGCTCTACGCGATGAAGGCCGCCGACAGCTCGTTCAACCTTAGCGAGTTCCTGCAAGGGGCTCGTGGCGCCTATGAGATGATCCTCATGGCCTTCGAGAACGGCGATCTCGAAAGCGTGAAGCCGTTTCTGTCCGACGATGTGCACGAGGCCTTCGCCGAGGTGATCGCCGCGCGCGAGCGCGAAGGGCTCAAGGTCGAGGCGACCTTCGTGGGTCTGGGCGAGATCACGGTGCGCGACGCCAGCTTCGAGCCGGCCACTCGCGAAGGCGAGATCGCAGTGCGCTTTACCGGTGAGCTGACCTACGTGGTGCGCAACATTGCGGGCGAGATCGTCGAAGGCTCGACCTCCGAGATCAAGCGTCAGCGCGATGTCTGGACCTTCGGCCGCGTCATGGGCAACGACGATCCCAACTGGAAACTGGTGGCGACCGGGGAATGATCCGACGCGCGGCGGCACTGGCCTTGGCCCTAGGGCTGCCGCTCGTCGCCTCGGCGAGCCCCAAGCTGCTCGGGTTCGAGCAACTCAGCGGCTGGGCCGAGGATGACCACCGCGCCGCGCTCGACACCTTTCTCGAAACTTGCCGCGACCTGCGGGATCGCGACTGGAAGGCGCTGTGCGCTCTGGCCCGCGACACCGAGGACGCCCGCGCATTCTTCGAGCTGTTCTTTCTACCGGTGCAGATCGAGGACGGGCGCGAGGCGCTGTTTACCGGCTATTACGAGCCCGAACTGCGCGGCTCCGAGGTGCCCGACGGGCGCCACGTCGCGCCGGTCTACCGTGTGCCCGACGATCTGCCTTCCGAGGGGCCGTGGCTGACCCGGCAGGAGATCGATCAGGGTGGCGCGCTGTCCGGCCGTGGGCTCGAGATCGCCTATGTCGATCCGGTCGAGCTGTTCTTTCTGCAGATCCAGGGCTCCGGCCGGGTGCGGCTTCCGGGCGGCAAGGTGATCCGGCTCGGCTATGGCGCGGCCAACCGCCAGCCCTATTCCTCGATCGGTCAGGAGCTTGTGGCGCGCGGCGTCTACGAGCCGCATCAGGTCTCGGCCGACGTGATCCGCTCCTGGGTGCGGCGCAACCCGAACGACGGGCGCGAGCTGCTCTGGACCAACCGTTCTTACGTGTTCTTTCGCGAGGTGAACGAGGTGCCGCCCGAGCGTGGCCCTCTGGGGGCGATGAACCGCTCGATCACGCCGCTGCGCACGGTGGCGATCGATCCCGCCTATGTGCCGCTCGGCGCGCCGGTCTGGATCGAAACCGAGGGCGAAGACCGGTTTCGCCGCCTGATGGTGGCGCAGGACACCGGCTCCGCGATCAAGGGGGCCCAGCGCGCCGATATCTTCTTTGGCACCGGGCGCATGGCGGGCAAACGCGCGGGCCGGACCCGTGACACGGGGCGGCTGGTGGTGTTGCTGCCGATCCAGCGCGCTTGGGACATGTTGCCGCAGACGCTGGCCGACCCGGCCTGATGGCGCGCAGGCCCCGGCATCTGTCGCCCGAAGAGCGGGCGCTGTGGGACAGCGTCGCGCGCCAGGCCGCGCCGATGCACCGGCGGCGTGCGGCGCAATCCACACATGTATCCGCGCCCAAACAGCCCGCCCCCGAAGAGGCCAACCCGCCCGCGCGCTTCGATCCCCTGCCCCGGTTCCACGTGGGCCAGAAGGCCGACGCCGCGCGCCCCGATGACCTGTTGCCGGGTCTGCGCGACCGGCTGCGCGCGGCCCCCGTGGCGATGGATGCCAAGGCGCATGGCCGCATGACGCGCGGCAAGCTCAAGCCCGAGGCGCGGATCGATCTGCACGGCATGACGCTGGCCGAGGCGCATCCCGAACTCGTGGCCTTCATCCTGTCCTCCCAGGCCATGGGCCGTCGCCTCGTTCTTGTGATCACGGGCAAGGGCCGTGCGCGCGACTATGACGCGCCGATGCCGGTGCGCTATGGAGTGCTGCGTCATCAGGTACCGCAGTGGTTGGCGCTTTCGCCGCTCAAACAGGCGGTGCTGCAGATCACCCCGGCGCATATCCGTCATGGCGGCGAAGGGGCCTACTACGTCTATCTGCGCCGCGCCCGCTAGGCCGCGCGTGCCACTGTGGCAGCGTTGGGCAGCAGGCCCGCCGCCCGCCGCACGGCAAGGGTGGAGACAAGGCCCGCCAGACCCAGATAGGCCGCGATGCCCAGCATCTGATCCGGAAAATCGATGCCGTGGTCGATCAGCAGCCCGCTGATTCCCGGTCCCACCGCCGAGCCGAACACCATCACCGCTGCTGCTGCCGACTTGATCGCGCCGATATGGCGCGTGCCATAGAACTCTGCCCAGAAGGCACCTGGCAGCACCGCCTGCGCCCCTGTGCCGATCCCCAGCACCGCGAGGCCCAGCCCCGCCATGCCCAGCCCGTCAGCCTGTGACAGCACCAGAAAGGCCAACGTCCAAGGAACCATGAGGAACGGCATCAGCCGCGCCGTCCCGAACCGGTCGAGCGCGGCCCCGGTGACGAAGTTGGCGGCGATGGTCAGGGCGGTGAACAGCGGCATCAGCGCCACCCATTGCCCGAGGCTCCATGGCTTCACCTCGGCCAGATGCACCTGCTGAAAGAACAGCGCCGTGCCCCACGCCGGCGGGCCGAGCAGCGCCGGGACCATCAGCCAGAACAGCCAATGCGTCACCGCGCCGTTGCGGGTCCAGTGGCGGCCCGCCATGCCCCAGGACTGGCTCTCATGTGCGATGCTCTGCGGTGTTCGCTCCTGCCGCAGGAGCCGCAGCGCCAGCGGCATGGCCAGAAACGACAGCACGGCGGCGACGAGCCAGAGCAAGCGCCAGTCGGCCCATGCCAGACCTGCCACGAAAAGCGCGGGCAGCACCGCCTGGCCCAGCGCCACGCCCATCGAGGCCACCGACAGCGCCTTGCCCCGCCCGGCGGCGAACCAGCGCGCCATTGCGACGACCGAGATATGGATCATCATCCCCTGCACCGCAAAGCGCAGCACGAAGATCACCGGCACCAGCGCCCATGCCCAGCCACCCGGCAGCACCGCCATGCCAAGGCAGCCGAGGCCGAGAACCGCCATCGCCGCGGGACCGAGACGCCGCGCGCGAAACCGGTCGGTCAGCCCGCCCGCCCAGATCATCACCAGCGCCGAGAGCGTGGTGCCCAGCGTATAGATCCCACCCCATGCGCCGTGGCTCAGCCCGAAATCCTCGCGGATCTCACCCGCGAAGATCGAGATGAAGAAGGTCTGGCCAAAGGAGGAGCCGAAGCTCAGCAGCGCCCCGGCGGCAAGGAAGGACGCGTTGTCGTGCACGAAACGCACAAAGCTCATGGTGGACCGCCTTTCAGCGCCTTGGGGCAGCATGGAGAGCCACGGCGAAGTCCGTGCGGTTCGAAACCTTCCCCGACTCCAAGCGTTTGTCGGGCGAACCCTTCAAGGAGTCCACCGGACATGTCCGAACCGATCGCTGCCCGACCCGCCCAGGACCGGGCCGGCATCCGCGTGATCTGCAACGATCACTCGGGCCGCAATAGCCGCGAGGCCGAGGCCATCGATCTGGCCATGAAGGTGCTCGGCCCCGAGGCGGAGTTGTGCCACGTGAAGGGCAGCGACATCGCCGAAACCGCGCGAGCGGCCGTGCGCGAGGGGTATGGCACCGTGGTGGCCGCGGGCGGCGACGGCACGATCATGGCCGTGGCTTCGGCGCTCAACGGCTCGGACTGCGCGCTGGGCGTGCTGCCCTTGGGCACCTTCAACTTCTTTGCGCGCGGTTACGGCATCCCCGAAGACCCCGAGGGTGCCGCTCGCGTCATCGCCGCCGGACATTCGCAATCCATCGATCTGGGTGCGGTGAACGGGCGGCTCTTTCTCAACAACGCCAGCATCGGGGTCTATCCCGCGATCCTCAAGGAGCGTGAAACCGTCTATCGCCGCTGGGGCCGCCGCCGCATCGCGGCGCATTGGTCGGTGCTCAAGACATTCTGGCGTTTTCGCAGACCGCTCAAGGTCGAGATCGAGGTCGAAGGCCAGCGCCGCCGCTTTCGCACGCCCCTCGTCTTTGCCGCCCGCTCGGCGTTCCAGCTCGAACATTTCGGCCTTCAGGGGGCCGATTGCATACGTAACGGCGGGTTTTCGGTCTTCGTGACGCCCGATGTGGGCCGTATGGGGCTGCTGTCGGATGCGCTGCGTCTTGCGGTCAAACAGATGCGGCTGGGCGAGGATTTCGAACTGATCTGCGCCGACCGTCTGGTGATCCACACCAAGCGTCAGCGCCAGCTCGTCGCCTGCGATGGTGAGAAATTTCTCATGGAGGGACCGCTCGAGTTCACCATGGTCCGCGACGCGTTTCGCATCATTGCCCCGGCAGCTCCCGACGAGTCGGCGGCATGAGGCGTGTGCTGCATATTTCGGACCTGCATTTCGGTCGCACCCGCGAGGATCTGCTCGAGCCGTTGATCGAGACGATCAACCGGCTTGCCCCCGACGTGGTGGCGTTTTCGGGAGATCTGACGCAGCGCGCCCGCGAATGCCAGTTCGCTCAGGCCGCTGCCTTCATCGCGCAACTCGACATGCCGGTGCTTACCGTACCGGGCAACCACGACACGCCGATCGACAATCCGTGGCTGCGCTTCGTCAAACCGTTCCACCGCTACCGCAGCTTGATCAACGAAGAGCTGGAGCCCGAGTTTCTCGACGAGGAACTGGCGTTGGTCGGGGTCAACACCGTGAACCGGTTTGCCTGGCAGTCGGGCAAGATAAGCTCGCGCACCATTCGTCGGGTCTGCAACGCCTTCGAAGGCGCGGTCGACGGGCGTACGCATCTGGCGATGATGCATCACCCGCTCGAGCACGACCCCGGCACGGAAAAGCGGCTGATGCGCGGCGCGCGGGCCGCGGTTGCCTGTCTGGGCCGCTGCGGCGCCGATGTGGTGCTCTCGGGGCATCTGCACAACGCCGCCGTGGCACCGCTGACGGCTGCGCCGGGCGTGCTTCTGGTGCAGGCGGGCACCGGGCTGTCGTCGCGGCTGCGCGAGGAGACCAACAACTTCAACCTGCTCCATATCGAGCCGGACATGATCAAGGTGGAGCGATACGGGGCCGAGAACCAGCCCCGTTTCAAGGTCATCCAGACCGCCCGCTTTGCAAAGGCCAAGGGGGTCTGGCGCGAGATCTAGAGCACGTAGCGCGACAGGTCGGTCGACCGCGACAGCTCGCCCAAGTGCTCTTCGACAAAGGCCTCGTCGACCTCGATGCTCTCACCCGCGCGGTCGGGCGCGGTAAAGCTCAGCTCCTCGAACACGCGCTCAAGCACGGTATAGAGCCTGCGCGCGCCGATATTCTCGACGGCGGTGTTCACCTCAGCCGCGATCCGCGCCAGCGCCGCGATACCGCCTTTGGTGAATTCGACCGTGACCTTCTCGGTGCCCATCAGCGCCGCGTATTGCCGCGTCAGCGCGTTGTCGGTCTCGGTCAGGATGCGCACGAAGTCCTCTTCGGTGAGCGCGCGCAGCTCGACCCGGATCGGCAGGCGGCCCTGAAGCTCGGGCAGCAGGTCCGAAGGCTTGGCCACGTGGAACGCTCCGCTCGCGATGAACAGGATGTGGTCGGTGCGGATCGGCCCGTGCTTGGTCGAGACGGTCGTGCCCTCGATCAGCGGCAGCAGGTCGCGCTGCACGCCCTCGCGGCTCACGTCGGCGCCACGCGCATCGGCGCGGGCGCAGACCTTGTCGATCTCGTCGAGGAACACGATACCGTTCTGCTCGACGTTCTCGACCGCGGCCTTGGTCACGGTCTCGTCGTCGAGAAGCTTGTCGGCCTCGTCGGCGATCAGCAGCGCGTAGCTTTCGGCCACCGTGACCCGCTTCTTGACCTTGCGGCCGCCCATGGCCTTGCCGAAGAGATCGCCCAAATTCATCATGCCGCCGGGCTGGCCGGGGATGTCCATGCCCTGCATCGGGTTCGAGGTGTCGGTCACCTCGATCTCGATCATCGTGGCGTCGAGTTCGCCATCCTTCAGCTTGCGCCGGAACATCTCGCGGGTCTGGTCGCGCGCATCGGTGCCGGCGATGGCCGAGATGACGCGCGCCTCGGCGGCCTCGTGCGCCTTGGCCTTTACATCTTCGCGCATCTGCTCGCGGGTCTGGAAGATCGCCGCTTCTACCAGATCGCGAATGATTTGCTCCACGTCGCGGCCAACATAGCCCACTTCGGTGAACTTCGTCGCCTCGACCTTGAGGAAGGGCGCCTGCGCCAGCTTGGCGAGGCGGCGCGAGATCTCGGTCTTGCCGACGCCGGTGGGTCCGATCATCAGGATGT
>NZ_CAXHZL010000017.1:0-71876 GCF_964022235.1 uncultured Limimaricola sp. | reverse complement strand
CGACCAGTCGCCGGAACGCCACGAAAGCCCTTGCCACGCGGGAGCCATCCATAAATGGTCCGAGCACAATGGACGACGGTTCGAGAACAGGTGCTCGTTCAGGCATTCGTCGCGCAGTCGCCCGTTAAAGCTCTCGACGAAGCCGTTCTGCATTGGCTTTCCCGGCGCGATGTAGTGCCATTCCACCTTGCGGTCCTCCTGCCATTTCAGGATCGCATTGCTGGTCAGCTCCGTGCCGTTGTCGCTGACCACCATGCAAGGATAGCCCCGCAGTTCGGCGATCCGGTCGAGCTCACGCGCAACCCGTTGCCCAGATAGCGAGGTATCGACGACGGTCGCCAGAGACTCCCGGGTGAAGTCATCGATCACGCAGAGCACCCGGAACCGCCTGCCGTCGGCGAAGCTGTCGGATACGAAGTCCAGGCTCCATCGCTGGTTCGGCCCTTGCGGGATCGCCATGGGCGCCCTTGTCCCGATGGCGCGTTTGCGGCCGCCGCGCTTGCGCACGGTCAGCCCTTCTTCGCGGTAGAGCCGATACAGCTTCTTCCAGTTCAGCACCCAGCCCTCCCGCTCCAACAGGAGGTGCAGGCGGCAATAGCCGAAGCGTCTTCGCTCGCCGGCAAGTGCTCGCAGCCGCCGACACATGCGCGGATCGATCCCTACCAAGGCGCAGGCGCGCCGCCGCGAATAGCTTTTCTCTGTCATGGCCCAGTCCACGGCACGTCTCCTCGAACATGCGCCATTGTCGCTCGGACCGATGGCGCGCCATGGCACATCCTCAAAAGTTTTTTGCGAGCATTTCCTTGAGCGTGGCCATGTCCAGCATCTGCTCCGCCAGCGTGATCGGGGCTTTCGCCGCCCCAACGGGGCGACGGTCCCCTCACACTCTTCAGCTTCGCATTCGCGGCTTCCAGCGCCTTCGGCCGCGTCGCCATTGGGCTTGGGCCAGTGGCGTCTGAATGGCGACCGTCGGACACCTCCATGGCGCCATACTTCGAGCGCCACTTGTAGAAGGTCGCGTCGCTGATCCCGTGCTGTCGGCACAGCTCCTTCACCCCGAGCCCGGCTTGGTGCTCTTTCAGGATGCGGATGATCTGCTCCTCGCTGAACTGGCTTCTTCTCATCGTCTGTCTCCTCATTAGGAGAACAGGCTAACCTTGAAACGCGGATATTTCAGGGGAGCAGGTCACTCGCGCGACGCCCCCCTGATGCTGGTGCATCGTTCGTGGACTTCGTGCCGGACAGCTATATCGACACGTTGGATCGATACGAGGTCGACATCGCATCGGTCCCGGCGCTGGAGTTGCCCAACTGGATCGACTGCAAGCCGGTGCTCCGCTCTCGGTATTCGCACGCCAAGGCAACGACAGGCTTGCACGAGCAGGCGTACGCCCCGGTGACGTGATCTCGATCGACCTGTTCTGCGCATGAGGCATGTGTTGTTTTCGCCAGAGGGCAAGCCGGCCGCGATGGGCGATGCCGCGCTGGCCCGAGAGGCGCGCGAGCGGCGTGTCGTCATGAGCATGCCGGTGTTATCCGACGTCTACGGGCCTGTGGGAGGCTCCGAGCTCATCGCCTTGATGCCCGATCAGATGGTGCGGCGGGTCGCCGCCTTGGTTGGGCTCGAGATCTACGCGCCGCCTATGCCCATCGAACCTGTCCAGATCATGATGATCTGGAACCGGAGGTATTCGGCCTGGCCCGCGCATGCCTGGCTATGCAGCCAGATCGAAGCACTCTCGCGGCCATTCGACGAAGGCTGACGGGGCCGGACATGTCGTGCGCGGCGGTCATTCGTCGACGTTTCGTGGACTTCGGAGGGCGCTTCTGGCTGTGAGGGGTCAGACCATCTCGCCCGAGGATGCCTCGTTTCCGGGCCGGGTGGACCCGCCGACGGGAAAGGTGGAACGAGAGCAAAGTGGGGCAGCGCGCGCCTGGTCGTGGCCCTGTCCGAGAAAGGGTTTGCATCCATCCCCCATGTCGGCTAGGGACAGCGCTCATTCACCTAGTCCACCGGAATCAGGGTGACCCTCTCGATGATGAAAGGGGCCTTCCGGTGATGTCGAAAGGACAGACCCATGGCGCTCCATGCCAAGGAACTCCGCGACAAGTCCGCGGACCAGCTCCGCGCGCAACTCGTAGACCTGAAGAAAGAAGCGTTCAACCTGCGCTTCCAGCAGGCCACTGGCCAGCTCGAGAACACCGCGCGCATGCGCGTCGTCAAGCGCGGCGTTGCACGTATCAACACCATTCTGAACCAGAAGGCGGCCGCGGCCGCCGGCACGGAGGCCTGAGCCCATGCCCAAACGCATCCTGCAAGGCGTCGTGACCTCGAACCAGAACGCGCAGACCGTCACCGTTTCGGTCGAGCGTCGTTTCACGCACCCGGTTCTGAAGAAGACGATCCGTAAGTCCAAGAAGTACCGGGCTCACGACGAAGCGAACACCTTCAATGTGGGCGACGCCGTCCGCATTCAGGAGTGCGCTCCGAAATCCAAGACCAAGCGCTGGGAAGTGATCGCCGAGTAAGGCGTCTCATCTTCCAGCTTGAACGAAACCCTGGGGAGAAGGCCATTGAGAGCCCCCCAAAGGTCGGGAGAAACCCATGATCCAGATGCAGACCAATCTGGATGTCGCTGACAACTCCGGCGCACGCCGGGTGCAGTGCATCAAGGTCCTCGGCGGTTCGCACCGCCGGTATGCGTCGGTCGGCGACATCATCGTGGTGTCCGTCAAGGAAGCGATCCCCCGTGGCCGCGTGAAGAAAGGTGACGTCCGCAAGGCCGTCGTCGTTCGCACCGCCAAGGAAGTTCGCCGCGAAGACGGCACTTCGATCCGCTTCGACCGCAACGCGGCCGTTATTCTGAACAACAACAACGAGCCCGTCGGCACCCGTATCTTCGGGCCGGTGGTTCGTGAGCTGCGCGCGAAGAACTTCATGAAGATCATCTCGCTCGCGCCGGAGGTGCTGTAATGGCTGCCAAACTCCGCAAAGGTGACAAGGTCGTCGTGCTGACCGGCAAGGACAAGGGCAAGACCGGCGAGATCCTCTCGGTCAACCCCACCGCCGGCAAGGCCGTGGTCGAAGGGCTCAACGTCGCCATTCGTCACGTCAAGCAAAGCCAGTCCGATCAGGGCGGCCGCCAGCCCAAGTCGATGCCGATCCAGCTGTCGAACCTGGCCATCGTCGATGCCAACGGCAAACCGGCCCGCGTCGGCTTCCGTGAGGAAGACGGCAAGAAGGTCCGCTTCGCCAAGACAACCGGGGATGTGATCTGATGCTCGATACCGCAAACTACACCCCGCGTCTCAAGGCGTCCTTCGCCTCCGAGATCAAGGCCAAGCTTCGCGAAGAGTTCGGCTACAAGAACGACATGCAGATCCCGCGCTTGGACAAGATCGTCCTGAACATCGGCGCCGGGGCCGAGGCCGTCCGCGACAGCAAGAAAGCGAAGTCCGCCCAGGACGATCTTTCGACCATCGCCGGTCAGCGGGCCGTCATCACCAAGGCCAAGAAGTCGATCGCCGGCTTCCGCGTCCGTGAAGAGATGCCGCTCGGGACCAAGGTCACGCTGCGCGGCGACCGGATGTACGAATTCCTCGACCGTCTGATCACCGTGGCGATGCCGCGCATCCGCGACTTCCGCGGCGTGCCGGGCAAGAGCTTCGACGGCCGTGGCAACTATGCCATGGGCCTCAAGGAGCACATCGTGTTCCCGGAGATCAACTTCGACAAGGTCGATGAAGTCTGGGGCATGGACATCATCATCTGCACCACCGCGAAGACCGACGCGGAAGCGAAGGCGCTGTTGAAGCATTTCAACATGCCGTTCAACAGCTGATCCGCGGGAGGAAAGAGAGATATGGCCAAGAAATCCATGATCGAACGCGAGAAGAAGCGCGAGCGTCTGGTGGCTCAGTATGCCGCCAAGCGCGCCGAGCTTAAGGCGATCGCGAACGACAAAGACAAGCCCGTGGAAGAGCGCTTCAAAGCGAACCTGAAGCTTGCGCAACTGCCGCGCAACAGCTCCGCCACCCGTCTTCACAACCGCTGCCAGCTGACGGGGCGTCCGCACGCCTACTATCGCAAGCTGAAACTCAGCCGGATCATGCTGCGCGAGCTCGGCTCGAACGGGGAAATCCCCGGCATGGTCAAGTCGAGCTGGTAAGGAGGGTCCACAGATGAACGATCCCATCGGTGATATGCTGACCCGCATCCGCAACGCGCAGATGCGTCACAAGTCCACCGTCATCACCCCCGCCTCCAAGCTGCGCGGTTGGGTGCTCGATGTCCTGGCCGACGAAGGCTACATCCGCGGCTACGAGCCGACCACGGGTAAGGACGGGCACCCCGCTCTCGAGATCAGCCTGCGCTACTACGAAGGTGCGCCGGTGATCCGTGAGCTGAAGCGGGTCTCCAAGCCCGGTCGCCGCGTTTACATGAGCGTCAACGACCTCCCGGCTCCGCGCCAGGGTCTCGGCGTCTCGATCGTCTCCACGCCCCGCGGCGTGATGTCGGATGCAAATGCACGCGCAGCCAACGTCGGCGGCGAAGTGCTTTGCACCGTATTCTAAGGAGGGTCCGGAAATGTCTCGTATCGGCAAACGCCCGGTCGCTCTGCCCAGCGGCGTGACCGCCAACGTCTCCGGCCAGACGGTCGAAGTGAAGGGGCCGAAAGGCACCCGCAGCTTCACCGCCACCGACGACGTCACACTGACCGTCGAAGACGGCGCGGTTTCGGTCATGCCCCGCGGCATGTCCAAGCGTGCCCGTCAGCAGTGGGGCATGTCCCGCTCGATGGTGCAGAACCTCGTCACCGGCGTCTCGGAGGGCTTCAAGAAGGAGCTCGAGATCCAGGGTGTGGGCTACCGCGCACAGATGCAGGGCAACGTCCTGAAGCTGGCGCTCGGTTATAGCCACGACGTGAATTTCGAGGTGCCCGAGGGCGTCACGGTCACGGCACCCAAGCAGACCGAGATCGTGGTCGAGGGTATCGACCAGCAGCAGGTTGGACAGGTTGCGGCGAACATTCGCGAGTGGCGCGCTCCGGAGCCCTACAAGGGCAAGGGCATCCGCTACAAAGGCGAGTTCATCTTCCGCAAGGAAGGCAAGAAGAAGTAAGGACGCGAAAAAATGGCAAACAGCAAACGGGATCTGTTCCTGAAGCGCCGTCAGCGCGTCCGGAGCAAGCTGCGCAAGGTGAACGCAGGGCGTCCGCGCCTCTCCGTGCACCGCAGCAACAAGAACATCAGCGTCCAGCTGATCGACGACGTAAGCGGCGTCACTCTCGCCTCGGCCTCCTCTCTCGAGAAGGATCTGGGCATCGTCGGGAAGAACAACGTCGAGGCGGCCGCGAAGGTCGGTGCGGCGATCGCAGAGCGTGCGAAGAAGGCCGGCGTGTCCGAAGCCTACTTCGACCGTGGCGGCTTCCTGTTCCACGGCAAGGTCAAGGCGCTCGCTGACGCGGCCCGTGACGCCGGCCTGAAGATCTGAGGAGACGTAACATGGCAGAACGTGACAACCGTCGCCGCGACCGCGATGAGAACCCGGAATTCGCCGATCGTCTCGTGGCGATCAACCGGGTCTCCAAGACCGTCAAGGGCGGCAAGCGCTTCGGCTTTGCAGCGCTCGTCGTCGTGGGCGACCAGAAGGGCCGTGTCGGCTTTGGCAAGGGCAAGGCCAAGGAGGTCCCCGAGGCCATCCGCAAGGCCACCGAGCAGGCACGCCGCAACCTGATCCGCGTGCCGCTGCGCGAGGGTCGGACCCTGCACCACGACATGGAAGGCCGCCACGGCGCCGGCCGTGTCGTCATGCGGGCGGCACCCGCGGGTACCGGCATCATCGCCGGCGGCCCGATGCGTGCGGTGTTCGAGATGCTGGGCCTGCAGGACGTCGTGTCCAAATCGCTCGGTTCGCAGAACCCGTACAACATGATCCGCGCCACGCTGGACGGCCTCCGGGCCGAGCAGTCGCCGCGTGCGGTCGCCCAGCGTCGTGGCAAGAAAGTCGCCGACATTCTGCGCAAGCCCGAAGAGGCCAGCGCCGAAGTCGCCGAAGCCTGAGGAGAGCGAACATGGCTACTATCGTCGTCAAGCAGATCGGTTCGCCGATCCGTCGCCCCGCCTCGCAGCGTGCCACGCTGAAGGGCCTCGGGCTCAACAAGATGCACCGCACCCGCGAGCTCGAGGACACTCCCTCGGTCCGCGGCATGGTGAACTCGATCCCGCACATGGTGCAGATCATCGAAGAAAAAGCCTGAGCCACCGGTTCAGTGCGAATGGGAAGGGCGCCGCGGGACACCGCGGCGCCCTTTTTGCATGTCGCGCGCCCCGGGGGCGACCATCGTCGGGGTGGCGTCCGGGGCAGGGGGCATGAGACAGCTTGACCCACACGGCTTGCATGCGGGGGCCAAGGATCGTATACGCCGCCGGTGGCCCTTTCGAGGGCCTCGAATCCATTCAATGAAGCCGCGTTTGCCCGTTCCGTCGCTGGGGGGCAGTTCCGGCACAAGGAGAAGCGACATGAAACTCAACGAACTGCGCGACAACCCGGGCGCCACCAAGAAACCCAAGCGCGTCGGCCGTGGTCCGGGCTCGGGCACCGGTAAGATGGGTGGCCGTGGTATCAAGGGTCAGAAGTCCCGCTCGGGTGTGGCCATCAAGGGCTACGAGGGCGGCCAGATGCCGCTCTACCAGCGTCTGCCCAAGCGCGGCTTCAACAAGCCGAACCGTCGCGAGTACGCCGTCGTCAACCTGGGCCTGATCCAGAAGTTCATCGACGCGGGCAAGATCGACGCCGGCCAGGACATCACCGAAGACGCGCTGATCGCGTCGGGCCTGGTTCGCCGCAAGCGCGACGGCATCCGCGTGCTGTCCAAGGGCGAGTACACCTCCAAGGCCAACATCGCCGTGACCGGCGCGTCCAAGGGCGCGATCGAGGCGGTCGAGAAGGCGGGCGGCAAGCTCACCCTCACCGCACCGGCGGCCGCCGCCGAATAATCGGTGGTCGGGGGGCCTTGCGCTCCCCAGCCCCGTCACCGACTGTTCCCGCGCCGCCGACCGGAAGACCCCGGTCCGGCGGCGCTGACATGACATAGAGAGCCCCGATGGCATCAGCAGCAGAACAGATGGCCGCCAACATGAGCTGGGGGGCCTTCGGCAAGGCCACCGAGCTCCGTCAGCGGATCCTCTTCACGATCGGCCTCCTGATCGTCTACCGGCTCGGCACCTTCATCCCCGTGCCGGGGATCGACGGCGCCGCGCTGCGCAACTTCATGGAGAGCGCGGCCTCCGGCATCGGCGGCATCCTGTCGATGTTCACCGGCGGCGCGCTAAGCCGCATGGGCATCTTCGCCCTCGGCATCATGCCCTACATCTCCGCCTCGATCATCGTGCAGCTCATGGCCTCGATGTACGAGCCGCTCAAGCAGCTCAAGAAAGAGGGCGAGCAGGGCCGCAAGAAGATCAACCAGTACACCCGCTACTTCACCGTGGTGCTGGCGACCTTCCAGGCCTACGGCCTCGCCGTCTCCTTGGAGGCGGGCGATCTCGTCACCGATCCGGGCCTGTTCTTTCGCGCCTCGACCATGATCACCCTCGTGGGTGGCACCATGTTCCTGATGTGGCTGGGCGAACAGATCACCGCGCGCGGCATCGGCAACGGCATTTCGCTGATCATCTTCGTCGGTATCATCGCCGAGATCCCGGCAGCGCTGGCGCAGTTCCTGAGCCAGGGCCGGTCCGGTGCGATCTCCCCCGCGGTGATCCTTCTGGTGATCGCCATGGTGATCGGGGTGCTGACCTTCGTGGTGTTCATGGAGCGCAGCCTGCGCAAGATCCACATCCAGTACCCGCGCCGCCAGGTCGGCATGAAGGTCTATGATGGCGGGTCCTCGCACCTGCCGATCAAGGTCAACCCGGCCGGTGTGATCCCCGCGATCTTCGCATCGGCGCTGCTCTTGCTGCCGACCACGCTCTCGACCTTCTCGGGCGGGCAGAGCGGCCCGGTGCTGTCGACGATCCTGGCCTATTTCGGCCCCGGTCAGCCGCTCTACCTGATCTTCTTCGCGGGCATGATCATCTTCTTCACCTATTTCTATACTCGTGAAGTGGCGTTCAAGACCGACGAAGTCGCCGACAACCTCAAGAACCAGAACGGCTTCATCCCCGGCATCCGACCGGGCAAGCGCACGGCCGAGTATCTCGACTACGTGCTGAACCGCGTGCTGGTTCTGGGCTCGGCTTACCTCGCGCTCGTGGCGCTGCTGCCCGAGATCCTGCGCAGCCAGCTGGCGATCCCGTTCTACTTCGGCGGCACCTCGATCCTGATCATCGTGTCGGTGGGGATGGACACGATCCAGCAGGTGCAGAGCCATCTGCTCGCGCATCAGTACGAGGGGTTGATCGAGAAATCGCAACTGCGCGGGAGGCGCAGCGGCAAGACCAACAAGACCAAGCCGAGGGGGCCCGCGCGCCGATGACCACGAACATCATTCTTTTGGGACCGCCGGGGGCGGGCAAGGGTACGCAGGCCAAGCGTCTGGTCGAGGAGCGCGGCATGGTGCAGCTCTCCACCGGCGACATGCTGCGCGAGGCCCGCTCCTCGGGCACCGATATGGGCAAACGCGTCGCCGACGTCATGGACCGTGGCGAGCTCGTGACCGACGAGATCGTCATCGGGCTCATCCGTGAGAAGCTGACCTCGGGCCAGGCCTCGGGCGGCTACATCTTCGACGGCTTTCCGCGCACGCTGGCGCAGGCCGACGCACTCGGTGCGCTGCTCTCCGAGCTGGGGCAGGGGCTCGACCACGTGATCGAGATGCGGGTCGACGACGAGGTGCTGGTCGCGCGCATCACCGGCCGTTCCACCTGTGCGAGCTGCGGCGAGGTCTACCACGACGTGACCCGGCCCGTGCCCGCGAGCGGCGAGTGCGCCAACTGCGGCTCGACCGAGATCAAGCGCCGGGCCGATGACAACGAGGATGCGCTGCGCACGCGCCTGCTCGCCTATTACAAGCAAACCTCGCCATTGATCGGCTATTACCACGCCAAGGGTCAGCTCGAGAGCGTCGACGGCCTCGCCGCCATCGACGCGGTCTCGGCCGAGATCTCGGGCCTGCTGGGGTCGCAGACACAAGACGCTTGACAGGCTCTGTCGGAGCGGCGGCAGGGGGCTTGACCCTCTGCCCGCCAGCCCATAGACAGCCCCATCCCGAAAGGGAATCATTTCGCGCGGGTTAACGGGTCGCCCCCGACCTCACGCGGATCACCTCGCAGGATGCGGCCCGGTTCGTCCGGGCCTCAGTTGTGAAAAAAGGCTCCGGTATCACGGAGCCGCAACGAAAGGACGCTAAACGTGGCACGTATTGCCGGCGTGAACATCCCGACCGCTAAGCGGGTTCCGATCGCCCTCACCTATATCACCGGTATCGGTGACACGACCGCCCGCCAGATCTGCGAAGCCGTCGGCATCGACGTGACCCGCCGGGTCAACGATCTCTCCGACGCCGAAGTTCTGGCGATCCGCGAGCACATCGACGCGAACCTCACCGTGGAAGGCGACCTGCGTCGCGAAACCACGATGAACATCAAGCGCCTGATGGACCTCGGCTGCTACCGTGGCCTGCGCCACCGTCGCAACCTGCCCGTCCGTGGCCAGCGTACCCACACCAACGCTCGCACCCGCAAAGGCCCCGCAAAGGCCATTGCCGGCAAGAAGAAATAAGGGGACGCATCAATGGCACGTGATACCCGTCGCGGAGGCAAGAAGAAGGTCTCCAAGAACATCGCCGCAGGTGTGGCGCATGTGAACTCTTCGTTCAACAACACCAAGATCCTGATCTCGGACGTGCAGGGCAACGCGATTGCGTGGTCCTCCGCCGGCACCATGGGCTTCAAGGGTTCGCGCAAGTCGACCCCCTACGCTGCCCAGCTCGCCGCCGAAGACGCTGGCCGCAAGGCGCAGGAACATGGCGTGAAGACGCTCGAAGTCGAAGTGCAGGGCCCCGGTTCGGGCCGCGAGAGCGCGCTGCGCGCTCTGGCCGCTGTCGGCTTCAACATCACGTCGATCCGCGACGTGACGCCGATGGCGCACAACGGCTGCCGTCCGCCGAAGCGCCGCCGCGTCTGAGCCTATACTACCTTTTCGGGGCCGCGCCTTGCTGCGCGGCCCCGAACCGTCATTTTGAAACCTCGGGCGTCCGGCTCTTCGGGACCATGGAGCACGGACAGGAATGGAGGGACGCATGATCCACAAGAATTGGGCCGAGCTGATCAAGCCGACGCAGCTCGACGTCAAGCCGGGCAACGACCCGTCGCGGCAGGCCACCGTGGTCGCCGAGCCGCTCGAGCGTGGCTTCGGCCTGACGCTCGGCAACGCGCTGCGCCGCGTGCTGATGTCGTCGCTTCAGGGTGCGGCCATCACCTCCGTCCAGATCGACAACGTGCTGCACGAGTTCTCCTCGATCGCCGGCGTCCGCGAGGATGTGACCGACGTCGTTCTGAACCTCAAAGGTGTCGCGATCCGCATGGAAGTTGAGGGCCCCAAGCGCCTCTCCGTCCAGGCGACCGGCCCCGGTGTGGTCACCGCCGGTGACATCTCCGAGACCGCAGGCATCGAGATCCTCAACAAGGATCACGTGCTGTGCCACCTCGACGATGGCGCCAACCTCTACATGGAGCTGACCGTCAACACCGGTAAGGGCTATGTCGCGGCAGACCGCAACAAGCCCGAGGACGCGCCGATCGGCATGATCGCCATCGACGCGATCTACTCGCCGGTCAAGAAGGTGTCCTACGACGTGCAGCCGACCCGTGAGGGCCAGGTGCTCGACTATGACAAGCTGACCATGAAGGTCGAGACCGACGGTTCGCTGACCCCGGACGACGCCGTGGCCTATGCCGCGCGCATCCTGCAGGACCAGCTGTCGATCTTCGTGAACTTCGACGAGCCGGAATCGGCCTCGGCCGGCGCGCTTGACGACGGGCTCGAGTTCAACCCGCTGCTGCTCAAGAAGGTCGACGAGCTCGAGCTTTCGGTGCGCTCGGCGAACTGCCTGAAGAACGACAACATCGTCTACATCGGCGATCTGATTCAGAAGACCGAAGCCGAGATGCTCCGCACCCCGAACTTCGGCCGCAAGTCGCTCAACGAGATCAAGGAGGTGCTTTCGGGCATGGGCCTGCATCTCGGCATGGACGTCGAGGATTGGCCGCCGGACAACATCGAAGATCTGGCCAAGAAGTTCGAAGACCAGTTCTGATCGATCTTCGGGGGCGGGTGACCGCCCCCGACACCACCCGGGCATCCTGCCCCAAGGAGAGTGGCCGACACGCATCGGCTGCCGGACAAAGCAAAACGCTATAGGAGAGACCCAATGCGTCATGGAAGTGGCTACCGCCGCCTGAACCGTACCCACGAGCACCGCAAGGCGATGTTCGCGAACCTCGCCGGCTCGCTGATCGAGCACGAGCAGATCAAGACCACGCTGCCCAAGGCGAAAGACCTGCGCCGCGTGATCGAGAAGCTCGTGACCCTTGGCAAGCGCGGCGATCTGCACGCCCGCCGCCAGGCCGCCGCCCAGCTCAAGCAGGACGCCTACGTGGCGAAACTGTTCGACATCCTCGGGCCGCGCTACGCCGAGCGTCAGGGCGGCTATGTCCGCGTGCTGAAGGCCGGCTTCCGTTACGGTGACATGGCGCCGATGGCGATCATCGAATTCGTCGACCGCGACGTCGACGCCAAGGGCGCCGCCGACCGCGCCCGGCTCGAAGCGGAAGACGCCGCCGCAGAGTGATAGGGATCCAATCCCAAAGCGTAGCGCCCCACCCCGAAAGGGTGGGGCGTTTTTGGTTAATGTCGCAACGTCAATGACTTATACCTTGGGAGGGAAAGCTCGGTCGACGTATCAACGAGTGACGCGCTGCATCCTTTGAGGAGTGAACAAGCCATGTCTCTCGGAGCTGGTATCGACCTGCACATCCACAAGCTTGCCGCTCTCGCGCCCAACGGATTCTTCTTTGCGCTGCACTTTCGGTTCGCCCTGCCGCTGATGAGCCACCAGACCTTCCCGGAGGGTTGGGCCGAGCGTTACACCGAGGAAGCCTACGCGCTGCGCGATCCGATCATCGCCTGGGGCTTCAGCACCACCGGCACCTGCCGCTGGAGCGAGATCGAGATCCCCGATCCCTTCGATATCCTCGGTCAGGCCCGCGAGTTCGGGATGAACTACGGGTTTTCGGTGGCCTGTGGCCCGGTCAAATCGCGAACCGTTGCCTCGGCCTGCCGCCCCGACCGCGAGTTTGCCGATGGCGAGATCGCCCGCTTCGCCGGGCTTATCGAACACCTGCACGACATCACCGAGCCGCCGCGCGCGCTGACCAAGGCGCAGATCGAGGCGCTGCAATGCATCGCCAACGGCGACCGTCACGCCGCTGCGGCGGCCCGGCTCGGCATATCCGAAAGCGCGCTCAAGGCACGGCTGGCCTCGGCCCGCACCACGCTGTTGGCCCGCACCACCGCCGAGGCGATCCAACGCGCGCGAAACTACAGGCTTCTCTAACGGCCTCGGCGGAGATTAGCCCCTAGATTTCGGCAGCAATACCAAATCCCTTGGCAGTTATCCACAGCTGCACTAGATTTGGGGGCATGGCTGATCTGTTCGACAATTTACCCGACACCCCGACCGAGCGCTCACGCCGCGAGACGGCGCCGGAGGCCGCGCATCGGCCGCTGGCGGACCGGTTGCGGCCCAAGGTGCTGGGCGAGGTGATCGGTCAGGAGCAGGTGCTGGGCCCTGAGGCGCCGCTTGGTGCGATGCTGGCGGCGGGATCGCTGTCGTCGCTGATCCTGTGGGGGCCGCCCGGCGTTGGCAAGACCACCATCGCGCGGCTGCTGGCTGACGCCTCGGGGCTGGCCTTCGTGCAGGTCAGCGCGATCTTCACCGGGGTGGCGGACCTCAAGAAGGTGTTCGAAGCCGCCAAGCTTCGGCGCGGGCAGGGGCGGCAGACGCTATTGTTCGTCGACGAGATCCACCGCTTCAACAAGGCGCAGCAGGATGGCTTCCTGCCGCATATGGAGGATGGCACGATCCTCCTTGTCGGGGCCACCACCGAGAATCCCTCGTTCGAGTTGAACGCCGCTCTCCTGAGCCGCGCGCAGGTGCTGGTGCTGACGCGGCTCGACCTCGCCGATCTCGAACGCCTCGCCCAGCGCGCCGAGAAGGAGCTGGGCCGGGCGCTGCCGCTTGACGGGGCGGCGCGCGAGGCGCTGCTCGAGATGGCGGATGGCGACGGGCGCGCGCTCTTGAACCTGATCGAGCAGGTGGCGGCGTGGAAAACCGACACCCGGCTCGGGGTCGAGGCGCTGACCTCGCGGCTGATGAAGCGCGCGGCGAAATACGACAAGTCGGGTGATGAGCATTACAACCTGATCTCGGCCCTGCACAAATCGGTGCGCGGCTCGGACCCGGACGCCGCGCTCTATTGGCTGGGACGGATGCTGGTGGGGGGCGAAGACCCGCGCTACCTCGCACGGCGTATCACCCGCATGGCGGTCGAGGACATCGGCCTTGCCGATCCGCAGGCGCAGTCGGTCTGCCTGCACGCGTGGGAGATCTACGAGCGGTTGGGCAGCCCCGAGGGCGAATTGGCGCTGGGACAGGCGGTGACCTATCTCGCGCTCGCGCCGAAATCCAACGCGGGCTATGCGGCGTTCAAGGCGGCGATGGCCGAGGCGCGCAAGACCGGGTCGGAGCCGCCGCCCAAGCACATTCTCAACGCGCCGACCCGGCTGATGAAAGAGCAGGGCTATGGCAAGGGCTACGACTATGACCACGACGCCGAGGATGCGTTCTCGGGGCAGAACTATTTCCCCGAAACGATGAAGCGCCCGGTTTATTACACCCCCGTCGATCGCGGCCACGAGCGCGAACTGCGCAAGCGGGTCGAATTCTTCGCCGGGCTGAGAGAAAAGCGCAGGCGAGCCGAGGGCGGCTAGGCGGGGCCAATTCGAGGTGCCGGGCGAGCCCGGCGCTTGACAAGCGCGGCGCGCCCAACGACACCGCGCGGATGATGACATCCCTTGCATTGGTGGCCTTCGGCGGCGCCACGGGCGCGAGCCTGCGGTTTCTCGTGGGACAGGCCGTGGCCTTTCCCATGGGCACGTTCGCCGTGAACCTCTCGGGCAGCTTCGCGATCGGCATGCTGTTCGTGTGGCTCTCGGGTCGCGGCGCGCCGCTGGCCCCGCTGCTGATCACCGGCCTTCTGGGCGGGTTCACCACCTTCTCGGCCTTTTCGCTCGACGCGCTGCGTCTTGTCGAGGCGGGTCGGGCAGGGGCCGCGCTGGCCTATGTGCTGGGGTCGGTCATTCTCTCAATCGTGGCCTGCGCTTTGGGCCTCTGGATCGCAAGGAGCCTCTCATGAGCGGCGTGCAGACCATCACCGTCGGCCCCGATGAGGGCGAACAGCGGCTCGACCGCTGGCTCAAGCGGCGTTTTCCCCATCTCGCCCAGACCCGCATCGAAAAGATGTGCCGCAAGGGCGAGCTTCGGGTCGAAGGCGGACGCGTGAAGCCCGCAACCCGGCTCGAAGTGGGCCAGAGCGTGCGCGTGCCCCCGATCCCCGAGGCGCATGAGATTGAGAGTCGTCCCGTCGATCGGACCCAGATCACCAAGAAGGACGCGGAGATGATCCGCGGCTGCGTGATCTACCGCGATGACCATATCATCGCGATCAACAAGCCCGCGGGCCTGCCGACCCAAGGCGGCTCCGGCGTGTCCAAGCACGTCGACGGCCTCGCCGAGGCGCTGCGCGACGGCTTCGAGGACAAACCGCGGCTGGTGCACCGGCTTGACAAGGACACCTCGGGGGTGCTGTTGCTGGCGCGCACCCGCATGGCGGCCAAGGGGCTGACCGAGAACCTCAAGCACCGCGAGACGCGCAAGATCTACTGGGCCGCCGTCGCCGGCGCGCCGCAGCCGCGCGCGGGTATCATCAAGTACGGTCTCGTCAAGGCCATGGGCCACGGCAAAGGCGGCGAGGGCGAGAAGATGCAATGCATCCACCCCGCCGAGGTCGACAAGACGCCGGGTGCCAAGCGTGCCACCACCGAGTTCGCCACCATCAGCGCGCTGGGACAGCGGGTCTCGTGGATGGCGCTGGTGCCGGTGACGGGCCGCACCCACCAGCTGCGCGCCCACATGGCCGAGATGGGCCACCCGGTCGTGGGCGACGGCAAGTACGGCGGCTCGGGTCAGGAAAACCTCGGCGATGGCTGGGGCTCAGGCCTCGGGGCCGAGATCGACCGAAAGCTGCACCTGCACGCGCGCTCGCTGCGGATCGAACACCCGATCACCAAGGCAGTGCTGCAACTCGTGGCGCCCCTGCCCGAGCACATGGAGCGGACCTGGGACTTCCTCGGCTGGGAGGCCCGCGAGGCACCGCTCGATCCGTTCGACCCGGACGACACTTTCGGATGAGCGATCTGCGGCTGGTGATCTTCGACGTCGACGGCACGCTCGTCGACAGCCAGGCCGACATCCTCGCCGCGATGGCGGCGGCCTTCGGCTCCGAAGGGCTGGAGATGCCTGCGCGCGAGCGGGTGCTGTCGGGCGTCGGCCTGTCGTTGCCCGAGACGTTTCTGCGCCTCGCGGGCGAGCAGGGGCCCGATGTTCGCACTAGGATGATCGATGCCTACTGCACCGCCTATGCCGACCTGCGGCAGGCGCATGGGCCTGAGAGCAGCCCGTTCTATCCCGGCGCGCGCGAGACGCTGCATCGGCTGGCCGAGGAACCGCACACGCTTCTGGCTGTCGCCACGGGCAAATCGCGGCGCGGCCTCGACCGACTGGTCGAGGCGCATGGGCTGCACGGGCTCTTCGCCAGCCGCCAGACTGCCGATGATCATCCCTCGAAGCCTCACCCGGCGATGATCCATGCCGCGCTGGATGACACGGGCGTCTCGGCGCGGCGCGCGGTGATGATCGGCGACACCCGCTTTGACATCGACATGGCGCGCGCGGCGGGGGTGGCGTCGATCGGGGTCGCTTGGGGCTATCAACCGGCGGCAGGGCTGATGGCCGACCGGATCATTCACGACTGGGCCGGGCTCGCGCCCGCGCTCGACGAGCTGACGGAGACGACCTCATGAGCGAATGGAAAGCCAAGCGCTTCTGGAAAGAGGCCACCACGGCCCCCGCGGATGGCGGCTGGCAGGTGTTGCTCGATGGGCGGCCGGTGCGCACACCCGCCAAGGCGCCGCTGATCCTGCCGACACAGGCGCTGGCGCAGGCCCTCGCCGCCGAATGGCAGGCGCAGGAAGAGCGGATCGATCCCGGCACCATGCCGATCACCCGCACCGCCAACTCCGCGCTCGACAAGGTGGCGGGGCAGCGCGCCGAGGTGGCGGCGATGCTGGCGGAATATGGCGGCTCGGAGCTGTTGTGCTACCGCGCCGAACGCCCGGTCGAGCTGATCGCACGTCAGGCGAGCGAATGGGACCCTTTGCTCGATTGGGCCGAGGAGCGCTATGGCGCGCGTCTCGTCACCGTGCAGGGCGTCATGCCCATCGCACAGGATGCGGCGGCGCTGGAGCGGTTGTCGGCCCCCGTCCATGCCATGGATCCCTTCGCGCTCGCGGCCTTCCACGATCTCGTGGCGCTCTCGGGCTCGCTGGTGTTGGCGCTGGCCGTCATCGAGGGCCGGATCGAGGCACAGGAGGCGTGGCGGCTGTCGCGCCTCGACGAGGATTGGCAGATCGAGCAATGGGGGGCCGACGAAGAGGCCGAGGCCATGGCCCGCGTCAAGCGCGCAGCCTTCGACGACGCGGCGCGGTTCTGGGCGCTGCTCGGCTGAGCGGGCGGGCAAAGGCGGTAATGATCGGGCAGCCTCTCGCGGGGCTGCCCTTTTTTTGTGTCGCGCTGCCTCTTTACCCGGCGTCCGCGCCGCTACGTGACGGGGACCGACCCTTGACCTGAAGTGAAATCATTGCCCAACTGCCTGCGTCGGGATCAATGATCCCTGCATACTGCCGCACCGCACCGCGGTCGGCCACAAGACTTCTGCCCCCGCCAAGAGGGGCCGATACTCAGGAAGAGGTAAACATGAAGAAATCCGTTATCTTCGGCGCGCTGACCGCCACCGGTCTTCTCGCCGGAGCGGCTCAGGCCGCCACGCTCGACGACGTCAAGGAGCGCGGCGAGCTGAACTGCGGTGTGGTGACCGGCCTCGCCGGCTTCGGTGCCCCCGACGCCAACGGCGTCTGGGAGGGCTTCGACGTCGCCGTCTGCCGTGCCGTCGCCGCTGCCGTGCTGGGCGATCCCACCGCCGTCAACTTCGTTCCCACCACCGGTCAGACCCGCTTCACCGCACTGGCCTCGGGCGAGATCGACGTCCTGGCGCGCAACACCACCTGGACCTTCTCGCGCGACACCGACCTCAAGTTCGATTTCATCGGCGTCAACTACTACGACGGTCAGGGCTTCATCGTTCCGACCGCTCTGGGCGTGTCCTCGGCCAAGGATCTGGACGGCGCAACCGTCTGCATCCAGACCGGCACCACCACCGAGCTGAACCTCGCGGACTTCTTCCGCAACAACAACATCAGCTACGAGCCCGTGCCCGTCGAAACCAACGCCGAGGCGCAGCAGCAGTACCTCGCCGGGGCCTGTGACGCCTACACCACCGACGCCTCCGGCCTCGCCGCGACCCGCGCCACCTTCGAGAACCCGGGCGATCACGTGATCCTGCCCGAGATCATCTCCAAGGAGCCGCTCGGTCCGCTCGTGCGCCACGGCGACAACGAGTGGGGCGACATCGTGCGCTGGACGCTCAACGCGCTGATCGCCGCCGAAGAGTTCGGCGTGACCTCGGCCAACGTCAGCGAGCTGGCCGCCGCTCCGGGCACCAACCCCGAAGTGAACCGTCTGCTCGGCACCGAAGGTGAACTCGGTGGCATGATCGGCCTCGACAACGACTGGGCCAAGAACGCCATCGCTGCCGGCGGCAACTATGGTGAGATCTTCGAGAAGAACATCGGTGAGAACACCCCGATCGGTCTGGCTCGTGGCCTCAACGCCCAGTGGACCAATGGCGGCCTGATCTACGCGCCGCCGTTCCGCTAAGCACATCGGAAGGGGCGCCGCGGCGCCCCTTTCCACCAACAAAGGACAAGGCGCGACGCGCCACCTGTCCCCGAAAGTAGGGCGCAGCCGGATCAACCGGCGCGCAACCGGCGCGGGGACCAACGGGGACCAAGACATGACAACGACCTCGGATGCTCCGAAGGCCGGGTTCCGCCCGAGCCAGCTGATCTACGATACCAGATACCGCTCCCTGACCATTCAGGTGATCGCCTTCATCGCACTGATGCTGGGGCTGAGCTGGCTGGTGTCGAACACGATCGCCAACCTCTCCGCGCTCGGCAAGGATTTCGATTTCGGCTTTCTGGGCCAGCGCGCCGGTTACGACATCAACCAGCGCCTGATCGAATACGACAGCGCCTCGAGCCATGGCCGCGCCGCTCTCGTGGGCATCCTCAACACACTGCTGATCGCGGTGCTGGGCTGCGCGCTTGCTACCATCGTGGGCGTTCTGGCGGGCGTGCTGCGCCTGTCGAAGAACTGGCTCATCGCCAATCTGATGGCGGTCTATGTCGAGGGCTTCCGCAACATCCCCGTGCTGCTGTGGATCCTGCTGATCTTCGCACTGATGACCGAGGCCACGCCGCAGCCGCGCGACTTCCGCGAGGGCGGGGACGCCGCGATGATCTTCGGCGACAGCATCGCCATCACCAACCGTGGCGTCTTCGTGCCGGCACCGTTCTGGGGCTCCGGCGCGGGGCTGCTGCTGGCGGTGCTGCTGGCGTCGCTGGTCGCGATTTTCTTCTGGCGCCGCTACGCGCACCGCACCCAGGAACAGACCGGCCGCATACTGCCGATCGGCTGGGGCACGCTGGGCCTTTTCGTCGTGCCGACCGCCGTGGTCTTTTTGGCGCTGAGCATGACCTCGGGCCGGGTGACGCAGCCGGTGCTGGCGACCGGCGCGACAGAGGGGATGACGTTGGCCGACTACGCCGGCAGCCAGCAGGCGATCAACGCCTGCGCGGTGCCGTTCTCGACCGAGTCGCTAAACCTGCGCCGCCTGATGCGCAGCCAAGAGATCCGCTTCACCTACGTCCCCGTCGAGGACGCCGCGGGCGCACTCGCGGCCCTCGAGGCCGGCACCTGCAACATCCTGTCGCTGCCGGCTTCGGTCGACCTCGCCACCGTGCCGGCCGGGGCCGTGGCGCTGTCGGACACGATCCGGCGCGGCATGCCGGTCGAGTTCGAGCGGCCGGTGCTTGGCGGCTTCAACTTCGAAGGCGGGCTGCAGCTGCGCAATTCGCTGATCGCGCTCTGGCTGGCGCTGTCGCTCTACACCGGTGCCTTCATCGCCGAGAACGTGCGCGGTGGCATCCTGTCGGTCTCCAAGGGCCAGACCGAGGCGGCCTTCGCGCTAGGCATCAAGCCCTCGCGCACCATGCGCCTCGTGATCCTGCCGCAGGCGCTGCGTGTCATCATCCCGCCGATGATCTCGCAATACCTAAACCTCACCAAGAACTCGTCACTGGCGATCGCCGTCGGCTATATGGACGCCCGCTCGACGCTGGGGGGCATCACCATCAACCAGACCGGCAAGGAGCTGGAGGGGATGCTGCTTCTGGGGTTGTTCTACCTCGTGACCAGCCTCGTCATCTCGAGCGCGATGAACCTCTACAATTCCCGCGTAAAGCTGAAGGAGCGCTGAGATGTCGGACACCCACGCACAGACCGTCTCCTTCGTGCGGGACACCATGCTGCCGGAGGCCGAGCCTCCGGTCGGCAATCGCGGCGCCATCCTGTGGATGCGCGAGAACCTGTTCTCGGGCTGGCTCAACATCCTGATGACGCTGGTCTCGCTCTACGTCATCTGGTGGGCGCTCTCGCACACCATGCCTTGGGTCTTCAACGGCATCTGGAACGCGGGCTCGCTCTCCGAATGCCGCGAGATCCGCAACGCCACCATCGGCGCAGACGCCTCGGCCGCCTGCTGGGCGGTGCTGGGCGATCGCTGGCAGCAGCTCATGTTCGGCTTCTACCCGCGAGAGCTTTACTGGCGCCCGATCCTGGCGCTGGTGATCTTCTTCGTGGCGATCGCACCGGTGCTGTTTTCGCGCGTGCCGCGCGGCATGCTGGCCTTCACCGCGCTTTCGCCCTTCGCGATGTTCTGGCTGCTCTGGGGCGGCAGCCTCTGGTTCCCGGTCTCCATCGCCCTGGGCTTCGTGCTGGGCTGGGCCGCATGGCGGGCGCTGGCCCCGATCGCGGGGACGCTGATCGCGATGATCGTCGCCGTGGCGTTGCCCCTCATCTACTGGTTCTACACCGCGGGCCCGCTCGCGCGCGAGCTCGAGCAGGTGATCGCGCTCAGCATCGAATACGTGCCGAGCCAAGATTTTGGTGGCTTCATGCTGTCGTTCATCATCGGCATCGCGGGCATCATCCTATCGCTGCCGCTCGGCATCCTGCTGGCGCTGGGCCGTCAGTCGGACCTGTTCATCATCAACAAGATCTCCGTGGGCTTCATCGAGATCATCCGCGGCGTGCCGCTGATCGTCTGGCTGTTCACCGCGTCGCTGCTGCTGAACTACTTCCTGCCGCCAGGCACGAACTTCGACTTGATGTTGCGCGTCATCATCATGGTGACGCTCTTTGCGGCGGCTTACATTGCCGAGGTGGTGCGCGGCGGTCTCGCCTCGCTTCCCAAGGGGCAGTACGAGGCGGCCGACGCGCTTGGCCTCGACTACTGGAAGTCGATGCGGCTGATCATCCTGCCGCAGGCGCTCAAGATCGCCATCCCGGGCATCGTCAACACCTTCATCGGCCTGTTCAAGGACACGACGCTGGTGGTGTTCATCGGCCTGCTCGATCCCATCGGCCTCTCGAACGCGATCCGCGCCTCGGCCGAGTGGAACGGCATCTACTGGGAGCTCTTCGTCTTCATCGGCCTGCTGTTCTTCATCTGCTGTTTCAGCATGTCCCGCTACTCGCTGTACCTGGAGAAAAAACTCCAGCGCGGCCATCACTGAGGAGGGTGCCATGACCGACACCGCCACCAATCCCGCCGATCGTGCCATCGACCGCAGCCATATGCGGGTCTCCGACGAGGTCGCGATCGAGATCTCGAACATGAACAAGTGGTACGGTTCGTTCCACGTGCTGCGCGACATCGACCTCACCGTCTATCGGGGTGAGCGGATCGTGATCTGCGGGCCCTCGGGCTCGGGCAAATCGACGCTGATCCGCTGCATCAACCGGCTCGAGGAGCACCAGTCGGGGCGCATCGTCGTCGACGGGACCGAGCTGTCATCGGACCTCAAGAACATCGACAAGATCCGCTCCGAGGTCGGCATGTGCTTTCAGCACTTCAACCTCTTCCCGCATCTGACGATCCTCGAGAACTGCACCTTGGCTCCGATCTGGGTGCGCAAGACGCCCAAGAAGGAAGCCGAGGAAATCGCGATGCATTTCCTGAAAAAAGTGAAGATCCCCGAGCAGGCGAACAAGTATCCCGGCCAGCTCTCGGGCGGTCAGCAGCAGCGCGTCGCCATCGCCCGCTCGCTGTGCATGAAGCCGCGCATCATGCTCTTCGACGAGCCGACCTCGGCGCTCGATCCGGAGATGATCAAGGAGGTGCTCGACACCATGATCGAGCTGGCCGAGGAGGGCATGACCATGCTCTGTGTAACCCACGAGATGGGCTTCGCGCGGCAGGTCGCCAACCGGGTGATTTTCATGGACCAAGGCCAGATCGTCGAGCAGAACGAGCCGGAGGCCTTCTTCAAGGCTCCCAAGTCCGACCGGACCAAGCTGTTCCTGAGCCAGATCCTCGGCCACTGAGGACAGCGCCGCGGCCCGAGGGCCGAGAAGATGAGTATTTGCAGAGTAAAGTCGGGGAGGGGGGCGCGAAAGCGGCCCCCTTTCGCGTTCAGAGGTCGGCGGGAACGGCGAAGGCGGCCACGCGGCCCTTTGCGATGTCCGACCAGTCTCCGGCATCGAACTCCAGCACGGTCACGGCGCAGGTGGGGTAGTCGGCGAAGCGCGGGTGATCGGGGATGGTGTCAGCCAGCTCGGCCGCGAGACGACCGATACCGGGGTTGTGCGCCACCAAGGCCACGCAGCGTTCGGTCACACCCTTGAGTGCCGCCAGTAACTGGCGCGGCGGGGCGGCATAGAGGCTGGGCTCGTGGCGGATCTCGGTGGTACCCGGCCATTCGGGGCGCATCAGCGCGACCGTCTCGCGGGTGCGCGCGGCGTCTGAGCAGAGCACCAGGTCCGGGGCATGCCCGCCTTGGGCCAGCCAGGTCCCCATGCGCGGCGCATCGCGGCGGCCACGCTCCGCCAGCGGGCGCTCGTGGTCGCGCTGACCGGCATCACCCCAGTCGGATTTGGCATGGCGGATAAGGACGAGCTTGAGGCTCATGTCTCGTTGCGCGGGCGCATCCGGCTCTCGCTCGAACGGATGATCGAGCCCGCGCCGTGCTCGGTGAACAGCTCCAGAAGCGAGGCATTGGGCAGGCGACCATCGAGGATCACCACGGCCCGCACGCCCTGTTCCAGCGCCGTGAGCGCGGTCTCGGTCTTGGGGATCATGCCGCCCGCGATCGTGCCCTCGGCGGTCATCTCGCGTACCTGTTCGGGGGACAGCTGCGTGACGACCTCGCCGCTGGCGTCCTTGACGCCGGACACATCCGTGAGCAGCAGCAGACGGTCGGCCTTGAGCGCGCCCGCGATGGCACCGGCGGCGGTGTCGCCGTTGACGTTGAAGGTCTCGTTTGGGTCCATGCCGGTGGCGACCGGGGCCACCACGGGGATGATACCGGCTGAAAACATGTCGCGCAGCACCTGTACGTTCATTTCGACGGGACGGCCCACGAAGCCGAGTTCGGGATCGTCGGCCACCGCGACCATCAGGTCGTCGTCCTTGCCAGACAGGCCAACGGCACGGCCACCCTCGTCCATGATGGCTTGCACGATGCGCTTGTTGACGAGGCCGGTGAGCACCATCTCGACCACCTCGACCGTGGCCTTGTCGGTGACGCGCTTGCCGCGCACGAACTCGGACTTGATTCCGAGCTTGGCCAGCATCTCGTTGATCATCGGTCCGCCGCCATGCACCACGACCGGGTTCACGCCCACCTGCCGCATCAGCACCACGTCGCGGGCGAATTCGGCCATCGCATCGGCGTCGCCCATGGCGTTGCCGCCGAACTTCACCACGACGATCGCACCCGAGTAGCGCTGCAGATAGGGCAGGGCCTCGGAGAGCGTCTTGGCGGTGGCGATCCAGTCTCGGTCCATCTTCTGCGTCCTCATGGGAGGCCCCTGTTCAGGTGGTCAGGCGAGCCCCGCGACGATGGCGCGGAGCGTCTCGATGCCGTCGCCCTTTTCGGAGCTGGTCAGCACCAGTTCGGGGTAGGCGGCGGGGTGCTTGGCCAAAGCCGCCCGCGTCAGCGCGAGACTCTGGTCGAGCTCGTCGCGGCGCACCTTGTCGATCTTGGTCAGCACGACCTGAAACGGCACGGCCGAGCGGTCGAGCAGGGTCATGATTTCCTCGTCGACCTTCTTGGCGCCGTGGCGTGCGTCGATCAGCACGAAGGCGCGGCGCAGGGTCGGGCGGCCAGAAAGATACTGCTTGAGCAGGCGCTGCCACTTCTCGACCACCGCCAGCGGCGCGTTGGCAAAGCCATAGCCCGGAAGGTCGACGATGTAATGGCTTTCGGCAGCGGTGAAGAAGTTGATCTCCTGCGTCCGGCCCGGCGTGTTCGACGCGCGCGCGATCGCCTTGCGACCGGTGAGCGCGTTGATCAAAGACGACTTGCCGACGTTCGAGCGGCCCGCAAAGCAGACCTCCAACCGGTCGGCGGGCGGAAGGCCCGACATGGCCACGACGCCCTTGAGGAACTCGACCTCGCCGGCGAAGAGAAGCCTACCCGCCTCGGCCGCGTCGGGCTCGGGCGGGGTGGCCTCGGGAAAGTTCATCTTCATGCCGGTCACTTCTTCGGTTTCCCGGGCGCGTTGGCGGCCTTGGCGGGTTTTGCCTCGGCGGCCTTCTTGCGGCTGAGGCCCGACTTGATGTTGCCGAACACGTCAGGCTTGGCCCCATGGCTGCGCATGATCGCGTATTGCTGCACGAAGGTCACGGTGTTGTTGGTGATCCAGTAGATGACCAGGCCGCTGGCAAAGTTACCGAGCATGAACATGAACACCCACGGCATCCAGGCGAAGACCATCTTCTGCGTCGGATCGGCGGGGGCCGGGTTCAGCTTTTGCTGCAGCCACATCGAGATGCCCAAGAGGATCGGCAGGATGCCCAGCGAGATGATCGCGAGGAAGCTCGACGGTTCGGGTGCCGCGAAAGGCAGCAGGCCGAACAGGTTCAGGATCGACGAGGGATCGGGGGCCGACAGGTCGCGGATCCAGCCGAACCACTCCGCGTGGCGCAGCTCGATGGTGACGAAGATCACCTTGTAGAGCGAGAAGAAGATCGGGATCTGGATCAGGATCGGCAGGCAACCCGAGGCCGGATTGACCTTGTTTTCCTTGTAAAGCTTCATCATGCCCTGCTGGAGTTTCTGGCGGTCGTCGCCTGACTGCTCCTTGAGCGCCTCCATCTGCGGCTGCAGTTCTTTCATCCGGGCCATCGACACGTAGGAGCGATAGGCCAGCGGGAACACGATCGCCTTGAGGATCAGCGTCAGCGCCACGATCGACCAGCCCATGTTGCCGATCAAGCCGTTCAGGAAGTGCAGCAGCATGAAGATCGGCTTGGTCAGGAAGAAGAACCAGCCCCAGTCGATGCTGTCGACGAAACCCTCGATGCCGCCGTCGTTCTGATACGAACGGATCGCCTCCCATTCCTTGGCGCCCGCAAAGAGGCGGGTGTCGGAGGAGACGGTGGCGCCGGGGGCGACTTCGAGCGCGGGCGACACGCTGTCGGTCTGATAGATCTCGGAGCCTTCGGTGTAGCGCACGACCGAACGGAACGGCGTGCCCGGCTCGGGGATCAGCGTCGTCATCCAGTATTTGTCGGTGAAGCCGGTCCAGCCATTCTCGGAGACCTCGGCCACGTCGACCCGGCCCGCGCCGCGCGGATCGGCATCGAGATCGTCCATGTTCTTGTACTTGATCTCTTCGAGCGTGCCGTCGGTCATCCGCACGAGGCCTTCGTGCAGGATGAAGAAGTTCTGCGTGTCGGGTTGACCGTGGCGCGCGACAAAGCCGTAGGGCGCGAGGCTCACGGTGGTGTCGCCGGTGTTCTCGACCGTCTGCTCGACATCGAACATGAACCTGTCGTCGACAGAGACGGTGCGGCGGAACACGAGGCCCTCGCCGTTGTCCCAGGCCAGGGTCACCGGGCTGTCGGGGGTCAGCGTCTCGCCGCTCTCCAACGTCCACAGCGTGTCGGGACCGGGCAGGGGGGTCGAGGTGCCGCCAACCGGGGCCCAGCCCCAGACCGCGTAATAGGGCGTGTCGGTGCCGACGGGCGACAGCAGCCGCACCAGCGGGCTCTCGGGGTCGAGCGTCTCGTTGTATTCGACCAGCGACAGATCGTCGATCCGGCCGCCGCGCAGCGACAGCGAACCGGTCAGCTCCGGCGTTTCGATGGCGACGCGGGGCGCTTCCTGCTCTTGGGGAGCGGCCTGTGCGGTGGTCCCGGGCAGGGGCGTGTCACCGGTGCCGGGCGCCTCGACGGCGGCTGTCGACACCTCGTCGAAATCGGGCGAGGGGGCCTGCTCCTCGGGGGGGAAGATCAGGAACCACCCCAGGATCACCACCAGGCTGAGCACTGTCGCCAGGATCAGGTTCTTGTTCTGATCGTCCATGAAAAACCGCCCTCGATCGCCGGAAAAGGTCAGTGGCGGTTCAACAGGGCGAGGGTCCGAAGGTCAAGCTCTTTCGCCTTGGCGGTGCCGTGCCGTGGGGGCCCAGTGGGCGGCGGGTGGCGCGGGGTATCTGTGCGAAGGCCTTCAGACCGCGCGACGCGACGGCTCTTTGGGGCAGAGGGTCGGGATGGCCCGGATCCAGGCCTCGGTCTCGGGGCGCGGCATTGGCCGACCTATGCCGAACCCCTGCCCGTGGCCGCAGCCCAAGCGTTGCAGCATGGCGCGCTCGCCGTCGGTCTCGACACCTTCGGCCAGCGTTTCGATGCCCAGCCCGTCCGCCATGGTCAGGATCGCCGAGACCATCTTCTGCTGCTCGCAATCGCTGTCGATGCGGGTGACGAAAGAGCGGTCGATCTTGATCCGCTGAATCGAGAACCGGCGGATCGAGGTGATCGCGGCGTGGCCCGTGCCGAAATCGTCGAGATCGAGCCTGCATCCAAGCCCCGACAGCCCCGACAGATTGCGGATCACCACGTCCTCGACCCGTTGCGCCACCACCGTCTCGAGCACCTCGACCGCAAGTCGGCCGGGCTGCAAGTCAAAACGGTCGAGTTCCCAAGCAAGGCGGTCGACCAGTCGCGGGTCCGCGAGTTCGGCCTGAGAGAAATTGATGGCGACATGCGGCACTTCGATTCCGGCCGCGTCCCAAAGGCGCAGGGCGTTGAGGCCATCCTGCACCATCACCTCGCCCAAGCGGCCCATCAGCCCGGCCTGTTCCATCACCGGCAGGAATTCGGCGGGCGGGATCAGGCCGCGTTCGGGATGGTGCCAGCGCGCGAGGGCCTCGACACCGGTGAGCCGACCGTTACACAAGGAGATCTGCGGTTGGAAATGGGCCACGACGTCGCCGCGGTCGAGCGCGGCGGCGACCTCGTCGGTCAGGCCATGGCGCAGGCTCACCCGATGGCGCATCGCCTCGGAATAGCACCGGATCGAACCCGGCCCGCCGCGTTGCGCCTCGATCAAGGCGAGCGTCGCGGCCTGCAGAAGATCGGCCCCGCCCGGCCGTGCCAGCCGCAGCGCCAGCGCGAAGCCCGCCGATACCGTGACGTGGATCTGCGCGCCATCTCGTTCGATGGGATCGGCCACCAAGGTCTGAAGCCTCTGGCCAAGCTGGATCGCCGCTTCGAGATCGAGTTTCCGGCGCGAGGACAGCGCAATGCCGAAGCAGGCCCCGTCGAGGCGGGCCAGCGCGTCGCCGTCGCGCAGGCCGTCCTGCAACCTCTCGCCCACGGCTTGCAGCAGGCGTTCGATCGTGGCGCGATCGTGCCGCTGTTCGAGCTGTTTGAAACCGTCGATCTCGAGCACCATCGCCGCCACCGATCGCGGTGAGCCGCCGCGCCGTGCAAGCATCCGGTCCAACCCGGCCGTGAGCGCGAGGCGGTCGCCCAGCCCGGTCAGCACGTCGCGCGTCTCGTCGCGTGTCAGGATCGGTCGTCCGATGGCGCTCGCCACCGTCAGCGGCAGCGCCAGCACGACAAGCGCCACGGCCAGCTTGCCCCCCAGCGCCAGAGCCGCGAGCAGCAGCATTGGCACCAAGGCGAGGCCCAATGGGCGGGTCAGGCGGCCAATCGACCCCGTGAGGGGGGCGATGACCCGTTGCAAGGGAAGGCTGGCCGTGCTGCGCATTCGTCTTCTCATCCCGCCGAAGATGGCCGATGCGCTACCGCAACGTGCCCTGACAGGGAGACAAACTAGAAACGCTATCTAAGCGGTTTCTTAATGTGGCAGGCTCTAATTATTAGAATTGCGGCTACCTTCGGTCGCTCCGCGTGCCAGCGCCGCGAAGTCGAACAAATCGGGATCGAGCATGTGGCTCGGTCGGACCTGATTCAGCGCTGTGAACATCTTCTGTCGCCGCCCCGGAGCGTTCTTTTCCCACTGATCGATCATCTGCTTGATCTGCTGCCGTTGCAGTCCGTCCTGGCTGCCGCACAGGTCGCAGGGAATGATCGGGTAGTTCATCGCCGTGGCAAACTTCTCGCAATCGGCTTCGGCCACATGGGCCAGCGGGCGATAGAGGAACAGGTCGCCCTCATCATTGAGCAGCTTGGGCGGCATGGTCGCGATCTTGCCCCCGTGGAACAGGTTCAAAAAGAAGGTTTCGAGCATGTCATCACGGTGATGGCCAAGCACGACAGCTGTACACCCTTCCTCTCGCGCGACGCGGTAGAGATTGGCCCGGCGCAGTGGCGAACACAGCGCGCACATGGTGCGCCCTTGGGGCACCTTGTCCATGACGATGGAATAGGTGTCCTGATATTCGATCCGGTGCGGCACGCCCATCCGCTCGAGAAACTCGGGCAGCACGGTCGCAGGGAACCCCGGCTGGCCCTGATCGAGGTTGCAGGCAAGGATCTCGACGGGGAGCAGTCCGCGCCACTGCAACTCGGTCAGCGCGGCTAGCAGCGTGTAGCTGTCCTTGCCGCCCGAGAGACAGACGAGCCAGCGTGCGCCGCGCTCGATCATGCCGTATTTCTCGATCGCCTCGCGGGTATCGCGGATGATCCGCTTGCGCAGCTTGCGAAACTCGGTGGTTTTCGGCGCGCCGGCGAACAGCGGGTGGATATCGTCGTGCGCGTCTTCGGGGGTCTCGTCGGCGAAATTGTCGAGCATGGGTCGAGCTCCTCTGGATCGGCCCGATATGCCATGCTGGCCAGTCCGGGGAAAGGTCACGGGGTCAGTCGGGGACGTTGTCGATGCCGCTGCCACCCAGCGGATGGCAGCGCGCGAGGCGTCGCAATGTGAGCCAGCCGCCTTTCAGCCCGCCGTGCCGCTCCAGCGCCTCGAGCGCATAGGCCGAACAGGTCGGGTGAAAGCGGCATCCATGGCCGACCATCGGGGAAAAGGTGAGCCGGTAGGCGCGCACCGGCAAGGCCAGCACACGCGCGAGCGGGCTCATGCCTGCGAATGGACGCGGCTCAGCGCCCATTCGAGATCGCGCGCCATCTGTTCGATGTCATGCGTGGCCGTGACCTCGGCCCGACCGATCAGCACATAGTCCCAGCCGGGCTGCCCCTGAATAGGGAGTACCTTGCGCGCGACCTCGCGCAGACGGCGCTTGGCGCGGTTGCGCGCAACCGAATTGCCGACCTTCTTGGAGCAGGTGAAGCCCACGCGCACGGCATCGTCGCCATCCCTGCGCGGGTTGCCCTGCAGGTGGAATCCGGTCGTGCCCTGCCGCAGCGCCCGGGCGGCGCGCAGGAAGTCGGGGCGTTTGCGCATCTTGTCGACGCCAACGCCGAAAGACCCCGACGCGGCGGCATCGCTGCCGACCACGGGGGTCTTTTCCGCTATCACCTGATCTGGGATCAGGCGCTCAGGACCTTGCGGCCCTGCGCGCGGCGGGCGTTGATGATCTTCCGGCCGGCCTTGGTGGCCATACGTGCGCGGAAGCCGTGACGCGCTTTGCGCACACGGTTCGAGGGTTGGAACGTGCGTTTCATTGCGCTTTCTCCGTCTCAAGGGGCCGCGCCGTCCGCCGTCCATGCCGGATTCGGGGCCTGCCATCATTCGAAGCCCGTGCCATAGAGAGGCATCGGCAGGCTGTCAACGCAAGCCGGACCTGAATCCCCATATCGCCTGCATTGTTACAGTCCGACCCCGCCGATCAAGAGCCTGCGAGGGGGGTGGGCGGCCCTCTCGGCGCGGTGCATGTCTGGTGCAAATCTTGCCCGGAAGGTCTGACATGCACGACGACACCGATGAAACGTCATCTTCTGGAACACGAAGCTGGCTGCGCCACCTGCCATTGATCGCGATCGGCCTCGTGGCGCTGACGGGCGCGTTCTTCCTGGGCGACCTGCTCAGCTTCGAGACGCTGCGCGACAATCGTGAGGCGCTGATCGCATGGCGCGATGGCAATTACGCGCTCGCCGTGGCGGGCTTCATGGCCGCTTATATCGTCATCGTCGCCTTTTCGCTGCCCGGCGCCACGGTGGCGACTCTGACGGGCGGCTTTCTGTTCGGCACCTTTCCGGGCGTGGTGTTCAACGTGGTCGCGGCGACGATCGGCGCAGTGCTGATCTTTCTCGCCGCGCGCGCCGGGCTCGGGCGGCGGCTGTCGAAGGGCATGGACACCTCCGAGGGGCGTCTCAAGAAGATCAAGGACGGCATCCGCGAGAATCAGTGGTCGATGCTGTTCCTGCTGCGGCTGTTGCCAGTGGTACCGTTCTTCGTGGCCAACCTGCTGCCGGCTATGGTCGGGGTAGGATTCGGCGCCTTCGCCGTCACCACGCTTCTGGGCATCGCGCCTGGTGCACTGGTCTACACCTCGGTGGGCGCCGGGCTCGGCGCCGTCTTTGCGGCGGGCGAAACGCCTGATCTTGGCCTTATCTTCGAACCGTACATCCTTTTGCCTTTGCTCGGCCTCGCCGCGCTCTCGGCGCTTCCTCTTGTCATCAAGGCCGTGAAGGGCCGGAAAGGCCTCACATGAGCCATATCGACTGCGACATCTGCATCATCGGCGCCGGTTCGGGCGGGCTTTCGGTCGCGGCGGGGGCGGCACAGATGGGCGCGCGCGTCGTGCTGATCGAAAAGGGCGAGATGGGCGGCGATTGTCTCAACAGCGGCTGCGTGCCCTCCAAGGCGCTGCTCGCGGCGGCCAAGCAAGCGCATGCGATGACCAAGGGCGCCGAGATGGGCATCACGCCGGTCACGCCAGAGATCGATTTCGCTGCCGTGAAGGACCACGTCGCGCGCACCATCGCCACCATCGCACCCGTCGATTCGCAGGAGCGGTTCGAGGGGTTCGGCATCACGGTGATCCGCGAGCACGCGCGCTTCACCTCGCCAGACGAGATGCAGGCGGGCGACACCACGATCAAGGCGCGTCGCTTCGTGCTCGCCACCGGCTCGCGGCCACTGGTGCCGCCGATCGACGGCATCGAGAATACGCCCTACCTCACCAATGAGACGATCTTCGCCCTGCGCGAGCGGCCGCGCCACCTGCTAGTGATCGGCGGCGGCCCGATCGGCATCGAGATGGCGCAGGCGCACCGCAGGCTCGGCTGCGAGGTCACGGTGATTGAGGGCGCGAAGGCGCTGGGCAAGGATGACCCGGAACTGGCCGGGCACCTCCTGACCCGGTTGCGCGCCGAGGGCATCCGCATCGAGGAGGACGCCAAGGTCACCGCCGTTTCGGGCCGCGAGGGTGCGATCACCGTGCGGACTGAAAAGGGCGACTTCGAAGGCACTCACCTGCTCATGGCAGTGGGACGACAGGTGGTGACGGATGGCCTCGGTCTCGACGTGGCACACGTGAAACATGACCGGCGCGGCATCACCGTGGGCGAGGATCTGCGCTCGGAGACGAATCGCCGGGTCTATGCGGTGGGCGACGCGGCGGGCGGGCTGATGTTCACCCATGTCGCGGGCTACCACGCGGGTGTCATCATCCGCTCCATGCTGTTCAGCCTGCCGTCCAAAGCCAAAACCGCGCATATCCCGTGGGCCACATACACCGATCCCGGTCTCGCGCAGGTCGGGCTGACCGAGGCGCAGGCCCGCGAGAAGCACGGCGACGCGCTCAAGGTGATCCGCATGGAGTATGACGAAAACGATCGCGCCATCGCTGAGGGCCGCACGCTCGGCATGCTCAAGCTGATGGCTGTGAAGGGCCGCCCCGTGGGAGCCACGATTCTCGGGGCGAACGCCGACGACCTTATCGGCGTCTGGGCCATCGCCATATCCTCCGGGCTGAAACTGTCGAAGATCGCGGGCGCGGTGCTGCCCTATCCGAGCCTGGGCGAAATCAATAAGCGCGCGGCAGGCAACTATTTCAGCGCCAGCCTGTTTGATAACGAATGGGTGAAGACAGCCGTCCGTGCGGTCCAACGCTGGATTCCCTGAGGGTCCGGCCGCCCGGCGGCGCAAAAGGGACCAGATGTTCAATACCCTCTCAGGACGCTTTCTTGCCCTGACCACGGTCTTCGTGATGCTGGCCGAGGTGCTGATCTTCGTGCCCTCGGTGGCACGGTTTCGTCAGGACTATCTGCAACTGCGGCTCGAACGGGCGCAGATCGCCTCGCTGGTGCTCTTGGCCACCGAGACGCTCGATGCCGAGCTCGAAGCCGAGCTTCTGGAGAACGCTGGCGTCTACAACGTCGTGCTTCGTCGCGACGAGGTGCGCCAGCTCGCGCTGTCGTCGCCGCTGCCCGAGCCGATCCATGCGACCTACGATTTGCGCGATGTGCCGGCGTTGACGCTGATCCGCGACGCGCTGGGCACCCTGCTCGACACGGATGAGCGGATCATTCGCGTGATCGGCGATCCGGTGCAGCAGGGCGGGCTGTTGATCGAGGTGACCATGGATGAGGCGCCGCTGCGCGCCGAGATGCTCGACTACGGTCTGCGCATTCTGATTCTTTCAGCGGTAATCTCCGTGGTGACGGCGGCGCTGCTTTTCGCGGCTGTCCAAGCCTTCCTCGTGATCCCGATCAAGCGGGTGGTGGCGCAAATCCAGAGCTATGCCGACGCGCCGGAAGATGCGCGCCGCATCATCTCGCCCCGCGCCAGCCTGCGCGAGCTTCGCGAGGCCGAGACGGCGCTGCAGGCGATGGAAACCCAACTCACCTCAGCGCTGCGCCAGAAGGACCGTCTAGCCCAGCTTGGCGGTGCGGTCGCCAAGGTCAGCCATGATCTGCGCAACATCCTCACGGCAGCCCAGCTCTTCGCCGACCGGCTGGAGGGCTCCGAAGACCCGCTGGTCAAGCGCATGGCACCCAAGCTCGTGGGCTCGATCACCCGCGCGGTGAACCTGTGCGAATCGACACTGGCCTTTGGTCGCGCCGAAGAGCCGCCGCCGCAGCTCGCTCGGTTCGAGCTGGCGCCTCTCGTGGCCGAGGCGATCGAGAACGAGCGGCTGGCGACAGGGGAGGGCGAAATCGACCTCGTGGAGAAGATTCCCGCGGGATTTGTGCTGCGCGCCGATTCCGAACAGCTCTTCAGGGTTCTGTCGAACCTCCTGCGCAACGCGCGGCAGGCGATCGCGGCGACTGGTAAGCCGGGGCGTGTCACCTTGTCGGCCCGCGAAGAGGATGACGCATGGTGGATCTTCGTGACGGACACCGGTCCCGGCCTGCCGCCACGGGCGCGCGAACACCTGTTTCGCGCGTTTCGCGGCGGTGTGGCCAAGGGGGGCTCGGGTCTGGGCCTTGCCATCGCCGCCGAGCTGGTGCGCGGCCATGGCGGTCGGCTTGAGCTGACCCGATCGGACGAGACCGGCACGGAGTTCGCGATCTGCCTGCCACGCAGCGCCCCCCGGCCTATCACTGCCGCCTGATACCCTCGGGCATGCGATCTCGCCTGCCGCCACGGCAGGCGAGATCGCATGCGAAATCCGGAAGTTTCCGAAAAACGGCCCTTGCATGTCCCGGCACCGGACGGTAGATCGGCCTCACTCTACAGCGGACTGGTAGCTCAGTTGGATAGAGTACTTGACTACGAATCAAGGGGTCGGGGGTTCGAATCCTCCCCAGTCCGCCACTTCATCTCAAATACTCAAAGTAAATCAGCCGCTTGCGGCTGATGCTTTGCGTCCAGTCCCACGTTTTTTCCCACTTTCGAATAGGGAATACCCCGGAACGTGCTGGAGCTATTTGGATGTGATGGCGGAGTTTTTTCGAGTAGTAGGCACCCAACATCTGCCCCTAGCCCACTCAAAAATAGGTCTGAGCCGAAAGCTGGGTCCGGACCCTGCCTGACAAGTGCCCGTGAGACCTAATGGTCTGAGGATGGGGGCGCCGGGGCGTGGAGCTTGGCGACACGGTGAGGGTGCCGCAAGATCGTCGCGTAGTTGCTCTCTTATTTCCCCCGACGCTCTGCCAGCGTCGCCGCCAGCATGGGGGCAAGTATGGCGAGAATGTGGCAATTTTATGAGGCTGAGTACCCACCGAGGTAACCGTTGTCCTGCCAACTATTTCAGTGCCGACGTTGCCCCCTCATTACGCTTGCAAACTATGTCGCCTTCGTGCCGCTGCGCCACCGCGCCGCATGACGTCAGACCTAACGGTCCTTATATGAAGGGGATGGTGAAAGACCGAGGCGTGCAATGCCTCGGTCCCACTCGCAAAGCGCACGCGCAGGGCCGCATTGGGGAACGGATGCAGGCGCGGGACTGGTTAAGGTGAGTTAACTCAACCGGTCCCTCCGCGTTCCCTTGATAGCAAAAAGCCCGGCGCTGGGCGGGGCTCCTCTCGGCTCAATAATCCCAACATTTCTCACCCTGCAGCCGAGCACGTCTCCGCCTCAATCAGATCCATCACGGCCCCGATAATGTCGCAGTCCTCGGGGTGTGGTCCTTGACGGCCCCGGCCTTCATAGCAAACCGTAGCAGCGCTGCAGCACCTGCGAGGGACTGGTTCCGCATGGCTCGGAGCGTGGCCCTGAGGCTCAGCAGGTGCTCCGCTTCCACCCCGACTGCGAAGCCCTGACAGCGCGCCGCCGTTCACCTCGGTCGCGACGGCCCGCCATTCTTTGACCGTGCTGGGCAGTGGGTCGGAGGCCTCGGGCAAAAAAGGCAACGTAATGCTGGGAAGGGCGTGACATATGCTCAGCTAGTTGAAAAGCTTGCTGATATCGAAATCAGCGAAAAGGAAGTGAACGTCAGGAACAAGCTCTCACGGGGCAAGTTCTCTGCTGCGTTCCTGTTGCAATGCCTGACAGCTATTGGAGAGGACCACTTGCGTTTGTAGCCCTAGGCATACTCATTGCTTCTGTAGCGGGACTATTTCTGCACGATTTCAGTCGCACCTCCCTAGAGCAAAGATTGCGCTATGTTGAGGCATCCAACCGCTATCAGGCCCAAGCCAAGCAGCGGGTAGATAGGGAGTGCCGGGACAGCCTTACCCCTGACGGGATGAGAGGCTGCATCCTTGAGATACTTGAATCCACCGAGGATCAGAAGAGATCCGAGCGCGATCTTGATGCCCAAGAAGCCATGTCCAGGTTCACCCGCCTTATGGTCTTTACCGGCCTGCTCAGCCTAATCCTCGGAATCTGCTCCATCTACCTCATCTGGGCAACCCTTAAGGCCACTCAGACCATGGCTGAAGACACGCGTGGTATCGGGAGAGCGCAAGCTCGGGCCTATCTTGCTATCGATGAGATGCGAGTCCGCCTCATCGATGGCCCTACCGATGAGGGGACGTACGAGTTCGCGATCTTCACGAGGGTCAAGAACTCTGGGCAATCTCCCGCCATAAGCGTTAGCGTCAAGGCGGCAGGGAATGCTGGGAAACTGAGCGATGTTAGTTCTCTCAATATCGGTGATGTTGGTTCGGGCGTAAAGGAGTGCGCTATTCACACGCACACTGAGCATGTCACGTCCCGATACGTGCAATCTGACCGTAGTATCGCTGGACTGTACGTCAGTGTTGAGGCTCAGTACCTTGATGTTTTCGGGGCACCCGACACCATTAGCGGGAAATTCTTCGCAGACTGCCCGCTTGATGTCGGACAGGAGGTTGCAATGAGACGAAGCAATACGAGAACTTACACCATCATTTCCCGCCCAATAGACGAGGCCTAGGGCCAAGGCCTTAATCATGCCGTCATCCCTGTGCGCACTTGGTGCGTTTGCTACCTAACACCGGGTAGGCGCAGTAAGGTCGCGCTGGGCAGAGTGCGCATCGGCCCAAGCCACGCACAGGCAGCGGGCCATCATGAAGCGGATGAAGCGATTGAACTGCATGTGTTGGCGCATCTTTGTCCAAGCGCGCCGCATGATGGTCGAAAGAATGAAGGGGGCACTCGAAACTCAGGCCGTCCAGTTTCTTAACGACGGCGCGGTCTTAGTCAGGCCGGGAGCCGCCATGAAGCATCAAAGATGCCGAGGGCTGAAGCCGAACTTTGGTTAATCTTAGGGTGTTAGCCAATGCGACAGCCTCGGCTGCGCTGGGCGGACAAAGAGGGTTTAAACGGCCACGATGCCCCGACTTCGGTCAGGGCTTTCCTCATTTGCAGATCAGGAAACGGCAGGCCGTTCGGGCGGGAAACGGACGCTTACCTATGTAGTCGGGGCTGAAAAGCAGGAAATTTAGTCGTAAGGAACACTGTTCACCTCAAGGAAACATGTCTCCTACTACGGAAGAACCCTTGACCATGCCCAACGTCTCGGGCGGTCTCAATGCCCCTGATCCGAGAAGGAGCGGTCCGCGGTGCAGGGTTGTACTTGCTCCCACGGAGGCCTCGGAGCGAGGTTGGTCTTAGGCTTAACATGACCCGCCGCCGTTCCATCCTACAAATTTAGGCCCGAAGAATTGAATCCAATCAGCACCACAGCCCCCATGCCAGCGACAAAGAAGATGTAAGAAAGAATGCGCAGGCCCGTCATGAGTAAGCTACTGTCAGTACGCCTAATGGCTGCCAGTGACAGCGTTGATCGAGATGAAACTCCGTTGAAAGGAGACACCACAGGCTAACCGATTTGTGCCTTTTATGCCTCCCCGCGATGGGCGGTCTGGATGTCAGGTTTTGACAGATTCGGGCAGAGTGGATGGCAGACGGTGCTAAAATTAAGAAATTGTCTCCATCTCGCACGGATGGGAAAATCACGACCGATACCGGTCCCGCTGTATGAGCTTCAGACTTTCGACCCCCGCCCCTCAAGCGTCGGGCACTGTTACGGTGATGACCAGCCCGCTCCCCTGCCATTCGCGTCGCACCTCTGCCCCCAACTGGGTCGCCATGGCCGCGATGAGCCGGCTTCCGAACCCGGCTTCGGTTAGCGCCGGGTCCGCGTCAGGCTTCAGGGGTGCCACCTCCCGCCAGCGCATGATGATTTCGGAACCCCGACTCGACCAATCGACCTGAACGTATCCGCCCTCGTGAGCCAGCGAGCCATACTTCGCCGCGTTCGTGGCGAACTCGTGCAGCATGATGCCTAGGGGAGTAGTGGCGCCGGCCGGCAGTTGCACATCCTGGGCGACGATGTCGACGGATCCGAGATACGGCGCCAGTATCTCCCGGGTCAGCGCTTCCGGATCGGACAGGTTGTTGCCGGAATTGGCCATGCCGATGCTGATACTGCTGGCGCGGGACAGCGCATTGATGCGCTGGCGGATCAAGTCGACCGGATCGCCCCCTTCCCGCTCCGCGTCGCGGCTGGAAAGGTTGATTAGGGCGCCAACCACCGCGAACAGGTTTTTCACCCGGTGATGCTGCTCCTCGATCAAAAGCGCCGCCCCCTCGCGCGCAGCGTCCAGTTCCTCCTCAATCCGGTGCCGATCAATCGCCGCACTGACGATGTTAGCCACGCCTTGCAGGAACGCGGTGTCCTCAAGCGTGAACCGTCCTTCGTCCGGGCTATCCACCTCGAGAACCCCGAATGGCTTATGGCAGTCTTGGATCGGCACGTTAAGCGCCCGCTTGACCCCATGGTCGGCCAGCAGGCGCGGCGTACGGAAGCGGCTCTCCGAGGTCAGGTGGTTCGAGATAACAGGCTGCCCGGTCTGAAAGGAATAGCCGGCCGCGCTCTCCATATCGATTCCGAGCGTCGCATGATTCACCTCACCAGCACGCCAGCCAATACCGGCCACCATCAACATGTCGTGCTCTTCGGGACGGTAGCGGAGCAGCTTGCAAAACCGGGCCTGCATGCCACTGGCGGCTAAGCGGGTCGCCTCCTGCAGAATGTCGTCTAAGGTGTGAGCTCGCAGGCTGAATAGCCCGAACTCTGAAACCAACTCCTGCTGCCGCAGGCGGTAGGCCAGCGTCTCATCAAGGGTCCGTTCCGAATTATGCCCCTCGGGGGGGTCAGAGATGGCATGCAGTCCGAGAAGGCGGGTCACCATGGGCAGGTCCACTACAACGGGCAATGCAACGGGAGCCTTGCCGGATTATCGGTTGACGATTCGGGGGTTCACGCTAGTGCGATCGCGTCGTGGTGCCTACAACCTATCATTGCGACGCCGCGTCACTTAGCGAAGCCGCACTGTCCGCTAGTACATTGGATCGGCTAAAATCCCTGTTTTGTGGATGCGCGCGCTGGCCTCCCACCGCCGGCCCCAAAGGAAAGGAGACTAGTCTTTCGAACCGTCCTCCTACCTAGCCATGCCTAATAGAAATGCGCTGTGCGGGATGGCGCTATGACGGGCGAGTCCCTTCTAACCTGCACTTCATAGACCATGCCCTCAATTTGCATTTCGACCATTTCGAATGCCCCGGAGGACGAGGCTGCACCAGTGCCAGCGCCAGCGTGAGAGACGAGGCCGAACTCGCCTACAGCTCCCGCGATAAGTGCGGCGCCAAGGGTTAGACCGAAGTGCTTCTTGCGCATGATGGACATTCTGCCTGCCTCCAATGTCAGCGTTTCTTCACTCGAATTGATTAATGCAGGCGGCAGAAATGTGGCGCTCGATCTTGGACGTTACGTCTTGGCCCTTTGGGACGTCACGTCCTACCCGCCATCAGCAGATCCACTACCACTTCGCCATACTCCGCACCCATCTCCTCGGCTTCGATGATGATCGCCTCATAGGATGGCCCCGGTTACATGCAGATGCGCCCGCCGTCCGCCTCGACGCTCTCCACGAAGAACCGCCATTCCCCGATGGTGTCGAACACCGGGCGGGCGCCACGCGCATTGCATTAGCTTTTGGCGGTCATGATGCCGCCCGTTATCTCGACGTAGGGTCCGGTCATTCCGGCAGCTCCTCTTGGCTGTGTGTCTGTCTCCCGGCTCGATACGCTGCCCAGCGCCGCCGCTGCGCCTCGGCTATCCTCGCGCGCCCCTCGGCTGTCTTGGGGCCGGTGCTGCGGCCCCCGTGGAACTTGCACCGCTTGCGGCTGGGTTCAGACTTGAGGCGGCAGGGCAGGCCCTTCCGGGTTATGGCACCGCAGGGCACCCGCAGCCGGGCGAGGCGCTGGGCTTCGCGCTTCTCGGCAGCGGCACGGGCCTGCTCTATCATCCGCCGTTCCATCGCGGCCCATGCCGGTAAGACCCCATCCCCCCGCGCGCGCATTAGTGGTTGGAAAACCGGCAGGATGCGGATGCCCAGCACCTTGAACATGCGCTGACAGGCCCAGCCGTTGCGGCACAGGGCGGGCTTGGCCTCCCAGTATCCGACAGCCCCTCGCCCTATGCCTGCCGCCTTCGCCAGCTGCACCTGAGACAGCCCGGCCGCCTTGCGCTTTGCCAGCAGCTCGGCCCCGGTCACGCGGGGGAACACCGGCCCGCTCATGCCGCGCCCCCGCCCTCGGGCCATTCCCATGAAGCCGTGCGGCCATCCCAGTGCCGCCCGTTCGGCCCGTGCCGGTCCCATGCGCTCAGCTTGCGCCATGCGTCGAGGGAGACGACGCGGCCCGTCCAAGTGCGCACCCGCCCAGCGCGGGTGGGGTCGGGCAGGGGGGCAGGTTCGGGCGCGGCTTTGCGCGACACCGGAAGGGGCACCACCGCCGCCGCCAGGGTCATCGCTGGTCTCTGTGCGGGGATGGTCTCGGTTCGGGCGAGGTAGTCGCGAACGCGCGGCTTCTCCGCTCGGATGCACTCGATAACCTCGGGCGTCACCCGGCCCCCGGAGTTGCGCCACAAGATGCGGTCGCCCTCTACCGCGAACTCGACACCGGCCCGCATGAGGGACTGCACGGTCTCTATCGCGCCCATTAGATGCCCCCTTCCCAACCGTCACCGTGGCACTTGTTTCCGTCACCCTCAGAAAATCCGTCACAAGCGTCACATCCGTCATGACCATTGTTTTCATTTGGTTTTCCAGTGACGCTTGCAAATAGCGTGACACTTGTGACGCTTGTGACGCTTTTTTCGGGGGTGTCGGAGAGATACCTCTTGAAGGCATCCGAGAAGTCGTGCGCGTGGTAGAATCGCAGGTTCCTGTCTCGGCTTGGGACGACGCCGAACGGCTTCAACAGCTTCGCGATACCCCGGGTCGAGATGGGGCGGCCGCCGCGCCATTCGGCCCATGGGCTTTCTTCAAGCGCGCACAGCGCCTCGCACAGATCGGTGCTGCCGATGCGGTCGCCGCGCCGGGCCGCCAGCACCTGTGCCACATCGCGCAGCAGCAGGACGCCAGCGGATTGCGGTTCGTCGTCGGCTTGTCCCGCGCAACCAATGAGCGCCGCTCGGATGGTCTCGGGCCAGTGGGCCCCGGCCGCATCGGCAATGGCGCAGATATGGCGAGCGTTGTCCTGCGCGCGGTCGTTCAAGGCGCTGGGCACCTCTGGCTCGGCATGGCGCAGGGTGATGGCGTTGTCCGCCGTCCAGCGCGCCGCCATCCGGCGCAGCGGCAGGAAGGCGTTCACCCGGTCGGCGCGGAATCTCTCGACGGTCTCGCCTAGCTGTTTCCGGCGCAGGCGCACCACAAGCGCGCGGTCCTCCAAGGTATCGGGCAGCTTCCCTATCATGGCGATGCACTTCGGAGACCAGACGTTGAACTGCCGGGGCTCGTGGTCGTCCCCGACGCTGCGCCAGACGAAGGCGGAGAGCCGGTTGTGTCCGCCGTTCAGGATGCCACGCAACTCGTCATTGTTCGCAAGGTAAGTGTCACCCTCGTCTATCAGTACGGTCGGGGTGTAGCGCTCGACCACGCGAAACAGCACGGCGGTCGAGATGTTGACGTTGTGCATGGCCTTGGGGGTCAGTGCCCCCATGACCGAAAGCGCGGTGGTTTTGCCGCAACGCTTCTCGGGCGAGACGAAGGCCAGCACCGGGGAAATGTCGGCGGTGTCATGCGACCATGCGTGAAGCGCCCAAGCGGCCATGAGCGGCGCGCTGTGCTCGGGTAGGATACAGAAGCGCAGGATGGCGGTTTGCAGGTCGTCCAGCAGCGCGGCCCCGCTCACTGGATCGGGCCACGCCTCTACATCCGCGAAAGGGGCGGCCTCCTCCTCGACCGGCCGGGGGCGCTGTGCGCTGACCATCTTGTCGAGAAACGATACGCGCAGGCCCAGCGCCTTCGCCTCGGTCTCGCGGGCCTGCTCATATTTGAGTGCCGGGAGTTTCGCCAACTCGGCAATGCGGGCCTCCGCCTGGGCATCGTCCGGGGTGTCAGTCTGTGCAGCGTCGAACGGCACCTCCTCGGGGTGCAGTGCGTCGTCCGGGGTGATGTCGTCCGGTCTGACAGCGGGTTGGGCATGGGTCATTCAGGTGCCCCTTTCCTAGTGAGAACATCGTTCCAATCGCGCCGTTCGGGCGCGGGCAGCAGGCTGACGGTCCAGCCCAGCGCGGCGGCGCGGGTGGCAAGCGCATGGCCCGCCTCGCGCCCGGCGGGGTCGCCATCCGTCGCCACGGTCAGGCGGCCGGGGCAGGGCGGCAGGGCGAGCGTCTGCATCCCCGAGGTGCTGAGCGCCGCCCAGATCGTCGCCGGGGTGCGCAGCAGGCCGCTGGCGAGGCTGAGGCCGGTCTCGATGCCCTCGCACGCCACCAGAGGGCCGATGCCGTGGGTTAGCCGCACAGCGCCGCCCTTCACCTGTCCCAGCATGGCCTTGGCGGGTTCGGCTGCCGCCTTGCCGGTGCCATCGGGGCGCAGGTAGGTGCGATGCACCGCGAAGCGTTCGGCCCCCTCGACCAGCGCGACCAGGGCGGGCAGGCGCTGGGCGCTGGGGTGCCACGCGGCGGGGTGAAAGCGCAGCGTGTCGGGCAGGGGGCAGGTGATGTCCCGGCCGCGCAGGTAGGCGGCCGCCGGGGTGCCCTCGATCGGTCGCGCCTCCTCCCATGCGGTGCGGGCCTGCCGCGCCCGCTTCTCGGCCTCCCGCCTCTCTTCTGCCTCGCGCTGAGCGAGCCGGGCCGGGTCGAGCCTAGGCACCCGGCCGGCGCCCTCGACCAGCCCGAGCCCGCGCAGGGCGTTGAGAATGGCGAGGAAGTCGCAGCCGGTGTGGCAGCGCAGCAGGAGCCGCCCATCGGGCGCGTTGCTAAGGCTCAGGCTCGGGGTGCGGTCGCCATGCGCCGGGCAGCAGGCTGTGCCGTAGCGGCCGTGCCAGCGGCCCTTGAGCGCCGCCGTGAGGGTCTGGGCATCCCTGATCATACGCGGCCCTCCCCATAGGCGAGAGCGGCCACCAACGCGGCTTGCGCGGGTGTGAGGCCATAGAGTCGGCGCAGGCGGGCGATGCGCAGCGCGGTCATGCCTCGCCCTCCTCGGCCAGCGCTTGGGCGGAAGGCGGGAAGCGCAGTGCCGCGCGGTCGAAGCCGGGGCGCAGGCGATAATAGGCCGTGTTATCGGGGCCGCGCGGCTCCGAGAGGATGGGCCAGCCGTATTCGGCCTTGAGCCGGTGGCAGATGGCGGCCAAGCGCCAGCCTTTCTCCTCACGGATTTCGGTCCTGTGGGAGATGATGCGTCCCGCTAGGAGTGCGCGACAGCACCAATAGATTTGCATTGGTCTGGAAAACCAGCGGTCAGATTTAAACATGGGGAGTTGCCCTTCGGCTTGAAATGGCCGGGGGGAACGGGCTATCTATCAGGTGTGAGCCGTGAGAGACATGCGCCGCCGCCCGGTTCCTCGGGTGGCGGTTTTTGTTAGGCAGCAGAGCGGCGGCTGTTCAGCCATTTGGAAATGGCACTCTCAGGCCATGCGACGGCTTTTGCGGTCAGGTGGACCGGCTTAGGGAACTCGCCGCGCGCCATCATCGCGTAAATGGAGCTGCGGCTGAGCCCGGTGATTTCCTCGACAGCGCGGCGGCGAAGGTGCTTCTCGATCATGGTAGATTCCTCAGGCATGTTCTGGACATGCTGGGAATATGCTGAAGCTCAGTTGTGTCTGTGGCCTATGGTGACACAACTATTTCGAATTATGCCTGTACCAAAGTGTGCGGTTTGCTTCAGGAGAAGCGCCAATCCCTCGATCAGCCACTACCCGCGCTGCCCATCTAACGCTGCTTTTTGACTTTTTCCGAAGCAATGTTCTCATAGCTATGAGGACAGACTGCCGTTTCCTCTTGTTCTCTTCCATACGTGCCCATGCAGCATTGCTCGCTCCTCGCCGTACTTTCACTCCGGTGCGCAGTGTAGGGAGGTGCAGTTGATGTTGCGCGGCTCGTGCGGTCAGTTCTCCCAGCTCGATCGCCCCCAAGAGGACCGCATCTGGTGTGGGCGCAGCCAAGATGCCCTGCAGGACTTTGACCTCATTTATCAGCCAATACTCAACCGAAAGGAGATCTATTCTTCTGTGAATGTAATCTAAGCCACGCTCGATCCGTACAGAGTGCGGGCGGAAGATTTCTGCTCGAGCATCCGCTCCCTCGGCAAGCAGAAACTCTTCAACTTCTGCTGAAACCGGCGACCAGTTTTCGTCGTCATCAATGAATACCCTTCCGCTGAAGGGGGGCCAGTCACTGTCTAAGAAGTCTTGCTCAATCGATTTTATCCGCCAGCGCCAAGCGGTTCTCATTGGAATGATGGGGTCAGGAAACATTTCATCGGGGAATGGAGTCTCGTACTGTTGCACAATAAACATTTCGTCCTGCAACGTTTTTAAAAGCTTGTCCAAGGTGTCACCTTTATTGTTCATCAGCCAATTTTCACCACTCGGCCGGGTTGCTCGCCTACAAAGGCTGCCCAAGCGTTCATCAGTTTCCGTCGCTTGGCGAACAGGTCGGATCGTGCATAGGCGGCCTCGGCCTTATCCTTAATGCTGTGGGCCAGAGCTGCCTCGGACACCTCGCGGGGCGTTGACGTGCGCTCCTGCGCCCATGTCTTGAAGGTCGTGCGGAAGCCGTGGACGTGGACGGCATGGCCCATGCCCTTCACCAGCTTAGTGAGCGTCATGTCCGACAGCGGGCGGCCGTGGCGGGCACCGGGGAACACCAGCGCGCTTCCGTCACTCAGCGCCTCGGCCTCGCGCAGTATCTCGACGGTACGAGGTGAAAGCGGCACCCGGTGCGCCTTCTTCGCCTTCATGCGCTCGGCCGGGATGGTCCATTCCGCGCGCTCAAGGTCGAATTCCGACCATTTCGCAAGACGCGTCTCTCCCGAACGTGTTGCGGTCAGTATCAGGAACTCCAGCGCAAGCTTCGTATGTGGGGCAGCGCCGGTCATGCCCAGCGCGATGACGAAGGCTGCTAGCTCGTCATAGGGCAGGGACTCGCGATGCTTCTGTACCCGTGCCTGACGCGGCAGTGCCTGGGCGATGTCCGAGGCCGGGTTGTCCTGTCGCCAGCCCTGCGCCACCGCCCATTTCATCACGGTGCCGATGCGCTGGCGCACCCGGCGCGCGGTCTCGGGCACTTTCAGCCATATCGGGTCCAGCACGGCCAGCACGTCCGCGGTGTCCACCTCGGCCACCTTCAGCGCGCCGATACGGGGGAAAACGTAGGTTTCTAAGGTCGCAAGGAACTGTGCCGCGTGTTTCTTGTTGCGCCAGCTGGGCTCGTGGATGGCATGGACCTTCCGAGCCGCCTCCTCGAAGGTGAGCGCCGCTTGGGCTTCGCGTTTAACCCTGAGCGGGTCGCCGCCCTCGCGGGCCAGCTTGCGGTTCGCCAGCGCCTTCTCGCGGGCTTCGGCCAGCGGCACCAGCGATACCGCCCCGAGTCCGAGGTCCGAGCGTTTGCCGCGAATGGCGATGCGCTGCACCCACCGCTTGGCGCCGCTCGGGTCCACATGCAGATAGAGCCCGTGCCCGTCCGCGTATCGGCCCGGCTCCTTCACCTGCCGCACGAAGGCGGCCGAAAGGGCCTTCTCCGGCCACTTCCCGCGCCGCACCGCCGTCCGCTCCTCCGCCATGAGCCCTCCGAACCGGCCCCACGGGCCATCCCACGTTACAGGCTGGAATATGTGGGACGACGCTAGAACGTGCAAGACACATAATGCAGCTAAGCCATTGCGCTAAAACACGTAATAGAACGTCCTGGAACAGGGTGAGGCAGATCCCCAGTCCGCCACTTCCTCCGAAGATCGAGGTTATCGCCGAAACCGGGCGCGTCGAACGACGCAGCACCCGGATTTTTGGCGTTTGCGTCCTGTTCCTGTATTCATTTCGTGTCCCGGTGACTCGCAATTGCCGCGCCGCGCGATACTTCCGGAAAAGAGCATGATTACAACTGGGAGGACCCCATGTCCGACGACAGGGAAGAACGGATCCGGCAGCGCGCTTATGATCTGTGGCAGCGCGAGGGAGCACCCGAGGGCCGTCATCAGGACCATTGGCACGATGCCACGGCGCAGATCGACGCCGAGGACGCGACCGGCAACGACATCGCACCGGGCACCGCCGCTGCCGCGGGTCTCGCGGGCCGCGACGAAGGCGCACCGCTGAGTGACGACGGTCTAGACGAGATGGGTCAGCGGCAGGCTAGGGAGGGGCTGACCGAGGCTCCGGGCGAGCAGATCGCCGACACCACCCCGGCCACCGGCGGGCGTCGCAAGGCTGCGGCCAAATCGACCGAACCGGGGGCTGCCCCCAAGCGGGGCCGTCCGAAAAAGGCCAAGCTGACCGATGGCGTCGATCCGGCCAAGCTTGGGGCGAAGAAAGGTGGCAACACCGTTGCTCCGGGCGAAAAGAAGGTCAGCCGCCGCGCCGTGCGCTCAGGGCCTGAAAAGACCGCGGACGATTATTCCGAAGGGCCGACCGAAACCAAGTGAGGCCACACCCTCGCCTGTCCCGGTACGGCAAAAGGGCCGCTTCCTGATAGGAAGCGGCCCTTGTTCGTTTCGACCCGTCCGGGAGGACAGGTCAGGGAGCGAGCTCTTCGGCCTCCCGCGCCTCGTCCTCGGTGATGGCGAGGCGGTGACGCAGCAGCGTCAGATAGGCACGGTTAGCCTCGGTTTCCGAATCGACCGCCGCGCGAGAAGCGAGATAGAACTCGATCGCCGTGTCGTGGTCGTCGATCTGCGTGAGCAGGGTATCGATCGGCTTGGGGTTCTCGATCTCGGTGCTGATCAGCCGCCGCTCATCGGCGCTGGCCTCGGCCTCGTCGAGCTGGCCGCTGATGCGGTGCCGCTCATCCATCGACAGGGTGCCGTCGGCATGGGCCGCCGCGATCATGCCGCGGATCAGCAAGAGCGCGCGGTCGTCGCTCATCGCCTCGGCGGCTTGTTGCGAGCGCGGGTCCGGCGTGTCCTGCGACGGGGTCTCCCCGCCCAGCGCGCCCGCGATCTGATCGAAGATCCCGCTGAGGCCGGAGCTGGTGCCGGTCGATGCGGTCTGCGCGGTCGAGCCGCTCACGCGCTGGCGCGACTGGTGATCGCGATAGGCCTGATAGGCCATGTAGCCCAGCGCCGCGACGCCGGCCTTGCCGCGCATGCCGCGTCCGCCAAGCCCCCCCAGAAGCGCTGCGTTGCCAAGGCCGCCCCGACGGCGACCGCGACCGGCCATGCGCGAGGCGAGCATGACACCGAGAATCCGTTTGAGGCTCATGGGAAGTCCTTTCCGCCTTGTGTGCCTCGATCAACGACGCGGGCGGCGGCTTCGTTCCGCCGCGGCCTGTCCCCGTGCGGCCCCGCACCGGAGGGACCACGCCCCTTGACCGGCCCGGAGCCGGGCGCAGCTTGTCCGGCAGACACGCGGTCCCACGCGCCGTCACGTACGCCCCCGGAGCCTCGCCCGTGAAGATCGCCCTGATGACCCATATCCGCCACCCCGTGCGCCCGCCTTTCATGGGGGGCATGGAGGCGCATGGCTGGCATCTGGCGCGCGAGCTTTCGGCGCGCGGCCACGAGATCACCTTGCTGGCCAGCGGCGACAGCAAGGCTCCGCCGGGGGTGCGGCTGCACCCGGTGGTGGTGGAGCATTACGACCGCCGCTACCCATGGCACGACTTTCACGGCACGCAGGTGCTCAACGACCATCTGGATGCGGCCTTTGCGGGGGCCTGCCACCATATCGCGACGGGCGGCTATGATGTGGTACACAACAACACGCTGCACCGGTTCGTGCCGCGTGTTTCGCGCGCGAACCGCTTGCCTATGGTCTCCTCGATGCACGTGCCGCCCTTCGAGGCGCTGCACCGCGCCATGAGCGACAGCGTCGCGCCGTGGCATCTCGTGACCACTTGCTCGGCCTTGCAGCTCGGTCGCTGGTGGCCTGTGCCCCCGGCCACGGCCCGCGTCGTTGGCAACGGCATCGCGCCGGACGATTGGCCGTTTTCGCCATCGGGCGACGGCGGGGCGGTCTGGGCCGGGCGGATCACCCCGACCAAGGGGACGCATCTGGCGGCACAGGCGGCGCGGATCGCGGGCGTGCCGCTAACGATCTTCGGGGTGATCGAACACCGCGATTACTACGAGACCGAGGTGAAACCGCATCTGGGGGGCGACATCCGCTATGGCGGGCATCTCGCCGGAGTTGATCTCGCGAGGGCCTTCGGGCGCGCCTCGGTGCTGCTGTTCACACCGCTTTGGGACGAGCCTTTCGGACTGGCGGCAATCGAGGCGATGGCCTGCGGATTGCCGGTCGCGGCGATCGATCAGGGTGCGGTGCGCGAGGTGATCGGCGACTGTGGGGCCTATGCGCCTCCGCATGACCCCGAGGCCCTGGCGTGGGCCTTGCTGGCGGCCATGTCGCTGCCGCGTGCGGCGGCACGCGCGCGGGTCGAGGAGCACTTCTCGATCCGCGCGATGGTGGATGGTTATGAGGCGCTCTATACCGAAGCAGTCGCCGCGCGCGGGGCGGAATGGCCCGAGATCGCCTACGCGCCGCATGAGCTGCGGATCGCCCCGGCGAATGTCACCGCCGAGGCGTGACGCCTATTCCGCCGCGACGGGGGCGGCAGACACAGCGGGCACGGTGGCACGGCGGCGCTCGATCTCGCGGATCACCTCGGCCGAGTTGCAGTAAGGCCGATGGCTCTGGTGCCGGGTCAGCTCCAGATCGGCCTCGGACGGTGCGCGCAGGATCCGGATCTCATCCTCGTCCTGCGCGATCAACCCCATCAGCGCGAAGGCGTGCAGCCAATGGCCCATGGTGCGATGGCCCCATTTCTCGCGAAAAAGCTCGGCATTGCGCACCACGCTTTCGAGGTGATGCACGGGGGGCATGTGGTGTGGGTGATACTGGTGGTAGACCCGCGCGCCCTTGGCCCAGCCGATCTTGACACCGGCGTCGTCGAGCACACGGCCGAAATCCGTGTCTTCGCCGCCGTAGCCGTGAAAGCGGGTGTCAAAGCCGCCGACCCTCTCGAAATCGGCACGGTGCATGGCAAAGTTGAGCGACCAGAAACAGCGGTAATCGTTGCAATCCCTCAGCCCCTCCGGCGGCGGGCCCTGCCGGTCGGAATGGCGCTCTGCCACCGCCTCGAAATCGGGATAATCCCAACCCTCGCGGTTCACCCCGTCAGGCAGATACATGACCTCGCCCATCACCAGCCCGTCGAAGACCGCGAGATGGCGGCGGTAATCGGCCACGAAGTCGGGGTCGGGGATGCAGTCCACGTCGAGGAACAGCAACTCGTCCCCCACCGCCTCCGCGACCGCGAGGTTGCGCGCTTCGGCAAGCGGCAGGCTATCGCGGATCAAAGCGATCTGGCGCACCGGAAAGGGGGCCTCGGGCAGATCGTAGGGCTCGGCCTGCATCCGCACGATCACGAACTCGGTCGGAAGCTCGGTCTGGCGCGAAAGGCCGCGCACGACATTGGCAAGATGGGTATCACGCCCGCGGGCGATGGTCAGGACTGAGGCGGTCATCGGGATCTCCGGTACATCATTCGGCAGCGAGGGCGAGGGGCGCTTCGACCCCCCAGGCGCGGTGGATCAGAGCTTCAAGCCACTGGGCGGCGGCATGGGCGGCCTCGGCGTCGACATGGTGCCGCATGCGTTCGGCGTCATGCCCCGCCAGCGCCGCCTGAACCGCCGTGCGCCAGGCATGGGCCGAGGCGGGCAGATGCGGCGTCACATGCGCGAGGCCTGCGGCTTCGAGCGCGCGGGCCTTCTCGTGTTGTTCGTCGAAATAGCGCCACTCGGGCACCGCGATCCACGGGCTTCCGGCGGCGAGCACCTGATGGCAGGTGGTGTTGCCGGTCGAAGCGACAACGAGATCGGCGGCCGCGATGCGGTCGGCGGCGTCGTCGACCCAGCCGTGATGCGTCAGGTTGCCGGGCTCGGTCGCGTGCCAGTCGCGCTCCACATGGCCGATGGTATGCCATTGCCAGTCGCTCAGAGCACGCGCGCCGACGCCGATCGGTGCCTGTGCAAAGCCCGACCCGCCGCCGCCCGACACGACGAGGGCGAACTTCTCCTCCGAACCAAGGCCGAGCCGCGCCCGCGCGGCATCCCGCGTGGGCATCGGCGCGATGCCGAGGCCGCCTGCGAAATGTGTCTTGGCGATCATCCATTCCGGCCAATCGGGCTGCGCCAGCGCCGCATGGCAGGGCGCGAGCAGGCCAAGCGCGCCGCGATAGGCCGCGACATGGCCGGGATCACTGCGGTCGCCATGCTGGACCACCTTCACATGCGGCACCGAGCAGATCCGCGCCAGCTGCGCGATTTCTGCAGACACGTCGCATATCATCAGAGCCGGGTCGGCCTCGCGGAACCACTGCGCGATGATCCCCATCGCCTCGCGGATGCCGGGCCAGCCCACGGGCGCGCAATGCAGCGTGTCCGGCGTGTCGAGATCGGCCAGCCCCGGTGCTTCGGCCCCCGTGGGCTGAAACAACGAGGGAACGACAACGATCCGGGCATGGGCGGGCAGGGGAGGAAAGATGTCGTCACGCGCGCAGAAGATGACGAGGGGCCTGTTGGCGGGCAGGGCATGGGCCAGCGCCGCGCAGCGTTCGGCATGGCCACGCCCCTGATGGTGGACAAAGTACCCGACCGGCCTCATTCGGCGGCCATCCGCAGCAGCGGTGCCTCCGTCTCGCCATGCAGCCCGGCCCAGATCAGCCCGTCGAGAAGGCCCGCGGCATGGGCCTTGGGGCTTCGGTAAAGGCCGGGCCGTCGCGGCAGGCGAGAGAGGTCGCCATCGGCGTTGCCCACGACGATGGCGCGACCGGCGGCGCGCAGCATGCACTCGTCATTGCCCGAATCGCCTGCCGCCACGCAGTGGTCGAGCGTCAGCCCATAGCTCTTGGCCAGATGCGCGACCGCCGCCCCCTTGCCGGCGCGCGTCGGCAACACGTCGATCAGCCGCCCGTGCGAGGCGATGACCCGCGCCGCGAGCCCCGCCATGTCGAGCCGGTTGCGAATGCGCATCGCCTGTCGCGCATCGCCCAGATACCCGAGCTTCCAGCGCCTTTGCTCGATCTCGGGTTGCGCGCGGATCGACGGACTGTCGAGCGCCTTGCGGATCGCCTCGACCTGCCAGTCCTTTTCGATCTCGTGCGCCCATGTTTCGTCGAAGCAAAGCCGCCCCGTCGCATCGCGCCGGTAGATCTCGGTGCCGACGGAGGTGATGAAGGCGTCCGGCTCGTCGATGTCCCACTCCGCGAGGATGCGTCGGGATTCGGTAATGGTCCGCCCCGTGGCCACGGCAAAGAGCGCGTGACCCTGAGCGCGCCAGTGCGCGAAACCGGCCAGCGCGTCGCGGTCGCCGGTCAGCGTATTGTCGATGTCGCTGGCAAGGATACGCGAGGGGGCGGGCACCGGGCGCGGTGCCGCGAGGCGCGACATGAGGTCGGCGATCCGCTTGGCCCAATTCTCCCAAGAATAGGCGAGGTCATGATCGGTCGCGGCGGCACGGCAGCGCGCGTGCAGATCGCTATCGCCCAAGAGCCGCGACAGCGCGGCCCCGAAACCCAGCGGATCGGTCGGCTCCGCCAGCAGCCCATGCCCGATCCGGGTCACGATGTCCGACGGCCCGCCATGACAGGTCGCCACCACCGGCAGGCCGGAGGCTGCGGCCTCCAGTATGGTCAGGCCAAAGGGCTCGGTCAGAGCGGGGTTGGCAAAGACGCCCCGCCTCTCGGCTGCAAAAGCATAAAGGCCAGCAAGGCCAGCGGCGTCATGCTCGGGCGGCAGGGCAACGCGGCCTTTGAGGCCATGCGCGCGCACGGCCTTCTCGATCCCGGCGATCACGCGGCGCTGTTCGGCGCTGCCCTTTCGCCCCGGTCCACGCAACCCGGCAAGAATGACGAGGTTGGCGCGCTGGCGCAGGCCCGGCACGCAGGCATAGGCTTCGACCAGCCCGACGAGGTTCTTCTTTTCGACGGGTCGCGCAACGGCGAGGATCATCGGCTTGTCGGGATCGGTCAGCCACGGCGCGATCAGCGCGCGGGCCGCGTCCCGGTCGGGAGCGCCGGGCAAGGTAGCGCCGGGCGCGATGCAATGGATACGGGCGGGGTCGGCCCCCGGATAGGCGCTGACCTGACGCTCAGCTTCGTCGCGCGAGGACACGACGGTGGCGCAGGCTCCGGCGATGGCGCGGGTCTCGGCCGCGATGCGGCGGGACAGGTCCGGGCCGGGGGCGGTCATGGCCCGCGCCTTGTCGAGCCCGAGCGAATGAGGCGTGTAGATCACCGGGATGCCGAACTTGGCGCGCGCGGCCAGAGCGACCTGCGCCGCATCGGCAAAATGCGCGTGGATCGCGTCGGGCTTGCGGATCAGGCCGTCGAGATGGGTCAGGAACGCTGCCGTGAAAGCCTCGATCTGGGCTTCGAGGGCTTCCTTGGACAGGTACTCCGGCACGCCGTCATCAATGCGCAGGATCGCGGACTTGGGCCCGAGCGGCTCGTGATGCATGGCGTGGATGGTCCCGAGATCGGCCCGCTCGAACCGTCGCGTGACGATCTCGACCCGGTCGATGTCGTCTCGGGCCTCGAGCGCGCGGGTGGCGGCGAGGACATATGCGATGTGACCCCCGGTATCATCGGTCAGGCCGTAGGAGATCGGCGGCGCCTTGAGGCAACCGCCGAGCGCAATTTGCATCACGAACATCGGGGGATCTTTCGACAGGGTCTTGTGGTTTCGGCGGTCCAATGCCGTGCTGTGCCTATCGGTTCCTCGCATGTTCTCATGCGTACCCAGATGGGATTTTGCGGCCTCGTGCCCTAGGTGCGCAGGACGTCCGAGCCTCAGGAGCCCGCAACCATGCGCCACCGCTATCTTTTCATCGGCGGGCTGCACCGGTCGGGCACCTCGCTGGCCTCAAGGATCGCAGCCTCGATCGACGGGATCGGCGCGATCGAAAATGCGCCCGTGCCCGAGAACGAAGGGGTCTACCTGCAGGGGGCGATTCCGCACGACGCGCTGTCGGGCACACCGGGAGCCTTCGCCTTCGATCCGGATCAGCACCATATCGAGGGTGGGCCGTATGACCGGCTCGAGGTGCGCACCCGAATCGAGGCCGATTGGGCGCCGTGGTTTCCCCAGACCCCCTGGCGGGTGGAGAAATCGCCGGTGAACCTTCTGCGCAGCCGTCTCTACCAACAGCTTTTCCCGCTGTCGCAGTTCGTGATCGTCACGCGGCACCCGCTGGCGGTGGCGCGGGCAACCGAGAAATGGAGCGATCTGAACGAGGCCGATCTGGTGGCGCATTGGGGGCAAGCCTATCGACTGGCTCTGAGCGATGCGCAGCGGCTGCACGCTCGGGTGATCCTGCGCTATGAGGATATCGTGGCGGACCCCGGCGCGGCGCTGGGCGCGCTGCGGGCTTTTTGCGACAGGCCGGACGGGGCAGTCGCGCCTGAGCCTGTTCGAGACGGCAATGCCGATTACGACCTGCGCGCGACGATGCCCTGTTCCGACAGCGCGAGGGCGGCGATGGCGGCACTGGGCTATGGTCCCGACGGCGCGGTTCTGCCTCTGGTCACAGAGGCCGTGACGCATCCGCTGCGCCGGGTGCGGGAGGCGGTGGCCGCGGTCTGGCCGCCGCGTATTTGAGGAATATTGCCAAGGGCGCGGAACCCGGCGCGCTTGCCTCGGTTGCATCTTGGCGACAAGAATGCGGCGCGCGTGACGCGCACGAGGGGAGATTTCACAACATGACCGATACAGCCGAACCCGCAAAGCGGCCCAAGACGTCACAATTCTGGATCGCGGTGGCCGCCGCGGTGATCGGCTGGATTCTGGTGCTGTGGTTGCTTATCGCGCGCTCCTCGATCGGTGGCGATCTCGAAGAATCGCAGGTCCGGGTCGTCGAACTCGAAGACCAGGTGGCGGTCCAGACCGAGACCATGGGCAGCATCGAGGCGCTGCGCGCCGAACTCGATCAGATGCGCGTGGAAGAGCAGGAGCTCGAAAACCGCCGCGCCACCATCGAAGCCGAGATCGCTCCCGCTGAAACCCGGCTGCAGGAGCTGTCGGGTCAGATCGCCACGGCCGAAACCGATCTTGGTCAGGTCGAGGCCCAGACGCAGGCACTCGAAGAGCGTCTCGCTCCACTGCGCTCCGAACTCGACAGCATCGAGAGCCGCCGTGCCGATGCGCTGGCACAGGCCGAAGCCTCCGCCGCCGAGCTGGCGGAAGTGACCGACCGGCTGGAACAGGCCCGCAACGAGGAGGCCGAACTGCGCCAACTCATTGCGACGCTGAGTGCCGAGGCGTCCGATTTGACCGATCAGGTCTCCACTGCCGAGACCAATCTTGGCAATCTGCGCGAGGAGAGCACCACGCTCGAGAAGCAGGTGGCCGAGGCCGAGGCGCGCACCGCCGAGCTGACCGAGCGCCGCGATGGGCTCGAGACCGAAGTGGCACGGCTGAGCGAAGAGCAGGAAGCTCTGAGCGGTGAGGTCGAGGCCGCACGCGATCAACAGCAGCTGCTGCAGCAGGAAGTGGCACGGCTGGCGCAGAACCTCGCCATGCGGGCCGAGGAGCTGGCGCAGGTCGAAAGCCGCATCGCCGCCGCGTCGTCGCAGCAGCGCACTGCTACGCGCCCCTCCGCCGAAGCGCGTCCGGTGATCACGGATCTGCCCGAGGACGAGGCCGCTGCCTCGGACACTCCGCAAGATGTGTCCGAGCAAGACGCGGCGCAGGAAGAGGCGGCCGCACCGATCGTGCCGACTGCCCCCGCAGCCGAAGCGACGCGTCCGCAGGTCACCGATCTGCCGCAGGAGGAAGCGCAGGCCGCCGAAACCCCGGGCGCGACCGAGGCGGAAGCGACTGTCCCCGAGACCGCTGCGACCGAAGCCGCCGCTTCTGAGGCTGATGCGACCGAAGCTGCCAGCCCTGAAGCGGACACTGCCGAAGCCGTTGCACCTTCGATCGACGCCTCCGATCCTGCCTTGGATGAGCAGGCGAACGCCGCCCCCGCCGGTCCCGCCGTGGCATCGGCCAACAGCGACACCGAGGTCGACGCCGTGCCTGCCACTGCCATCGAGCCGGGCCTCTACACCCTTGGCCCCATTGCGGTGAAGTTCTCCGAAGACGGCCGCTTCTCCATGGCCGGTAGCGATCAGCTGGGCCGGGTCAACGGAGTCTATACGGTCGAAAACGGCCTTCTGACCCTCGACAAGGCACAGGGCGACACCGGCTCGGCGATCTTCCCGATGCGCTGCGACATCTCGCAAAGCGACACCGGCTTCGCGATTGGCGACAGCGACGGCTCCTGCGCGCTGTTCGAGGGCCGTGAGTTCACTGCCGCTGAATAACCGGACATGACGTGAGTTCGGAAGGGCATGCCCTTCGGGCCGCCACTGCCACCTTCGGGACGGCCGTGGCGGCCTTTTTCATGTTCGATGAACGGGATTTGCACGGATGCGGCGGGTGTCGCGTCTCGAATAACACCGCTCGATTTGGAAAAAGGCGCTCTTGTCAGGCGACTTGATCCGGCCTCGCAGCGTGGCGTCGATGCGTCTTTGCCAGCCCGTTTGGGAACAATGCGTTGCGCCGCTTGCGCAAAAGCGCCACAGAGCCGCACCGTGATTATCTGGTGTGACAGGGGAGACAGGACCGCATGACACAGTTGCAGACGCTATTTGGCTGGATCGGAGACGCCACCTGGGGGTGGGCGCTGATCCCGTTCCTCGTTGTTCTCGGCGGGACCTTCACCTTGATGTCGGGCTTTGTTCAGCTACGCTACTTCGGGCGCATGTGGGGCGTGCTCTCGGACGGCGGTGACCGCGCCGGTGGCGTGTCTTCGCGCGAGGCGCTGCTCGTCTCGCTCGGCGGTCGCGTCGGCGGCGGTAATATCGCGGGCGTCGCGGTGGCGATCACGCTGGGCGGGCCGGGCGCGGTGTTCTGGATGTGGGTCGTGGCCCTCATCGGCATGGCGACCTCGCTGTTCGAATGTTCGCTGGCACAGCTCTACAAACGGACCGAAGAGGACGGCACATTCCGCGGCGGTCCGGCGCAATACATCATCCACGGGCTGGGCAAGCGGTTCACCTGGCTCGCGATGCTCTACGCCGCCTGCCTGCTGGCCTCCTTTGGCCTCGGTTTCTCGGCGTTTCAGGGCAACACCGTCGCCGTGGCCGCGCAGGACAGCCTCGGTCTCGATCCGATCTGGGTCGGTGGCGGGCTGGCACTCGTCACGCTGATCATCGTCTTTGGCGGCATCAAGCGGATCGCGCAGGTCTCCGACGTGGTGATCCCTGTGATGGCGCTGGGCTACATCGTGCTGGCTTTGGCGGTGATCGTGCTCAACATCACGGAAGTGCCGGCGGCGCTGTGGACCATCGTCGCCAATGCGGTGGGCCTCGAAGAAGCGGTCGGCGGCGGCGTCGGTGCAGCGGTGGCACAGGGCATGCGGCGCGGCCTGTTCTCGAACGAGGCGGGTCTCGGCTCGGCCCCGAACGTGGCGGCGGCGGCCTCCGTGCCGCACCCGATCAGCCAGGGCATCGTACAATCTCTGTCGGTGTTTATCGACACCATCATCATCTGCACCTGCACCGCGATGGTGATCCTGCTGGGCGACGTCTATGTGCCTGGCTCCGAGGATGTGAACGGCGTTGCGCTGACGCAGCAGAGCCTTGTCGGTCACTTGGGCGACTGGTCGCAGTACTTCCTGACTGGTGCGGTGCTGCTCTTCGCCTTCAGCTCGATCATCTACAACTACTACTTGGGCGAGACCGCCCTCACCGTGCTGTCGGACACCAAGATTGCCCGGCTACTGCTGCGTCTCGCGGTGCCGGTGGTGGTGTTCCTCGGGGCGGCCGCTCCCGGTGCCACAGCAGTGTTCTTCTTCTCGGATCCGCTGATGGGCCTTCTGGCGCTGGTCAACCTGTTGGCGCTGGCGATGCTGTTCCCGGTGGGGCTGCGGCTCCTGTCGGACTACCGCCGCCAGCTGCGCGCGGGCGCGGTGGAGCCGGTGCTCGTGATCGACGATTATGCCGATCTCGATATCGACCGTGGCGCATGGGCCAACCCGGCGCAGACCCGGCCTCTGGGCTGAGCGACGCGCGGGGGATGACGGGAAAGGGGGGCTTTGCGCCCCCCTTTTTCATGTCACGGATTGGTCTCGAAGCCGGTGGGCGGGTTCTTGCGACCCGGTCGCGACCGGTAGGCCGGCATCGACCAGCCGCGCCAGAGCGCCAGCATCCGCAGCACGAAAGCCGCCCCGAAGCCCGCCAGTGCCGCCGTTTCGCGCCCCGCTCCCATGACCTCGAGCGCTGCGCAGGCGGCCGCCCCCAGCATCGAGGCCGCGACATAGATCTCGCGGCGCAGGATCACCGACGGCTCTTGACCCAACGTGTCGCGGATGATGCCGCCGACGTTAGCGGTGATCACGCCCATGGCGATCGCCACCGTCACGCCCGCGCCGGCATCGAGCGCCTTGAGCGTGCCGACCACGCTCACCAGCGCCATGCCGAAAGCGTCGAGCCAAAGGATGTAGCGGTAGCGATATTCGATCAGATGCGCCACGAAATGCACTGCAATGGCGGTGACGAGGCAGACCAGCACCGTGCTCGGGTCTTCGACCCAGAACACCGGCAGACCGAGCAGCAGGTCGCGCAGCGTGCCGCCGCCGACGCCGGTGAGGACGCCGAACCAGACAAAACCGAGGATATCGAGTTCCTTGCGCGAGGCGACGAGCGCGCCGGTTGCGGCAAAGGAAACGGCAGCGATAAGATCGAGCGCCGCGAGAAACGGCGCGAGAGACAGGTCCATGGCGGGAGGCTCCGGCGGAGGGGCAAGAGCGCCCTCCTATCCGTCAGCGCGGGTCTGTCAACTGGCGCGAGCCCCGGAACGGATCAGGCGGCGAGGGGTGCGTAGTGGTCGCGCAGCCGCACCAGATCCTCGATCCGGCCCGACATCATCATCTGCAGCGGGCTGCGATCGCCGAGCTGCGGCTGGCGCGCGCGGATCCAGTCGGCAGCCCCGAGACCGGCGGAGGCCGGACGGGTGGCGATGTGGATATCGCGCAAGAGAGCCATGCGGCGCAGACGTTCGCGATCGACGATTTCGACCCGGCCCGCGCACCAGCGACGCCAGCTTTCGGGCTGCATGCCGCCTAGAATTGCCACCATCTGCGCGTCGCGCAGCTCCCAGACGCGGGCCAAGAGAACGGTGGTGCGCACCAGCGGGCCGGTTTCGGCGGGGCTAACGGATCGTTCCGGGGCTTGGACGGGCTGAGCAGCTACGAACAAGGGCGATCTCCTTTGGCTCTTGCCCTCGATATAGCAGAGTCGCCTTAAAGGATCAGAAACGGTTCCCCAAAAGACGCACCATCAGCAATTTTCTGCCGATCGGATCTCGCTGGCCTGTGCTTCGGCGGCGGCGACGGCGGTCGCCACACGGCCAGAGACATGATCCATGAAGATGCGGATCTTGGGGTCCTGCAACCGCCGGTGGGTATAAAGACAAGCCATCTGTACCGGCAGCGGCGGTGTCGCGGCGCAGACCGGAATCAGCCGCCCGGTCGCGAGATGCTCGGCAATTTCGAACACTGGCTTCATCGCGATGCCTGCCCCTTCGAGCGCCCAACCGGTGAGCACGTCGCCGTCGTCGCATTCAAGACGGCCCCTGACCGGGTAGGGCTGTGGACCATGCGGCGTCATCAGCGTCCAGCGAAACTCCGTTGCGCCGGGGAATCGCAGATTGAGACACGCGTGCCCAGCCGCCACCAGATCGTCACCGTCGCGCGGCGCGCCGAAGCGGTCGATATAGCCGGGTGCGGCGCAAAGCACGCGTGCGCAGCTCGCGATCTGGCGAATCGTCAGGTCGCTGTCGACCGGGTGGCCCAGAAAGAACCGCAGGTCGATCGCCTCGGCGGCCAGGTCGATCATCCGGTCCGACAGCCGCAGCCGCAGGTCGATGCGCGGATAGGCCTGCGCAAAGCCCGGAAGCTGCGGCGCGATCAGCCGTCGACCCACCCCCAAGGGGGCCGCGACGTGAATCGTGCCGCGCGGTGTTTCGGTGATCTCGGAGACCAGCGCCTCGGCCTCATCGACCTTTTCGAGGACGGCGCGCGCGCCGTCGTAGAAGCTGCGGCCCTGTTCGGTCGGGGCGAGGCTGCGGGTGGTGCGCTGGAACAGGCGCACGCCCAAGTGTGCTTCGAGTTGAGCGATGCGGGCCGAGGCGACGGCGGCCGAGATCCGCATGTCGCGCCCGGCGGCGGACATCGAGCCCAGCTCATAAACCCGGACGAAGGTGCGGATGTTGTCGAGATAGGCCAAGGGGGCTCCGTCGCTTCCGTCCCCTCGTTATCCTGCCGCGACGCGTGGAGCCAGAGCCGGGGTTGCCAGACCGCCCATCCGGCGCAGGTGGTCCAGCACCTCGTCGACCCCGCGCCCATGGCGCAGCGCGCAGAAGACGAAGGGCCGGTCGCCGCGCATCCGCCCCGCGTCGCGGTCCATCACCTCGAGCGACGCGCCGACGTGCGGCGCGAGGTCGGTCTTGTTGATCACCAGAAGGTCCGAGCGGGTGATCGCGGGCCCGCCCTTGCGCGGGATCTCCTCGCCCGCCGCTACGTCGATGACATAGACGGTGAGGTCGGCGAGCTCGGGCGAGAAGGTGGCCGAGAGGTTGTCGCCGCCCGATTCGATCAGCACTACCTCGATTCCGGGATGCCGTCGCTCCAACTCGGCCACGGCGGCGAGGTTGAGGCTTGCGTCCTCGCGAATCGCGGTGTGGGGGCAGCCCCCCGTCTCGACGCCGATCACCCGGTCGCCGGGCAGGATCTGCATCCGCATCAGGGCTTCGGCGTCCTCTTGGGTGTAGATGTCGTTGGTGATGACGCCGACCGAGCGGTCGGACGACAAGGCGCGGGCCAGCGCGGCGGTCAGCGTGGTCTTGCCCGCGCCGACGGGGCCGCCGATGCCGATGCGCAGGGGGCCATTCATGCTCATGTGGCGAAAATCCTCGGTTGCAGGGTCTCGTGGCGCATCGATGCGATGTCGCCCATGAAGGTGGTGGAGGTGAGGTCGTCGAGGGTGCCGCGCTCGGCCTGCGCTCCGATCTCGGCGCAAAGCGGTGCGAGGGCGGATTGCAGCCGCTGCGCCTCGGTCTGGCCCAGCGGCATCAGACGCTGCGCCGCCGAGACGAGATTGGCGGCAAAGGCCTGCAGGTAGAGCGCGCAAGCGGGCTGCAGCGGCAAGGCATGGCGCGCCGCCGCGGCCCCGATGGCGACGGCATAAGCGAGCGGCGCTGCGGATGCGCCGGAAACCACGGCTTCGGTGCGCGCGAAGGCCGCCCCCTGCCGCTCGGTCTCGATCACACGCTCGCGGCTGGCGGCAAAGGCGCGGGCGGTGGCGTCGATCTCCCCGGTGTTCTCCGGTGCGTGGTAGGCGGCGGCGAGCAGCAGCGCATCGTTGCGGCCTGCACCATGCTCCAAGGTGTCGCGCAGCCAAGCCTCCAGCGTCGCGCTGTCTTGTACCAGCCCGTCCGCGATGGCCTGCTCCAGCCCGTGCGAATAGGCGAAGGCCCCGACCGGGTAGCCCGGCGAGAGCCAGCGCATCAGCGTCAGGGCCTGGTGATCAGTGAGCATGAGCGGTAGCGACATGTTCGTGGGCATGCGTGCGGCCATGGCCATAGGCCCCGCCTTCGGGGGTGAACGGCCCGGTCACGTCGCGCATCTCCGCACCCAGATGCGCCAGCATATGCGCGATCACATGGTCGCGGCGGATCACCAGCCGGTCCGGCCTGATCTCGCACGGCGTGTGCCGGTTGCCGACGTGCCAAGCGAGGCGCACCAAGTCGCCGCGCGCTTCGGTCAGTGGCTCGGGTGCGGCTTCGATGGCAACAAGTCTGCCGTCCGACAGCTCCAGCGCGTCGCCCGCATCAAGCGAGGTGGTCTGCGCCAGATCGACGAGAAAGGCGCGGCCAAGGGCGGTTTCGAGCAGCTTGCGGCGCAGAAACCGGCCCTCGTAATCAAGCGCGCAGACCTCATGCGGGCCGGACCAATGGCCCTTGCGGTGCAGGGTGCGGGCGGTGGGGAGATCGGTCATGACGGTCCCTCAGAACAGGAAATAGCGCTGCGCCATCGGCAGCACCTCGGCGGGCTCGCAGGTCAACAAGATGCCGTCGGCGCGCACCTCGTAGGTCTCGGGATGCACTTCGATCCTGGGCAGCGCGTCGTTGAGCTTCAGGTCGCGCTTGGTGACCGAGCGGGTGTCGTCCACCGCTACGGTCTGCTTGGCCAGTCCGATCCTCTCGCGCAGCCCGTCGTCCTGCGCCGCCTTGGAGACAAAGGTGACGCCCGCATGCTCGACCGCGCGGCCATAGGCGCCGAACATCGGGCGCAGATGCACCGGCTGCGGCGTCGGGATCGAGGCGTTGGGGTCGCCCATCTGCGCCATGACGATCTGGCCGCCCAAGAGCACCATCTCGGGCTTCACCCCGAAGAAGGCAGGGTGCCACAGCACCAGATCCGCGCGCTTGCCTGGCTCGATCGAGCCGATTTCGCGCGAAAGCCCGTGTGCCAGCGCCGGGTTGATCGTGTATTTGGCGACATAGCGGCGGGCGCGGAAGTTGTCGTTCTCGCCCGACTCCTCGGGCAGACGCCCGCGCTGGCGCTTCATCTTGTCGGCGGTCTGCCACGTGCGGATCAGCACTTCGCCGACGCGGCCCATGGCCTGACTGTCGCTCGCGATGATCGAAAACGCGCCCATGTCGTGCAGGATGTCCTCGGCGGCAATGGTTTCGCGCCGGATCCGGCTCTCGGCAAAGGCGATGTCCTCGGGCACACGCTTGTCGAGGTGATGGCAGACCATCAGCATGTCGAGATGCTCTTCGACCGTGTTGACGGTGAAGGGTCGCGTCGGGTTGGTCGAGGCGGGGAGCACGTTCATCTCGCCGCAGATCTTGATGATGTCGGGCGCATGGCCGCCGCCCGCACCCTCGGTGTGAAAGGCGTGGATCGTGCGCCCGGCGATGGCCGCGACGGTGTTCTCGACGAAGCCTGACTCATTGAGAGTGTCGGTGTGGATCATCACCTGCACGCCGGTCTCGTCCGCCACGCTCAGGCAGCAGTCGATGGCGGCGGGTGTGGTGCCCCAATCCTCGTGCAGCTTGAGCGCGCAGGCCCCGGCGAGGATCTGCTCGTAAAGGGCCTCTGGGCGCGAGGCGTTGCCCTTGCCCGCAAAGGCGAGGTTCATCGGAAAGGCATCGGCCGATTGCAGCATCCGCGCAAGGTGCCACGGCCCCGGCGTGCAGGTCGTGGCCAGCGTGCCATGCGCAGGCCCGGTGCCGCCGCCGAGCATGGTGGTGACGCCCGAGGCGAGCGCCTCCTCGATCTGCTGCGGGCAGATGTAGTGGATGTGGCTATCGAAGCCGCCCGCCGTGAGGATGCGACCCTCGCCCGCGATGACTTCGGTGCCGGGGCCCGCGATAATGTCGACGCCGGTTTGGGTGTCAGGGTTGCCCGCCTTGCCGATGGCCGCGATGCGCCCGTCCTTCAGGCCGACATCGGCCTTGTAGATGCCGGTGTGGTCGAGGATCAGCGCGTTGGTGATCAACGTGTCGACCGCGCCTTCGGCGCGGCTGCGCTGGCTTTGGCCCATGCCGTCGCGGATCGTCTTGCCGCCGCCGAACTTCACCTCCTCGCCATAGGTGGTGAGATCGCGCTCGACCTCGATCACGAGGTCGGTGTCGGCGAGCCGGACCCGGTCGCCGGTCGTGGGGCCATACATGTTGGCGTAATCGCCGCGAGGAATGCGCGTGGCCATTACAGATCCCCCATCACATTGCCCTGAAAGCCGAACACCCGCCGGTCGCCGCCGATCTCGATCAGCCGCACCTCGCGGCGCTGGCCCGGCTCGAAGCGCACGGCGGTGCCGCTGGCGATGTCGAGCCTGCGGCCATGAGCGGCGGTGCGGTCGAAATCGAGGCCGGGGTTGGCTTCGGCGAAATGATAATGGCTGCCGACCTGTACGGGACGGTCGCCGGTGTTGGCGACCATCAGGGCGATCGCCTCGCAGCCTGCGTTCAACTCGATCTCGCCATCTCGTGGCATCAGCTCGCCGGGGATCATGCGCGCATTCCCCAGATGGCAGCGACCGCTACCAGTGCGAGGCCGAGGAGCGGCCCGGTCCAGCCGACATGCAAATGCGCGGTGCCGGCATGGGCAAGCGCCGGGGCGGGGAGGACGAGCGGGGTGGCAAAGAGGATGCGGGTCATCATCGGTCCTTTCGGCAGATCGGGTCAGCGGATCGGGTCATGCACGGTCACGAGCTTGGTGCCATCGGGGAAGGTGGCCTCGACCTGCACCTCCGCGATCATCTCGGGCACGCCCTCCATGCATTGCGCTCGGGTGATCACCTCGGCGCCCGCCTGCATCATGTCGGCGACCGAGCGTCCGTCGCGCGCGCCCTCGACCACCGCGTCGGTGATCAGCGCGATCGCCTCGGGGTGGTTGAGCTTGACGCCGCGCGCGAGGCGACGGCGGGCCACTTCGGCGGCCATGGACACGAGAAGCTTGTCCTTTTCGCGGGGGGTGAGGTTCATGTCAGAGTCTCCATGAGGCAGGCAGCGTGCCGCCGGTGAGCCGGTCGAGCACGGGTAGCAGCGTGGCGCGCAGCTCGAACCCGTCGGCGGCGAGCAGGCGCAGAACGAGAAGATCGGGGGCCAGCAGCGTGGCCCCGGCGCTGGCGGGCAGGGCGGCGCGCAACGGGGCGAGATGGCTCTCGGCCTCGGGGGCGGCGAGGATCACGCTCGCCATCGCGCCGGCGCCATTGGCCACCGCCGGGCGGGCGAGGTGGGCGGTGATGTCGCCCGAGAAGGACTGCGCGTCGAGATAGAGCAGCGCGCCGTGGCGGCGGATCTCGATCCGGTCTCGGAACCGCGCATAGCGCAGGCTCTCGCCCATCAGGGCGCGGCCGAAGATCACAGGTTCGACGATCAGTGCCCGTGCACCGGGGGCGAGGTCGAGCGTCAGGCTGCGGTCGAGATGGCAGCCTTCATAGAGGATCGTCTCCTGCGGCAACCAGTCGAGCCGGGCACCGGTCGCCACGGTGAGGCGATTGCGGATCAGCGCCGGATCCTGACCCGTGGCCTGATAAGCGCGCTCGGCGGCCTGGGTGGTAAGGCGCAGATGCGCGCCCTGTCCGGCTTCGGCCTCGATGCGGAGCCGGTCTCCGCCGGTCGCACCGCCGGAGGTGTTGAGCACGACCGCCTCGACGCGGCCCGTCCGGCGCGGGAACAGCGCCCGCAAGGCCCCTTCCTGTCGCAGAACACCGAGGCGCGCACGGCCGCCAGCCTCCGCCTCTGCGGTGATCCGCAGCAACCCGCGCGCGCGGGGGGGCGTGGAAGATGCGGTGTCGAGAGCAGGGCGGGGCAACTGCTGCAGCATGGGGTCTCCGGCGGCGGTCTGCCGGAAGCTTTGGCGCGGCGGTGCGGCAAGGGCCACTTTTGCAGGCAGTTGTTGCCAGGCGTTTCGCCGTTTGCCTCAAAAGCGAACTCGTTCGAAGTGCGGTTGCGCGAAAATAAGGCGCAGACGGGTCAGTCGAGGATGCTCGGCCCGATGATCATCACCAACAGAGGTACCGGGGAGGTGGCGAGCAAGAGGGTGAGCAGCAAGAGGAAGGGCTTGAACAATCGGCTCAGCCCGGCAGCGAGCAGGATACCGCCACCCCCGCCGATCAGCGAGTTGCCCGGCAGGTTGATCAACAGCGCCAGCAGGAGGTGCCGCCGCCGTAGCGCCCATGAGCGGGCCCAGCGCGGCACGCTGTCTTCGAGCTTGCGCAGCCGGGTTTCGGGATCGGTCTCACGCAGCCGGCCCAAGGCCGCCGCGGCGCGGGCAAAGCCGTTTCGCTCCAGCGCGGCGCAGATGCGCGGCCCCGACAGCGCGAGACCCGCCCCGTAGGCAAGGCTCAGACCCAGCGCCGTCGCCCCCCAGACGAAGGGGGCGGCGGAGGCCCCGTGCGTCATCAGCAGCGCCAGCCCGATCTCGGCCCCCGGGACGAAGGGGATCGCTAGCAGCACGGCATAAAGCAGCAAGAGCCCCGCCACGGTCGCACCGAACAGCTCGATCCGGCCTTGTGCGGCCATCTCGGCGGCAAAGTCGCGTAGCCACAGCGCCAGCCACAGGTTGCCTGCGATCAGCAGGGCAATCAGCACCAGCCGCAAGGCCAGTCTGGGCAGGGCGGATCGCATGGGGCCTCCGGGCACGGGGGTGGGGTTCGGGCCCCATCTAGGTGCTGCGGCGCGGATGCGCCAGTGCGGGGCCTCCCCTTCGGGGCCGATCAGCTTCCGGCGGGATCGGCGGGGGCGATGACGATTCGCGTGCCCCAGTCGGCGCAGCGCTGCGCCAGCGCGGCGGGCGGCGGCGCGTCGGTGTAGAAGGCGTCGATCTCGCGCAGCGAAGCGATGCGCGCGGGCGCCGAGCGCGAGAACTTGGAGCGGTCGGCCACAAGCACGGTGCGCCGCGAGCGGCCCAGCAGGCTCTGGTTCACGCCGACCTCTTCGATGTCGAAGTCGAGCAGATCGCCGGTCTCGTCGAGCGCCGAGCAGCCGATCACTGCGAGGTCGAACTTGAACTGCTGGATCGTCTGCGTGGTCAGGGCCCCCACCAATCCGCCATCCGAACGCCTGAGCGCGCCGCCGGTGACAATGACCTGCGCCTCGGCGTTCTCGGCGAGGATATGGGCCACGTTGATATTGTTGGTCACCACCATCAGCCCTCGATGTCGCAAAAGCGCGCGGGCCACGGCTTCGGTCGAGGTGCCGATGTTGAGAAAGATCGACGCGTTGTCCGAGATGTCGGCGGCGCAGGCGGCGGCGATCGCGGCCTTGGGGCCGGGGTTGAGGGTGCGGCGATGCTCGTAGCCGATGTTGACGGTGCCCGAGGGCAGCACCGCGCCGCCATGCACCCGGTCGAGCCGGCCCGCCTCGGCCAGTTCGGTCAGGTCGCGGCGAATCGTCTGCAGCGTGACGGCGAAATGCTCGGCCAGCCCCTCGACCGTGACGCGGCCCTCCCGGCGCGCGATCTCGAGGATCTCGGGTTGGCGAAAGCTCTGTGACATCGGCGCGGTTCCCATCGTGAATGTTCCATAATGCGCGGTATTGCGCGGAATGCAATGGAATCGCGGAATTGCGACACCTTGGCGAGCAGAAGGCTTTTGGGGTTCGCGCCGTGATTCCCCATCCTGAAAAGGCCATTCCTCGCATGGGGTGATCTCGCAAAAGCGAACATAAACGAAAAATCACACTTGCCAGACGCATCCGGAAAGGTCAGTGTTGCCCTCGAACCGAACACCGGGCAGGGGGTCCACGTGTCGTCTTCTCAGGCAGCAGAGCCGGTCTCGGACCTCTTCGTGATCGGCGGAGGCATCAACGGCTGCGGCATCGCGCGCGACGCCGCCGGGCGCGGCCTGTCGGTGGTGCTGGCGGAGATGGACGATCTGGCGCAGGCCACCTCCTCCTCCTCGACCAAGCTGTTTCACGGCGGGCTGCGCTATCTCGAATATTTCGAGTTCCGGCTGGTGCGCGAGGCGCTGATCGAGCGCGAGACGCTGCTGCGTGCCATGCCGCATATCTCGTGGCCGATGCGCTTCGTGCTGCCTTATCACCCGTCAATGCGCTTCGAGAGCGACACGCCGACGTCGAAACTTCTCGGGACGGTGATGCCATGGGTGCGGGGGCGTCGTCCGGCTTGGCTGATCCGGCTCGGGCTTTTCATGTACGATCATCTGGGTGGTCGAAAGATCCTGCCCGGCACCCGCACGCTCGATCTCGCGCGCGACCCGGCTGGCGCGGCGCTCAACCCCAGGTTCGAGACGGCCTACGAATACTCCGACTGCTGGGTCGAGGATTCGCGCCTCGTGGTGCTGAACGCCCGCGATGCCGAGGCGCGCGGTGCGAAGATCATGACGCGCACGCGTGTGCTGCATGCCGCACGGGAGGGCGATCTCTGGGCCGTTGAGGTCGAGGACCGCGAGACCGGCGCGCGTCGCACCCACCGCGCAAGGATGCTGGTCAACGCCGGTGGCCCTTGGGTCGGCAAGCTGCTGAAGGGCGCGATCGAGGTGGAAACGCGCGAGGGCGTGCGCCTCGTGCGGGGCAGCCACATCGTCACCGAGCGGCTCTATGACCACGACAAGTGCTATTTCTTTCAGGGCACCGACGGGCGGATCATTTTCGCGATCCCCTACGAGACCGATTTCACGCTGATCGGCACCACCGATGCCGATCACCCAGACCCGTCCGAGCCCGCCGTCTGCACGCCCGAGGAGCAGGAGTATCTGTGCCGCTTCGCGAGCCAGTATTTCGAACGCGAGGTGACTCGCGACGATATCGTCTGGACCTATTCCGGCGTGCGCCCGCTCTATGACGATGGGGCCAGCTCGGCCACGGCGGCAACGCGCGACTATACGCTAAAAGTGAACGCCGAAGGCGGCGCGCCGGTGCTCAACGTCTTTGGTGGCAAGATCACCACCTATCGCCGCCTCGCCGAGAGCGCGATGGAGAAGATCGCGCCGTTCTTCGACATCAAGAAGGGCAAGTGGACCGCCGGTGTGGCGCTGCCGGGCGGGGATTTCCCGGTCGACGGGGTCGAGGATCAGATCATTCGGCTTGAGGCGGACTATCCATTCCTCGACCGGCGCTGGGCGCGCCGACTTGTGCGGGCCTATGGCACCGAAGCGCGGCTGATCCTCGGGCAGGCGAAGAGTGCCGCGGATCTGGGTCGAGATTTCGGCGCGACGCTGACCGAGGCCGAGGTCGCTTGGCTGATGGAAAAGGAATACGCTCGGAGCGCGGATGACGTGCTTTGGAGGCGATCGAAGCTGGGGCTGCGACTGACGGGAGATCAGGCCGCCGCTCTCGAGGATTGGATGCAAAGCGGGAGGGCCGCGCGGCACGGCTGAGGCCGTTGTTCGGCAGGGAGGAATGACATGACACTGACGCTGGAGGGCGTGTCGAAGCGGGTGGAGGGCCAGACCCATATCCACCCCACCGATCTCACGTTGCAAAACGGCACGATGAACGTGCTGCTCGGCCCGACCCTGTCGGGCAAAACCTCATTGATGCGGCTGATGGCGGGGCTGGATCAGCCCTCCACGGGACGCATCTTGTGGAACGGCAAGGACGTGACCGGGGTGCGGGTGCAGGACCGCAAGGTGGCGATGGTCTACCAGCAGTTCATCAACTACCCCTCGATGACCGTCTACGACAACATCGCCTCGCCAATGCGAATCTCGGGCAAATCCAAGGACGAGATTGACACGGCGGTGCGCAATTCGGCCGAGATGATGAAGCTCACGCCGTTCCTCGACCGCAAGCCGCTCGAGCTGTCGGGCGGCCAGCAGCAGCGCTGCGCGCTGGCCCGCGCGCTGGTCAAGGATGCGGGGCTCGTGCTGCTCGACGAGCCTTTGGCCAACCTCGACTACAAGCTGCGCGAGGAGTTGCGCGCCGAGATCCCCAAGATCTTCGAGGAGGCGGGCTCGATCTTCGTCTACGCCACCACCGAGCCGGAGGAGGCGTTGCTTCTGGGCGGCCATGTCGCCACCCTCTGGCAGGGGCGGGTGACGCAGTTCGGGGCGACGCCGCAGGTCTACCGCCATCCGGTGGATGCGACCACGGCGCGGGTGTTTTCCGACCCGCCGATGAACTTCCTGCCCTTCGAGAAGCGCGGAGGCGTCCTGCGGCTCGACGGCGGCCGCGAGGTCGCGGCGGTGGGCGCACTGTCCGGATTGCGCGATGGGCGCTACTTGGGCGGGTTCCGCCCCAACCACGTCGAGCTCGAGCGCGGCCACGAGGGGGACATCGCCTTCGAGACACGGCTCGCGGTGACCGAGATCACCGGCTCAGAGACCTTCGTGCATCTCGATCATCACGGCACCCGTTGGGTCGGGCTGATCCACGGCGTGCGCAACCTTTCGCCCGGTCAGGTGCTCACCGCCTATCTCGACCCGGCGCATATCTACGTCTTTTCCGAGGACGGGCCGCTCGTCGCCCCGGCCGCCTATGTGGAGGCTGCCTGACATGGCCAAGATCACGCTCGACAACCTCGCGCATTCCTATCTCAAGCAACCCAAATCCGACGAGGACTGGGCGCTCAAGCAGCTCGACCACGATTGGGTCGACGGCGAGGCCTATGCGCTTTTGGGCTCTTCGGGATGTGGCAAGTCCACGCTGCTCAACATCATCTCGGGCCTGCTGCAGCCAAGCCAAGGACGCATCCTGTTCGACGGGGTCGACGTGACCCACGCCCCCACGGCCGAGCGCAATATCGCGCAGGTGTTCCAGTTTCCGGTGGTCTACGACACGATGACCGTGGGCGAGAACCTCGCCTTTCCGCTCAAGAACCGCGGCGCGGACCCCAAGTATATCGCCGAGCGGGTCAACGCCATCGCCGCGATGATCGGCATGGAGGACAACCTCAAGCGCAAGGCGCGCGGCCTCACCGCCGACGCCAAGCAGAAGATTTCGCTGGGACGTGGCATGGTGCGCGAGGACGTGAATGCGCTCTTGTTCGACGAGCCGCTCACCGTGATCGACCCGCATATGAAGTGGGAACTGCGCACACAGCTCAAGCAGCTGCACCACGATTTCGGCCACACGATGATCTACGTCACCCACGATCAGACCGAGGCGCTTACCTTCGCCGACAAGGTGGTGGTGATGTATGACGGCCGGGTCGTGCAGATCGGCACGCCGCAGGAGCTGTTCGAGCGGCCTGCGCATACCTTCGTAGGCTTTTTCATCGGCTCGCCCGGCATGAATCTATTTAATGCTGAAATCTCCGGCGCGACTGCCACGGTGCAGGGTGTCGCCCTGCCGCTCGGCGCCAGCTACGCGCCCGTATCGGGTCACACCCAGATCGGGGTGCGTCCCGAGTTCGTGCGGCTGCATGCGGGCGGCGAAGGGTTGCCTGCGCGTATCCTGAGGGTCGAGGACGTGGGCCGCCACAAGATCCTTCGGCTCGACGTCGGCGGTGTGATGACCAACGCGATCCTCGACGAGGGCACGCCGGTGCCGGCGGGGGCCGACCGGGTCTCCTTCGATCCGGAGGCGATCAACGTCTACTCCGATGATTGGCGCGTCGCGCCGCAAGGCGCGCAGGGAAGCGGGCCGCAAACAGCACAGGGGAGGGCCGCGTGATGAACAAGACCGTCAATCAGAAGGCCTGGCTTCTCGTGCTGCCGGTGCTGATCCTCGTCGGCTTCTCGGCGGTGATCCCGCTGATGACCGTGGTGAATTACTCGGTTCAGGACACCTTTGGCAGCAACGTGTTCTTCTGGGCCGGAATCGACTGGTTCCGCGACATGCTCCAGAGCGAGCGGATGTGGAACGCGCTGGGCCGCCAGCTGGTGTTCTCGGGCATCATCCTCGCGATCGAGGTGCCCTTGGGCATCTTCGTGGCCCTCAACATGCCCAAGAAGGGTTTCTGGGCCTCGTTCTGCCTCGTGGTGATGTCGCTGCCGCTGTTGATCCCGTGGAACGTGGTCGGCACGATCTGGCAGATCTTCGGCCGGGTCGACATCGGCCTCTTGGGCTACGTGCTCGCGAAAATGGGCGTGAACTACAACTACACCCAGAACGTGATCGACGCCTGGGCCACGGTCATCGTCATGGATGTCTGGCACTGGACCTCGCTGGTGGCGCTTCTGGCCTATGCCGGCCTGCAGTCGATCCCCGACGCCTACTATCAAGCCGCCAAGATCGATCAGGCCAGCCGTTGGAAGGTGTTTCGGTTCATCGAACTGCCCAAGATGGCCGGCGTGCTGATGATCGCGATCCTGCTGCGGTTCATGGACAGCTTCATGATCTATACCGAGCCCTTCGTCGTAACCGGCGGTGGCCCCGGCAATGCCACCACCTTCTTGTCGATCGACCTCGTGAAGATGGCTCTGGGTCAGTTCGATCTCGGACCGGCCGCGGCCTTCAGCCTGATGTACTTTCTCGTCATCCTGCTGATCTCATGGGTGTTCTACACCGTGATGACCAACCTCGACAAAAGGGATGGTGTGTGATGACCGATGTGACCTCCGCCCCCGGCGCCGCCTCGATCCCCGGTGACGTCGCCACCGCGCGACCGGGCACCCGGACCCGCCGCCGCTTCCGGCCCAAGGGCTCGGTGATCGTGATGGTGCTCTACCTGCTGTTCCTGATGCTGCCGATCTACTGGCTCTTGAACATGAGCCTGAAGACCAACGCCGAGATCCTCTCGGGCTTTTCGATGTGGCCGCGCAACCTGACGCTGGCCAATTACGAAAAGATCCTGACCGATCCGTCGTGGTACATGGGCTACGTCAACTCGATCATCTACGTGACGATGAACACCGTCATCTCGATCGCGGTGGCGCTGCCTGCGGCCTATGCCTTCTCGCGCTACAGCTTCATGGGCGACAAGCACCTGTTCTTCTGGCTGCTGACCAACCGCATGGCGCCGCCGGCCGTCTTCGCGCTGCCGTTCTTCCAGCTCTATTCCTCGGTGGGTCTGTTCGACACCCACATCGCGGTCGCGCTGGCGCACACGCTGTTCAACGTGCCGCTGGCGGTGTGGATCCTCGAGGGCTTCATGCGCGGCGTGCCGCGTGAGATCGACGAGACCGCCTATCTCGACGGCTATTCCTTCCCGCGGTTCTTCATCAAGATATTCATGCCGTTGGTGGCAAGCGGTGTCGGTGTCGCGGCGTTCTTCTGCTTCATGTTCTCTTGGGTCGAGCTGCTGTTGTCGCGTACGCTCACGAGCGTCGATGCCAAGCCGATCGCGGCGACGATGACGCGGACGGTCTCGGCCTCGGGTCTCGACTGGGGCGTGCTGGCGGCGGCGGGGATGCTGACGATCCTGCCCGGCGCGCTCGTGATCTGGTTCGTGCGCAATTACATCGCCAAGGGCTTTGCCCTGGGCCGCGTCTGAAAGAGGGAGAAACGACATGGCATGGATGGCTTGGACCGTTCCCACGGCAATCTTCTTCGGCTCGATAGCGGTGCTTTTGATGATCTTCACCGTGCTGGCAATCCGCTACCCCGAGACGCCGCGCACCGGGGTGCTGGGAATCGAGACCACGCGGGGGGATCGGCTGTTTATCACCCTGCTGGGCTCTGCCTTCATAAATCTCGCCTGGCTGGGGCTCGTCGAAGCGCCGCAGCCCTGGGCGATGCTGGTTTGCCTGATCTACGCCGCAGCGGTGTTTCGCTGGGTCTGACAGGTTCGTTTGGCGCCGTTCTGGGAGGCGGCGTCTGTTTACGGTTCGATAAATGGGAGGAAACCATATGAACCCGCTTTTGAAGTCCACCACCGCGCTGGGCTTGGCGCTCGGCCTGCTGGCCGGGCCCGCGATGGCCGACATGGCCGCCGCGACCAAGTTTCTCGACGACACGATCGAGCGTTCGGCCCTCACCCGTGAGGAGCAGGAGGCCGAGATGCAGTGGTTCGTCGACGCCGCTGAGCCGTTCTCGGGCATGTCGATCAACGTGGTCTCCGAAACCATCACCACGCATGAATACGAGGCCAACGTGCTGGCCCCGGCCTTCACCGCGATCACCGGCATCAACGTCACCCACGACCTGATCGGCGAAGGCGACGTGGTCGAGAAGCTGCAGACGCAGATGCAGTCGGGCGAGAACATCTACGACGCCTACATCAACGACAGCGACCTGATCGGCACGCATTGGCGCTACCAGCAGGCGCGCAACTTGACCGACTGGATGGCGGGCGAGGGCGCGGACGTCACCAGCCCGACCCTGAACCTCGATGATTTCATCGGGATCGAGTTCACCACCGGCCCGGACGGCAAGCTCTACCAGCTGCCCGACCAGCAGTTCGCCAACCTCTACTGGTTCCG
>NZ_CAXHZL010000016.1:0-80456 GCF_964022235.1 uncultured Limimaricola sp. | reverse complement strand
TCGTGTAGGGAAAGAGTGTAGATCTCGGTGGTCGCCGTATCATTAAAAAAAAAACGGGGGCCAAGCTCGGCGATCATCGTCGGATGGGTGTAGGAGATGCAGTGCGCCACGCCCGATTGCTCGAAGGCGGGGGCCACGACCCAGACCTCGCCCGACGGCCCCGCGATTTCGGCGGCGATCTCTTCGAGCACCTTGAGGCCCGGTGCGTTGATACCGTCGTCATTGGTGATGAGAATGCGCATGCGGCCCCCTTTGGCCCCTTGTTACGGGAGCGGCAGGGAGGCGGCAAGCGTTCCGGCGGGGGACGGCGCCGGGCGCTGCCGCGTCCAGCCTTGCGGGGATGAACCGGTGACGGGCCGGGGCCGCGCAGGCGTCTCAGGCTTCGAGTATCTCGGGCAAAAGGCGCGCCGCTTCATCGCGGATGTCGCTGAGTGCCGCGCGGTCCTCACCCGGATAGAACCGAGCGCGGGTCGCGGTGGGCATGGGCCGCGGGGACAGAATGCGCACCTTTGGCCCGGTCTTGACGGACTCGGCCTGCCACGAGCGTACGAGCGCCATCTGCGCGGCTTTGGTGGTGCCATAATGGCCAAAGAACTTCTCGCCACCCACGGGGTCGTCGAAGAACACGGCGCGCCCGGTCTGGCCCAGAAGGGGCGCCACATAGGAGACGAGCCGCGCCGTGGCGCGCAGGTTCACCGCGATGGAGCGATCGAGGTCCTTGTCCGCCAGATGCGGCGCAGGCGCGAGGGGGCCTGCGTGGATGGCGGCATGGACCCAGAGCCCGATACCGCCCCAGCGGTCATGGATCGAACGGCAAAGCTGCTGCATCGCCTCTGGCACGGTGATGTCCATAGGCGCCAGCGTGGCCTGACCGCCCGCGGCGCGGATGCGGTCGTCGAGTTCTTCGAGCGCACCGGTGGTGCGGCCGACGGCGATGATGTGCCGACCCGGTGCGAGGGCTTCGGCAAGTGCCGCGCCAAGGCCGCGGCTGGCGCCGGTGATCAGAACGGGCAAGGTGGTCTCGGTCATGCCGCAGGGTCTCCCGTGGATGCGTTGTGACGGCGTGCCAGCTCGGCGCGCGCGGCGTCGAGATCGCCCTGCGCGCCGATCCAGTCGCACAGGCGGTCGAAATCGCGCTCGATGCTTTCGAGCCGGATCGTCAGCTTGTGGCGCCGGGTGGCCAGAAAGGCCTCGATGTTGGCGGTGACCGTGTCGACATGGTCCCGGCATTGTTCGATGAGGGTCGACTTGGGCTCGCGCCAGCGCGTGTGGGTCAGGATGTCCTGGCGGTAGGCGCGCAGGATGCCCTGACCCGATCGGCGCGCAAAGCTCCGGGCCACCTCTTCGGGATCGCGCAGCAGGTGCACATAGCCCGCGCTGTCGCCCAGATCCCGCTCGATGCGCCCCAAGAACCAGCTCAGCCGGTTGTCGATCTCGATATGTCGCGGTGGGAACTCCAGCCGTGCCGCCCCGGTAAGGTGGCTGCGGCTTTCATGGGCGACGCTCCAATTGCCGAAGTGTCCGCAGGCCTGCGCGAGCGTCGTCGAACCGCAGCGCCCGGTGCACAGCACGAGGATGCGATCTGGGCGCTCGGACGCGCCAATGGGGGGCCGCGGGTCGGTCATATGGCCTGCATTTGAAGTATTATCCCCGGCCCGGCAAGAGCTTCGGCGTTGACCGAAGGGCGAGGAAAGCCGGAGTATGCCCCCCAATGTCCTGATCAGGAGGAGACGGAACATGTCTCGGACATCCGGTGCGACGCGCAGCTTGCCGGGACAGGGGGCCATCGCGACGATCGGCTTTGTTCTCGGGGGGGCGTTCCTCGTGGGCTTGGGCGCACAGATCGACGTGCCGATGTATCCGGTGCCGATGTCGCTTCAGACGCTCGCCGTCTCGCTCGTCGGGCTGCTCTGCGCGCCCCTCCTCGCGGCGAGTGTACTGCTTGTCTATCTCGCACTCGGCGCGGCCGGGCTGCCGTTCTTTGCCGGTGGCGGCAGCGGTATCGCGGCACTTTACGGTCCCACCGCAGGGTATCTGTGGGGGTTCGTCGGGATGGCATGGTTGACGGCATGGCTCGTGCAGCGGTGGGGGCGGGACGGCTTCGGCTGGCTCTTTCTCGCGGTCTATCTGCCGTCTCTGGCGCTCTTGGTGCCGGGCGTGATCTGGCTCGCTGCGCGCACGCCGCTGACATTGGGCGAAGCGGTGATGACCGGGGCCGTGCCCTTCCTTGTCGGCAAGGTCGTGAAAACGACGCTGGCCATCCTCGGCGCGCGCGCGATCTGGTCATGGTTGGGCCGTCGACAGGGCTGACCCATCGGTGGGATTCGGTACCAAGGGAAGACCTGACGCTCATGTGCCCTACCTGTCCTACGGGACGGGAAGGGACGCTGATGACACCGGAAAAACAGAGGATCTGCTTGTGGTTCTATACGCAGGGGGAAGAGGCGGCGCAGTTTTATATATCGTTGCTGCCCGATAGCCGGATCGACCGTGTTCGCCGATCCGAAGTCGATCAGCATGCAAGCGTGGTCGAGTTCACGCTGGGCGGCATCGGCTATGTCGCTCTCAACGCCGGGCCGCATCTGCGCCTGACCGAAGCGGTGCCGATTTCGGTGCTGGCAAACGATCAGGCCGAGGTCGACAGGCTTTGGTCGGCGCTGGTGTCGCAAGGCGGTGAGGGCGGGCGCTGCGGCTGGCTGCGCGATCGGTTCGGCCTGTCATGGCAAATCCTGCCACGGGCCGTGCCGCGGCTGCTCGCGGAGGCGGACCGGGACGCGGCGGGCCGGGTCGCGCAAGCCTTCATGGAGATGGGCAAAGTGGACATCGCCGGGCTTGAGGCCGCGTTCGCGGATGACGCGCGGGATCGGTCCACCGCGGACGAGCCGGCCCCTTGGGAGGGGCCGACCGAGGACTGATCCGAGCCGCTTATTCCGCCGCGGTCTTGAGCTGGAAGCCCTTCTCGATCATGTCCGCGGGCAAGACCGGGTAGTCGCCCGAGAAACAGGCATCGCAATAGCGCGGCGCTTTGGGATCACGGCCTTCGGCCACGCCCGCCGCTCGGTAGAGGCCATCGAGCGTGATGAACTTCAGGCTGTCGACATCAAGATGCCGGCGCATCTCCTCCTCGCTCATGTGGCTCGCCAGCAGCTTCTCGCGCTCGGGCGTGTCGACGCCGTAAAAGCAAGGCCAGGCGGTCGGCGGGGAGGCGATGCGGAAGTGGACCTCGGCCGCGCCTGCGTCGAGGATCATCTCCTTGATCTTGCGCGAAGTGGTGCCGCGCACCACCGAGTCGTCGACGAGGATCACCCGCTTGCCGCGAATGAGCGCGCGGTTGACGTTGAGCTTGAGCCGCACGCCCATGTTGCGGATCTGCTCGGAGGGCTCGATGAAGGTCCGTCCCATGTACTGGTTGCGAATGATCCCCATGCCGTAGGGGATGCCGCTTTCGTGGCTGAAGCCGATCGCGGCGGGGGTGCCGCTGTCGGGCACCGGGCAGACGAGATCGGCGTCGACCGGGGCCTCGCGGGCCAGCTCGATGCCGATCTGGCGGCGCGTCTCATAGACCGAGCGACCGCCCAGGATGCTGTCGGGGCGCGAGAAATAGACGTGTTCGAACAGGCAGAAGCGCGAGGCGCGGCTCTTGAACGGGAAGTTGCTCTCGACGCCGTTGGTGGTAATGACAACCATCTCGCCCGGCTCGATCTCGCGCACCAGTTCGGCGCCGACGATGTCGAGCGCGCAGGTCTCGGACGACAGAACCCAGCCATCGCCCAGCTTGCCCAGCACCAGCGGGCGCACGCCCAGCGGGTCGCGGCAGCCGATCAGCTTGGTGCGAGTCATCGCGACGATCGAGAAGGCGCCTTCGCACTTGCGCAGCGCCTCTTCCATGCGATCAGGGATCGACCGGCCCATCGAGCGCGCCATCAGGTGGATGATGCATTCGGTGTCCGAGGACGACTGGAAGATCGAGCCGCGCTCGATCAGCTCGCGGCGCAGCGCCGTGGCATTGGTAAGGTTGCCGTTGTGGGCGACGGCGGCACCGCCCATCGAGAATTCGCCGAAGAAGGGCTGCACGTCGCGGATCGCGGTCTGGCCCTTGTGGCCGGAGGTCGAGTAACGGACATGGCCGATCCCGAGCGTGCCGGGCAAGGTCTCAAGAACCTCGCGCGAGGTGAAGTTGTCGCGGACATAGCCCATGCGGCGGGCCGAGCAGAACCCGGCTTCGGGGTCATGGGTGACCATGCCGGCGGCTTCCTGACCACGGTGCTGCAGGGCGTGCAGGCCAAGGGCGAGGAAGTTCGCGGCGTCAGAGACGCCGATGACGCCGAACACGCCGCATTCCTCCTTGAGCTTGTCGTCGTCGAAGGGGTGGGCGGGAAAATCGCGCATCTGGCTGGCTCCGAATCCGGTGCGTTGCGAGGACCGTTTACGGCCTCCGCGTCCGAGTGTCACGAAAGGATGACGTCATCCTTTCCGTCGGGTCGCCCAATGCCCTGTCGCGCGCCGCCTTGCAAGGCAAAGCGGGCGTCCCGTGGTCACGTTGTCGCGCCCGCACCGGCCTTTGCTGCCGCGAGGCACGTTGTCGCGTCCGGCCCGAATGGCATGATGTCGCGTTGCCTCTGCCCGCCCTGTCCCTAAGTCAGGGGCAGGCACAAGGAACTCGCCCCATGGACACCTTTCTCGGTTTCGACGCGGTCACTCTGGCGCGGATGCAGTTCGGCTTCACCGTCGCCTTCCACTTCATCTTTCCGGCGGTCTCGATCGGATTGGCGAGTTTTCTGGCCGTGCTCAACGCGCTGTATCTGTGGCGCGGGGACGAGGCCTACCTGCGGCTGTTCAAGTACTGGCTGAAGATCTTCGCGATCTGCTTTGCCATGGGCGTCGTGTCGGGCATCACCATGTCCTACCAGTTCGGCACCAACTGGTCGGTGTTCTCCGACAAGGCCGGACCGGTGATCGGGCCGCTCATGGCCTATGAGGTGCTGACGGCCTTCTTCCTCGAAGCCGGGTTCTTGGGCATCATGATCTTCGGGCGCGACAAGGTCGGTCCCGGGCTGCACATGTTCGCCTGCCTGATGGTGGCCGTCGGCACCGCAATCTCGGCCACTTGGATCCTGTCGGTGAACTCATGGATGCAGACGCCGCAGGGCTATTCCATCGCCGAGAACGGGCAGTTCGTGCCGGAGGACTGGTGGGCGATCATCTTCAACCCGTCCTTCCCCTACCGCCTCGCGCATACGTTGACGGCGGCCTATCTCACCACCGCCTTCATCGTCGGCGGCGTGGGGGCATGGCACCTGCTGCGTGGAGAGCGCAAGAATCCCGGCGTGCGCACCATGTTCTCGATGGCGATGTGGATGGCGGCCATCGTCGCGCCAATCCAGATTTTTCTCGGCGATGCGCATGGCCTCAACACGCTCGAGCACCAGCCCGCCAAGGTCATGGCGATGGAGGGACATTTCGAAAGCCACCCCGAGGGCGCGCCGCTGTATCTCTTCGGCATTCCAGATCAGGAGGCGCAGGAGCTGAAATACGCTATCGGCATTCCGAAACTGTCGTCGCTGATCCTCAAGCACCATCTAGACGCGCCGCTCGACGGCCTCGACACCATCCCGCGCGAGGATCAGCCGCCAGTGGCGATCGTGTTCTGGTCATTCCGCATCATGGTGGGCTTGGGCTTTGCGATGCTGGGCGTCGGGGTCTTCTCGCTCTGGGCGCGGTTCCGGGGGCGGCTTTACGATGCCAAGTGGCTGCATCGCGCCGCGCTGGTGATGGGGCCTTCAGGGCTGATCGCCGTCCTCGCGGGCTGGATCACCACCGAGGTCGGCCGCCAGCCTTATGTTGTCTATGGCGCCCTGCGCACCGCAGAAGCGCATTCGCCGCTGGGGGCCAGCGCGGTCGGAACATCGCTCATCGCCTTCGTGGTGATCTACTTCATCGTCTTCGGCGCGGGCGTGGCCTATATCCTCAAGCTGATGCACCACGCCCCGGCGCTGGGCGAGCGCGGCGTACGGGTGGAGCCGGGCCCGATCCGGAGCACCGGCATCACCCCCGACCGGCAGATGCGCGAAAGCGGCCGTGATATCGCACCGGAGACCAGCTGATGTTCTATTCCATCGACCTCACTATCGCCTGGGCCCTGCTGCTGGCATTTTCGGTCTTCGTCTATGTCGTGCTCGATGGCTTCGATCTCGGGATCGGCATCCTCTACCCGTTCTTTCGCAAGAAAGAGGACCGAGACATCATGATGAACTCGGTCGCCCCGGTCTGGGACGGCAACGAGACATGGTTGGTGTTGGGGGGCGGCGGGCTCTTCGCCGCCTTTCCCATGGCCTATGCGATCATCATGCCCGCCGTGTATCCGGCGATCATCGCGATGTTGCTGGCGTTGATCTTCCGGGGCGTTGCGTTCGAATATCGCTGGCGCGCGACCTCGCGCCTGTCGAAGCGCGCATGGGACGCGGCCTTCATCGGCGGCTCTGTCACGGCGGCGATGGCCCAAGGCATCATCCTGGGCGCGTTCTTGCAGGGCATCGAGGTCGAGGGGCGGGCCTATGCCGGGGGCTGGTGGGATTGGCTGTCGCCGTTCTCGGTGCTGTGCGGACTTGCTGTGGTTGCGGGCTACGCCTTTCTGGGGGCCTGCTGGCTCAACATGAAGCTTGAGGGCGACATCCAGCATCGGGTCCGGGTCATGGCGCGCGCCTTCTTCGTGGCGACGCTCGTGGGGATCGCGGCGGTGAGCCTTGCCACGCCGTTTCTCGGGGCAGGCTATGCCGCGCGCTGGTTCGGCTGGCCGCAGATCGCGCTCACGGCGCCGGTGCCGATCCTGATCGCGGGGATAGCGCTGCTGCTGGCGCGCTCGCTCTTCGCGCATGGGCGCGATATGCGGCCGTTTCTTCTAGGGCTGGCGCTTTTCGCGCTGTGCTTCCTGGGTCTCGGGATTTCGATCTGGCCGCTGGCGATCCCGCAAGACATCACCATCTGGGAGGCGGCGGCCCCCGCCAAGAGCCAGCTCTTCATGTTCGTCGGTGCCATCGTTCTGGTGCCGATCATCCTTGCCTACACCGGCTACGCCTACTGGGTGTTTCGCGGCAAACTCGACCCCGAAAAGGGCTATCACTGATGCTGAGAAGGATCGTGTGGTTCGTGGCGCTCTGGGCCATGGGTGTGGCCGTAATCGGCGCGGTGGCCTATGCCATCCGCGCCGTATTGCTCTGAGTTTACGCGGGGGTGCCGCACAGGCCGACGAGCTGTTCGTACTGCAGAGTCACCCAAGCGAGCGCCGCCTGCGGCTCTTCGGTCGTGAAGTTTTCGGTGAGCTGGCCGAACACGGCCGCCGCACGGCTGTTCTCGACCATCGGGATCTGCTGCGCCGAGAGGATCACCTCGTAGACGAAGAAGCCCACGGCCACGAGCAGGACTCCACGCGCCACACCGAAGAGAAAGCCCAAGCCCTGATCGATGCCACCCAGTGCCGAGCGCTGCACCGCGCCCGAGAACACCGGGGTGAAGATCGAGAACAGCACCAGCGCGATGGCAAAGACCACCGCGAAGGCGGCGATGATCGACAATTCGCAGCTGTCGCCGATGAAGTCGCCCACCACGGGGATCTGGCGCACCAGCGGGCGCACCTGATCGGCGAAGATGAAGGCGAGAATGGTCGCGCCGATCCAGCCCGCGATGGCCAGAGCCTCGCGCACCAGACCGCGGGAGTAGGCGAGAAGCGCCGACACCACGACGATGAGCGCGACGATGCCGTCGATGATCGTGAAACTTTCCATGAGAACCCTTATTCCCGTTCGCCGGGCGCCAGACCGAACACCGTGTCGACGAATCCCGGCAGGTCGCGCATTTCGCGCAGATCCAGCCCGGCCGCCGTTTCCGCCCCGGCGCGGCGCTTGGGGCGCTGTGGCAGGATGGCCTGCGTGAAACCAAGTTTTGCGGCTTCTTTCAACCTGTTTTCGGTCTGCGCCACCGGTCGCACCGCCCCGGAGAGAGAAATCTCGCCGAAGATCGCGCAATCGACCGGCAAGGATGCGTCCTCGCGCGCGCTGATCAGCGCCGCCGCAACGGCCAGATCGGCGGCGGGTTCGCTGATCCGCAGCCCGCCCGCGACGTTGAGATAGACATCGAGCCCGGCAAAGGAGACCCCGCAACGGCTTTCGAGCACCGCGAGGATCATCGCCAGCCGCCCGCCATCCCAGCCAACGACGGAGCGTCGGGTCTGACCGGGCTGGGCGGGCGAGACGAGGGCCTGAATCTCGCATAGGATCGGCCGCGTGCCTTCGATGCCCGCGAAGACCACCGAACCGGGAGTCGCCGTGTCGCGCTCGGACAAGAACAGCGCCGAGGGATTCTTGACTTCGGCGAGACCCTTGCCGGTCATCTCGAACACGCCGATCTCATCGGCGGGGCCGAAGCGGTTCTTGTGGGCGCGCAGGATCCGGAACTGATGGCCGCGTTCGCCTTCGAAATAGAGCACGCAATCGACCATGTGCTCGACCACGCGGGGGCCCGCGAGCGTGCCTTCCTTGGTGACATGGCCCACCATGATCACGGCGATGCCGCGGGTCTTGGCGAATGTCGTCAACTCATGCGCGGCGGTGCGAACCTGGCTGACCGAACCGGGCGCGGCTTCGACCTTATCGGACCACATGGTCTGGATCGAGTCGATGATCACGAGGTCGGGGCGCTCGGCATCAAGCGTCGTCAGGATGTCGCGCAGGTTGGTTTCCGCCGCCAGCGTCACCGGGCTGTCGGTCAGGCCAAGACGCTGGGCGCGCATCTGAACCTGTGCCGCCGATTCCTCACCCGTGACATAGATGACCTTGAGCCCGTTACGTCCAAAGCGAGCCGCGGCCTGCAAAAGCAGCGTCGATTTTCCAATGCCAGGATCGCCGCCCACAAGCAGTGCCGAGGCCGCCACGAGACCGCCGCCCAACACCCGGTCGAGCTCGGCGACGCCGGACATCGTGCGGGGCGGGGCTTCGGGTGTGGAGGCAAGGTCGGTCAGCACCACCTTGCGACCGCGATGCGCGCCGATTGCCTTGGCACCGGGACCGGTGGTCAGAGGTGCTTCTTCCTGAATGGTGTTCCATGCGCCGCAGGCGTCGCAGCGCCCCGACCATTTCGAATGGGTCGCGCCGCATTCAGTGCAAACGTAATTGAGATCCTTGGCCATGCAGGTCTTTTCGCCGATCCGAGGCACACGAGCAATGGCCCGACGCGATGCGCCGGGCCTTGAATGTTCACCTTGCGTTTACGACACACCCAACGCCGGTGACCGACTTATTCGGCGGCGGGCTTCATGTTGACGACCTTAGGCGCGTCATCGGGCATCACGGCATCGGTCGCCTCCGCGCGGCGCGGCGCTTCGAAGCCCAGCTCTGGCAGCATGGTCTGAAGCTGGTCGTCGAGTTGCGCAAGCTGGCTGGCCACGACGCTTTCCTCAAGCTCGACCTGATCGGCCCAACGCTTCATCTCGCGGCACACATGAAGCGCCTCGATGATCCGCTCCTGCTGGCGCTCGGCATCTTCTTGTCGCTGAGCCAGAAATTTGCGGGCCCGGGACACCTTTTCGTCCGAGTAGATATCGGCAAGATCGCGGGACTGTTCGCCCATCTGCGCCGCGACTTCCATCACGTCATGCTCGAGGTGGCCGAGATCGGGATGATCACGCAGGAAGGCCAGACGCTCGCGCACGGCATCGAACTCGGACGACATCGTGAAGACACCCGCCCGATCGGCGGTATGGGCAACATGATAGGCGCGGGCCACATCATCCATGGAGATACGAAAATGGCGGTGGCTGTGCTCGAGCGCCAGAACGCGACCCGCTGAGGGCAGGAAGAACACCAGTGTGACGAGGAGGACGGTCAGAAAGATCTGCAGCGCCATTCCGGCCCAAGGCAGAGAGGTCTCACCGAATCGGGCGGTAAGTTCGAGCCAAGGCAGATACCCCAGCGCCGCAGCGATGGTTGCAGCGGCAGCGGCGGTGGCGGCAATAGCCAGCGTCATCATCGCGATCATCTGCATGGCGCGGGTAGCAAAGGCGGAAGGGTTGGTCTGTGTCACGGGCGGTCTCCGGCACGGATGTGTCAGTTTCCACCATAACCTCGGCGGGTCTCCGCCGGTTCCTGAAACCGCGTGATCACCAAGAATTGTGATCGTATTGTCGTCATATGTGAACAGATCGCAACATCTGGGCAGGATCAGCCCAGATTATCGAGCCGTGCGTAGCGCGATCCCAGCGACGTGAGGATCTCGTAGCCGATGGTTCCGGCCGCCCGTGCCAGCGCGTCGACGCCCTGCGCCGGGCCCAGAAGGGTCAGGAAATCAGGGTCCGACCCCAGGTCGGTGATGTCGACCGTGATCAGGTCCATCGACACGCGGCCCACGAGCGGGCAGGGCCTGTCGCCGTGATGAAAGATGGCCTTTCCCGATAGCGCGCGCAGCAGCCCGTCGGCATAGCCGCCAGACAGCGTCGCGATGCGGCTCGGGCGCTCGGCCTGCCACGAATTGCCATAGCCGACGACTTCGCCTTCCATGAGGTCGCGGCACTGCACCACCGGCAGATCGAGCCGGACCACGGGCTGTGCGGCATCGAAGGGGTGCCCGCCATAGAGACCGATGCCAGGCCGGGTCAGATCAAAGTGATAATCGGATCCGAGCAGAATGCCGCCCGTCGCCGACAGCGAGCGTGGCACGCCGAGCCCGTCGGTCATCTGCCGGAAGATGTCGAGCTGGTAGCCGTTCATCCCGTGGTCGGGCTCGTCGGCACAGGCGAGATGACTGGTAAGCCAGAGCGGATCGTGATCGAGCGCGATGCCCGCGGCCTCGGACCAGTCGGCCCACTCGAACCCTAGCCGGTTCATGCCGGTGTCGAGCTGGATGCCGAAGGCGTGGCCGGGCAGGGCCTCGAGGTGCCGGGCAAGCTGCTCGATTGAATTCAGCATCGGGATCAGCGCGGCACCGGCGAGCTTGCGGGTGTCGCCCTCCATATGCCCCGAAAAGACATAGATTTCGGGCTCGGGGCCAAGCGCGCGGCGCAGCACAGCGCCTTCCTCGGCCACCGCGACGAAGAAGCGCCGAGCCCCGGCCTGCGCCAGCCTGCGCGCGACCCGCGGTGCGCCGAGGCCATAGCCATCGGCTTTGACGACCGCGCCTGTTTCGCAGACGGTCATGGAATCAAGCGCCTGCCAGTTGGCGGCGAGCGCGTCGAGGTCGATGGTAAGGGCGCCAGTGCTCATGGCGTGCCTTGTGACAGGCGGACGCGCCGCGTCAAGAGGGACGGGCGGGCGCGGTGCTCAACCGGCGGGATCGGGTGGGGGCGTGCTCAGCCCGTAGCGCTCCAACTCCTCGGGCAACAGCAGGTAGATCTCGTCGGGGGGTGTGGCGAGCGCGTGGCGCATCAGGGCCGGGTCGATGTCCATCTCGATCAGGTATTCCATCACCTCGCCCTGTCCGCGCTGGATGTCCTCGACAGCAAAGATGGCGGGCAGGGCGGTGTTCTGCTCGAAGTAGTGCTGATGCACGCCGACCCAAGCGCCCTCGGCCACGCGCCGCGCGGTTCCGCCCGCGAGAAGGTAAGGGCAGGCCGAGAGACAGACTGCCTCGGCCTTGATCGCGGTGTCGATGCCGTCGACCCGCAGCCTGCGCCCGATCTCCAACGCGTCGGCGACCGAACCGCCGGGGCTGTCGAGCCAAGCGGTGGCTGGGGACGGATCGGCCAGATCGAGCGCGGCCGTCAGCCGCGCGGCATCCCCCAGTGCAATCCGGCCCCGCAGCGTGATGCCGCCCTCGACCGGTTCGATCCGCAACCGGTCCGGCATATCGGCGGTGTCGGGCAGCGGCGTGCCGTCGGGTCGGTCGCGAGAAGGTAGGCGATCGGGGCGAAACCGGCGGGTCTGATCGCCCGGCTGCACCGGTTCGGTCAGCTGCGGTGCGGACGAGGGCCAGGCGATGCGCGGCAGGGCGCGCGCGAGATCGCCGCCAAACAGCAGCGCGCCGATCGCCACCTCGGCTGTCAACACCGCGATGAGCCAGCGACGCGGGCCCGTCATTCGGCAGGCCGGGCAAGGTCGACGGGTCTTGAAGAAGGTGCCGTCTCGTCGGGCGCCTCACGCAGTGCGTCGATTGGCGCGGCGGGTGTTATGGCCTCGATCTCTCGCAGTGCGATCAGCGCGCCGCGCAGTTCGGCCAGCGTCATCTGATCCTCGACCGCCACGCCTTCGCGCCCCGAACGCACCGCCGCCTGCGCCACCGACACGATCAGCACCAGCACCGCCGGCAGCAGGTCGATGGCGATGGCGCCTGCCCAAGAGGGGACGAAATTGCGCGCATAGAGGATCACCGCGTCGGCGGCGGAGATCGGCGTATAGGTGGTGTCAGGCGGAGGCGGCATGGCGATCACGGCCTCGGCAGCCGACCCGAGCGTCTGGGCCCGCTGGCCCAGAACCGTCAGGACCGAGTCGATCGTCGCCTGTTGGCCCGAGCGCGCCGCATCGTCGCCGCCGTCGAGCTGTGGCAGCACCACCGAGGCCGATAGATCGCGCGCGGCGCGGGCGACCAAGGGGGCCACCGAAAGCTGGCGCAGCGTCGTGATGACCCCCGCGAGGCGCACGGCCTCTTCCGAAAATTCGACCGCGCGCGTCTCGACCGGGCCGGGGGCCACGGTTAGCGCGCGCATCCGGCTCAGCGTCGCGTTGCCTTCGGCGAAGGCCGCATCGAGCAGCGGCTGCTGGCTAGCGATCTGCGCCTCCAGCGCGGTGAGTTCGTCCGATTTCTGACGCAGCAGCCGGAACACCGCGCCGCGCCCGGCAAAGCCCGACAGCCCGCCCGAGGCCTCCTGCTCTCCCAGATCCTCGAAGCTGGTGCGCACGCGCGCTACGTCGCGCCCGAGCCCTTGGGCCGAGACGGCGATGATGTTCGCCCGCTCCAGAGCGCCCTGATAGTCCTGCACTGTGGTCGCCAGATGCTGCTCCACCGCAGCGGCACCTGCGAGGGCGGCGGCGTTGAGCCATGATGACATCGCGACGATGGCCAACGATCCCAAGCCCATGGAGGCCAGCAGCCCGATCCGCGAGGCGGCCGAGCGCACGGCGGGCAGAAGCCGCAGCATGTAGGACCAGAAGACGAAGATGCCGACCGAGACGGCGATCGAATAGGCCATGGCCGCGAAAACCGAGAGCGCGCCGGTGTCGTCGAGCAGGGAGGATACGCCGAGATAGGTGTAAATGCCGCTCGCCACCGACAAGACGCCCAAGGCGGTGCCTGTAAAGCTGTCGAGCCAGGCGAGATGGGCTTCGATTTCACGCGATTGACGCAGACCGCGCGCCTCTATCCGGCTCGTTTCCATCGTCTCGTCCATGCGCCCCGGCCTTTCTTGATGCCCCTGAAACCTATGGCACAAACCCCGGGATGCGAAGCCCGCCGCGCATCACTTCACGGGCAGTAACCAGTCATTAACCATGCGTGGGATGCAATGCTGTCATGCGTTCCTCTTGACACGACTCAATATATGGGTGAGTAATTGCTCATCAGCTAGGCAATTGCCCTGGCGGACTTTGGGAGGAGAGACATGACTAACACTACCCGCGCCCTCATGGGGGCCACCGCCCTTTGCGGCATGGCAGCCATCGCGCAGGCCGAGACGCTGACCATCGCGACCGTGAACAACGGCGACATGATCCGCATGCAGGAGCTCGCTTCGGACTTCACCGAGAAGCACCCCGACATCGAGCTCGATTGGGTTACCCTCGAAGAGAACGTGCTGCGTCAGCGCGTGACCACCGACATCGCCACCAAAGGCGGCCAGTACGACGTGATGACCATCGGCACCTACGAGGTTCCGATCTGGGCAAAGCAGGATTGGCTCGTGGCTCTCGACGACCTCCCCGAGGACTACGACGCCGAGGACATCCTGCCCGCCATCGCCGGCGGCCTGTCGATCGACGGATCGCTCTATGCCGCGCCGTTCTACGGCGAAAGCTCGATGGTCATGTACCGCACCGACCTGATCGAAGAGGCCGGCCTCGAGATGCCTGATGCGCCCACTTGGGAGTTCATCAAGGAAGCCGCTGCGGCGATGACCGACAAGGACAATGAGGTCTACGGTATCTGCCTGCGCGGCAAGGCCGGCTGGGGCGAGAACATGGCCTTCCTGACCGCCATGTCCAACAGCTATGGCGCGCGCTGGTTCGACGAGAACTGGACGCCGCAGTTTGACAGCCCCGAGTGGAAGGCAACGCTCGACGACTACCTGATGCTGCTGAACGAATACGGCCCCCCGGGTGCCGCGAACAACGGCTTCAACGAGAACCTCGCCCTGTTCCAGCAAGGCAAGTGCGGCATGTGGATCGACGCCACCGTCGCCGCTTCCTTCGTGACCGGTGACGACAGCACCGTGGCCGACAAGGTCGGCTTCGCTTTGGCCCCCGACAACGGTCTGGGCAAGCGCGGCAACTGGCTCTGGGCCTGGAGCCTCGCCATCCCGGCCGGCACCGACGCCGAAGATGCCGCCAAGACCTTCGTGGCCTGGGCGACCTCCAAGGAATACGCCGCTCTGGTCGCCGAGAAAGAAGGCTGGGCCAACGTGCCGCCGGGCACCCGCACCTCGCTCTATGAGAACCAGGAGTATCTGGACGCGGCACCCTTCGCCAAGATGACCCTCGAGAGCATCAACGCGGCCGATCCGAACAACCCGACCGTGGACCCTGTGCCCTACACCGGCGTGCAGTTCGTCGCGATCCCCGAGTTCCAGGGCATCGCTACCGCTGTGGGTCAGCAGATGTCGGCAGCGCTTGCCGGTCAGATGTCCGCCGACGAGGCCCTCGCGGCCGCTCAGGACCTGACCGCCCAAGAGATGCAGGCTGCGGGTTACGGTCAGTAACCTCTGCCTGACAACAGGTGGGGCCGGACCCTCCCGGCCGGCCCCACCGCCCCCCTTAACGACCGCCCCCTCACCACCATCGCCACGGGCCGCCGCCCGCCGTCCCATCCGGTTGCGTCATGCCACCGGGCCGACGGGTCTGCGCGCCGCCGCCCGTCCTGACAATCGGAGAGACCGATGGCCACTCAACACTCCCGCTCCGCCGCGCGGATCATGATATCGCCCGCAGTCGGGCTGCTGCTGATCTGGATGATCGTGCCGCTGGTCCTGACGGTGTATTTCTCGCTGTTGCGCTACAACCTGCTGATGCCGGGGACCGAGCGCTTCGTGGGCTTTCTCAACTACAAGCTCTTCTTCAACAATCCGGCCTTCTTCACCGCGCTGATCAACACGCTGCTGCTCGTCGGCGGCGTGCTGATCGTCACCGTGGTCGGCGGCATCCTATTGGCGATCCTTCTGGATCAGCCGATTTGGGGGCAGGGGATCGTGCGTATCCTCGTGATCGCGCCCTTCTTCGTGATGCCCACCGTGTCGGCGCTGGTGTGGAAGAACATGTTCATGAACCCGGTCTCGGGGCTCTTCGCGGAGTTCTCCAAGGCGGTCGGGTTGCAACCCTTCGACTTCTTGACCCACGCACCACTGGCCTCGATCATTGGCATCGTCGCCTGGCAGTGGCTGCCCTTCGCCACGCTGATCCTGCTCACCGCGATCCAGTCGCTCGACTCTGAGCAGATGGAAGCCGCCGAGATGGACGGGGCATCGCCGCTCTCGCGCTTTTGGTACATCACCTTGCCGCACCTGAGCCGCGCCGTGACCGTGGTGATCCTGATCCAGACGATCTTTCTGCTGTCGGTCTTCGCCGAGATCCTCGTGACCACCAACGGCGGACCGGGTGTGGCCTCCACCAACCTCACCTACCTCGTCTATGCCCGCAGCTTGCTGAACTTCGACGTGGGCGGCGGATCCGCCGGGGGCGTGGTCGCCATCATCCTCGCCAACATCGTCGCGGTCTTCCTGATGCGGATGATCGGAAAGAACCTCGATGCCTGAGCATGACACCTTCGCCGCGCGGGGCCTGACCCCGCGCACCCCCCGCCCGCAGCACCGCATGCCGAACGAAGGGAGCGCCTGACATGGCCCGTGCCGTCTCCACCCGCCGCAAGGCCGGCTATACCATCGCCGCCTGGATCATCGGTTTCGCGATCTTCTTCCCGATCCTTTGGACCATCATCACCAGCTTCAAGACCGAGGCCGAGGCGATCTCCTCGCCCCCCAGCTTCCTGTTCTTCAACTGGACGACCGAGAACTATTCCACCGTGCTGGAGCGTTCGAACTACTTCCGGCACTTCTGGAACTCGGTGGTGATCTCGCTGGGCTCGACCGTGCTGGGGCTGATCATTGCGATCCCCGCCGCCTGGTCGATGGCCTTCGTCCCCTCCAAGCACACCAAGAACGTGCTGATGTGGATGCTCTCGACCAAGATGCTGCCGCCCGTCGGCGTGCTGATCCCGATCTATCTCATCTTCCGGGACTTCGGCCTGCTCGACAGCCGCATCGGCCTCGTCATCGTGCTGACGCTGATCAACCTGCCGATCATCGTCTGGATGCTCTACACCTACTTCAAGGAGATCCCCGGCGAGATCCTCGAAGCCTCGCGGATGGACGGCGCCACACTGCGTGACGAAATCATCTACGTGCTGACGCCGATGGCCGTGCCGGGCATCGCCTCGACGCTGCTCCTGAACGTCATCCTCGCGTGGAACGAGGCGTTCTGGACGCTCAACCTCACAGCGGCCAAGGCCGCGCCGCTCACCGCCTTCATCGCCAGCTACTCGAGCCCCGAAGGCCTGTTCTACGCCAAGCTCTCGGCCGCCTCGACCATGGCCATCGCGCCGATCCTCATCCTCGGCTGGTTCAGCCAGAAGCAGCTCGTCCGCGGGCTCACCTTCGGCGCAGTGAAATAAGGAAGACACCAATGGGACGCATCACGCTCGACAAGGTGACCAAGCAGTTCGGCGACGTTCAGGTCATCCCGCCTCTCGATCTCACCATCAACGACGGCGAGTTCGTCGTCTTCGTCGGCCCCTCGGGCTGCGGCAAGTCCACGCTCCTGCGGCTGATCGCGGGTCTCGAGGACGTCACCGCAGGCGAGATCCGCATCGACGGCAAGCCCGCAACCGACCTGCCGCCTGCCAAGCGCGGCCTGGCGATGGTGTTCCAAAGCTACGCGCTCTACCCGCACATGTCGGTGCGCAAGAACATCGCCTTCCCGATGAAGATGGCCGGCATGCCCGAGGACGAGCAGAAGCGGCGCATCGACAACGCGGCGCGCGCGCTCAACCTCACCGACTACCTTGATCGTCGCCCCGGCCAGCTCTCGGGCGGCCAGCGCCAGCGGGTCGCGATCGGCCGCGCCATCGTCCGCGAACCGGCGGCCTTCCTGTTCGACGAGCCTTTGTCGAACCTCGATGCGGCGCTGCGCGTCGGCATGCGGATGGAGATCTCGGAGCTGCACAAGAAGCTCGACACGACGATGATCTACGTCACCCACGACCAGGTCGAGGCCATGACCATGGCCGACAAGATCGTGGTGCTGCGCGCCGGCAACATCGAGCAGGTGGGCTCGCCCCTCGAGCTCTACAAGGCACCGCGCAACACCTTCGTCGCGGGCTTCATCGGTAGCCCCAAGATGAACCTGATCGAGGGCGCGGAGGCCGGCAAGCACGACGCCACCACCATCGGCATCCGCCCCGAGCACATCGACGTCTCGCCCACCGATGGTGCCTGGAAGGGCCGCATCGGCGTGGCCGAGCATCTGGGCTCGGATACCTTCTTCCACGTGCACGACACGGGCCTTGGTGAAACCCTCACCATCCGCGCCGGTGGCGAGGTCGGCCTGCACCACGGCGACACCGTCTACCTCACCCCGCAGGCCGACAAGATCCACCGCTTCGACGCGCAGGGGCTCCGGATCGCATGAACCGGCTCGCCGGAAAATCCGCGATGGTCACCGGAGCCGCGCGCGGCATCGGTCTGGCCTTTGCCAGAGCCTATGTGGCCGAAGGCGCGCGGGTTGCCATCGCCGACATCAACCTGGAGGCGGCACAGGCCGCCGCCAGCGAGGTCGGCGATGGGGCCTATGCGGTACAGATGGACGTGAGCCGTCAGGACAGCATCGACGCCGCCATCGCGCAGGTCGTCGAGACCGCGGGCAAGATCGACATTCTTATCAACAACGCGGCGCTCTTCGATGCCGCCGAGACGGTCGACATCACCCGCGAAAGCTTTGACAAACTCTACGCCGTCAACGTCGCGGGCACGCTGTTCACCATGCAGGCTGCCGCACGGCAGATGATCGCCCAAGGTCACGGCGGCAAGATCATCAACATGGCGTCGCAAGCCGGTCGACGCGGCGAAAGTCTCGTGCTGGTCTATTGCTCGACCAAGGCCGCCGTCATTTCGATGACGCAGTCGGCAGGCCTGAACCTGATCAAGCACGGTATCAACGTCAACGCCATCGCCCCCGGTGTGGTCGATGGCGCGCATTGGGAACATGTGGACTCCATGTTCGCCAAGCTCGAAGGCAAGGCACCGGGCCAGAAGAAGGCCGAGGTCGCCGCAGGTGTGCCAGCGGGCCGCTTTGCCACCCCCGACGACCTGACCGGCATGGCCGTGTTTCTCGCGTCCCCGGAGTCCGACTACATCGTGTCGCAGACGTATAACGTCGACGGCGGCCAATGGATGAGCTGACGGCTCGTCCCATCCCTACAGGAGGCTGACAATGGCCATTGATCTCAACGCCGCAGCTCTCGCGCGCCTCCCCGAAGGCGTCGAGGGGCCGGGATACGACCGCGCCGGTCTTTCGGCGGGCATCGTGCATATCGGTGTCGGCAACTTTCACCGCGCCCACATGGCGGTTTATCTTGACCGGCTGTTCTCGACCGGCGCGGACCACGACTGGGCGATCAGCGGCGCGGGCGTGCGGGCGGGCGACGCCCGGATGCGCGACGCGCTGGAAAAGCAGGACTTTCTCACCACGGTGGTCGAGCTCGACCCCGCCGGTCTTTCGGCCCGCGTCACCGGCGCGATGATCGAGTTCACCGAAATCGACGCGGCCAAGCTTGTCGCCCGGATGAGCGATCCGGCGATCCGCATCGTGTCGCTCACGGTGACCGAGGGCGGCTGGTTCGTCGACGCCAAGACCGATGGTTTCGACGCGGCGCACCCCGACATTCAACACGACGCCGAGCATCCCGATGCGCCGAAGACCGCCTTCGGCATGATCCTCCTGGCGCTCAAGCGTCGGCGCGAGGCGGGGGCAGCCCCCTTCACCGTGATGTCCTGTGACAACCTGCCCGAGAACGGGCACGTGGCCAAGCAGACGGTGATCGGTCTGGCCAAGCTCTCGGACGCCGATTTCGCGGCTTGGGTCGAGGCCAACGTCGCGTTCCCGAACTCCATGGTCGATTGCATCACGCCCGCGACCTCGGACCGTGAACGCGCTCTGGTCAAGGACCGCTTCGACTTGGTCGATGCGGTGCCGGTCGCCTGCGAGCCGTTCCGGCAGTGGGTGCTCGAAGACAACTTCCCGCAGGGCCGCCCGAAGCTTGAAGATGTCGGTGCCGAGTTCGTCGCGGATGTCGCACCCTATGAGCTGATGAAGCTGCGCATCCTCAACGGTGGCCATGCGGCCATCGCCTATCCCTCGGCGCTGCTCGGGCATCACTTCGTGCATGACGCCATGGCCGATCCGCGCATCAAGGCCTGGCTCGAGGCGCTGGAGACGCGCGAGATCATCCCGACGCTGGAGCCGATCGAAGGTGTGGATTTCGGAGCCTATCGCCGCAAGGTCGAGGAGCGCTTCTCCAACCCCGAGATCGGCGACACGATCCCGCGGCTGTGCTTCGACGGCACGAACCGCCAGCCGAAATTCGTGCTGCCGGTGATCCGCGATGCGCTGTCCAAGGGGCAGGCCATCGACGGGCTCGCGCTCGAAGTGGCGCTGTGGTGCCGCTACTGCGCGGGCACGAACGAGGCGGGTGAGGCGATCGCGCCCAACGACGACAACGCCGAGGATCTCAAGCGCCGCGCCCTCGCGGCCAAGGATGATCCGCAGGCGTTCCTGTCCAACGCCACGGTGTTCGGTGATCTGGGCGCGCAGCCCGCCTTCGCCGACGCCTTCGCGCGGCAGATCAAGTCGCTCTGGACCGATGGCGTCGCTGCCACGCTCGAGCGCTACGCGCGCGGCTGAGACTCCCGACGGCCGGTTGGCTACTGTTTCAGTAGCCGCTCGGCCGTCGCCTCGTCCGTGATCAACCCATTGATGAGGCCGCCGCGCAGCGCCGCGCAAATCGACTCGGCCTTGTCCGGTCCGGCGGCGAGCCCGACCACCGGCGCCTCGCCACCCACCGTCAGCGGCGCAGAGGCGACGCGCATGTTGAAGGCGCAGTCCATCACCCGGCCTTTGGCGTCATAGACCCAGCTGGTGATCTCGCCCGACGCCCCTTGCGCCATCAGCGTCTCCATTTCCTGCCCCCCCATGAAGCCGTCGACTCGCAAGGGCGCGCCCATCCCGATCTGACCCACGCCGACCAAGGTGAAATCGGCCCGCGCGCACAGCTCCATCGTGTGGCGCACCGGCTCCTGCCCATGCATCACCCGCAGCTCCTCCTCGTCGCGCGCAACAACCGGAAGCGGGAAGGGATAGTGCTTGGCGCCGACGCGTTCGGCCATGCGGATCACGGCGTTGTAGGGCGTGGCCGATCCGTCGGACATCATGTTGCCAAGCCGTGAGACGATGCGGTGCTGCGGGCAGTCCATGCGGGGCAATTGCTCCACGCAAGCGCGCAGCGCCCGACCGGTGCCCAGCGCGATGATCTTTTCGTCGGGACTTTTCAGCAGCTTTTCGAGCTCGGCCGCGGCGGCGATGGCGATGCCGGTCATCAGTTCGGGCGCGGTGGGGTCGGATGGGACCACCTCGATCACCTTGAGGTCGAACTTTCGAGCCAGCGCGCCCGAGAGGTCCATGCAGCGCGCGATCGGGTGATCGAGCCGCACCTTGACCAGCTTTTCCGACACGGCGAGCGATACCAATCGCTGCGCCGATTGCCGCGACACGCCAAGCTTGCGGGCGATCTCGTCTTGGGTGTTGCCCGCGACGTAATAAAGCCACCCCGCACGCGCGGCGTCGTCTAGGCGGGTGGTCTCAGGGGTAAAGCGCGACTGGCTCATCTTACGGCCTCCGGGCGCAGCCGGTTCAGGATGGAAGGCAGATCGGCCCAATCGGCCAGGATCGGCAGGCTCGGGTGATGGCGCAGCTTGGCTTGGGTCAGATGACTGCCACCGGTATAGCGCACGGCGGTCATCTCGGCGGCCTGTGCGGCCTCCAGACCCGGCAGGCTGTCTTCGAACACGAGGCAGCGCGACGGTTCCGCGCCCAAGGTCCTGGCCGCAAGCAGGAACAGGTCCGGTGCGGGCTTGCCGCGCGCTACCTGACTTGCGGTGAAAACATGCGGCAGCGCCGTGGCCAGCCCCACGATATCGAGCGAGCGCGCCACGCGAGGCGGTGACGAGGAGGTCGCCACGCAGACCGGCACGCCGCGCATGGCGAGCATCTCCAAGGCCGAAGCGATGCCGGGCATCGGCCTGAGCTCGGTCTCGAACCGCTCGAGCAGGCGCGCGCGGTACAGCGCGTCGAAATCGGGGGCGAGGGCGTGGCCCAATTCCTCGCGGATGTGTCTGGCCACCGTGGGGAAGCTGCGGCCAAGGAAATTGCGACGCACATGGTCAAAGTCGATCTCGACGCCATCGGCCGCCAGCAGGTCGATCAGCACTTCCGCACTCAGAAGCTCGCTGTCGATCAACACGCCGTCGCAATCGAAGATGATAAGATCCCAGTCGTGCGCCATGCCGTCCTCCTCGCCGTATTTCCCCCGGTCGCAGACTGCCACAGCTTCGGGCATTTGCCCATAGGCTGGGCGTCTGCGCGGCGCGGTCGAATCTTGACCATCGGGGGGGGATTGCGCACCCCTTGGTGAGCAGCACAAGGGGGCGGGACGTGAGCGTTTGGGATTTCTGGATCGATCGTGGCGGCACCTTCACCGACGTGGTTGGCCGCTCACCCGACGGCACCCTGAAACCGCTCAAGCTCTTGTCCGAGAATGCCGAAGCTTACGAGGACGCCGCGATCGAGGGGATACGGCGGCTTTTGGGCGGTCAGATCGACCCCGTGCGCATCGGCACGGTCAAGATGGGCACCACCGTCGCCACCAACGCGCTTCTGGAGCGCAAGGGTGACCGGACGGCGTTGCTCATCACGCGCGGATTTCGCGACGCGCTGCGCATCGCCTATCAGGGACGGCCCGACATCTTCGCCAAGGAGATCCTGCTGCCCGAGCAGCTCTACGAGCGCGTCATCGAAGTCGAGGAGCGCGTGCGCGCAGACGGCACCGTCGAGATGCCGCTCGATGCCGAGGCGCTGCGATCCGATCTGGAGGGGTTGCGCGGCGCGGGCATCGACGCCGTGGCAATCGTGTTGATGCACGCCTGGAACGCCCCCGCGCATGAGGCAGCGCTGGCCGAGATGGTGCGCGGCATGGGTTTCGGTCAGGTCTCGGTCAGCCACGAGGTTTCGCCCCTCCTGAAGCTCGTGGGGCGTGGCGATACCACGGTGGTCGACGCCTATCTGTCGCCGATCCTGCGCCGTTACGTGGCGCGGGTTTCGGGCGCACTCGGGGCCACGCCGCCGGGCAAGGCGGGGCCGACACTGCAGTTCATGATGTCCTCGGGTGGCATGACGGCAGCAGAGGCGTTCCAAGGCAAGGACGCGATCCTGTCGGGACCCGCGGGTGGCGTCGTCGGCATGGTTGAGACGGCGCGCGCCGCGGGTTGGGACCGTGTGATCGGCTTTGACATGGGCGGCACCTCGACGGATGTGGCGCATTGCGCGGGCGAATTCGAGCGGGCCTTCGATACCGAGGTCGCCGGCGTGCGCATCCGCGCGCCGATGATGCGCATCCACACGGTCGCGGCGGGCGGCGGCTCGGTGCTGCACGCCGATGCGAACCGGTTTCGCGTCGGGCCCGACAGCGCCGGCGCCGATCCGGGGCCCTTGTGCTACCGGCGCGGCGGGCCGCTCACGGTGACGGATGCCAACGTCATGCTGGGCAAGCTCGACCCCGACCTGTTTCCGGCGATCTTCGGCCCCGGTCAGGACCAGACGCTCGACCGCGACGGCGTGCGCGCGGCCTTCGAGGCGATCGCGGGCGACCGCAGAGCCGAAGAGGCGGCCGAGGGCTTCGTGCGCATCGCGGTCGAGAACATGGCGAATGCGGTCAAGAAGATCTCCGTTCAGCGCGGCCACGACGTGACGCGATACCTGCTCAATTCCTTCGGCGGCGCGGGGGGGCAGCACGCCTGCCTCGTCGCGGATGCGCTCGGCATGGAAGCGGTTCTGGTACACCCGCTCTCGGGTTTGCTCTCGGCTTACGGCATCGGCCTCGCCACGGTTTCGGCCAGCCGCCAGCAGGGGCTGGTGAAGCCGCTGGAGGAGGCCACGCGCGGCGCCCTCGACGGACTGATTGCGGATCTGATGGCGCAGGTGCGCGACGATCTAGCCGGACAGGGCGTGTCGGGCGAGACCTACGCCACCCGGCTGCATCTGCGCTACACGGGTACGGATACCGCGCTGCAGGTCGGCTATGAGGGCGACATGGCATCGGCGCGTACGGCTTTCGAGGCGGCGCATGAGGCGCAGTTCGGCTTTCTTAGCCCCGAGCGTGGGCTGGTGATCGAGGCAGTCGAAGTCGAAGGCACCGAGCCTGCCCATGCCGTGGCCGAAACGGGCACGAGCATGCCCGAACGCGGTCGGGCCGAGGCGGACGAGATGACGCGCTTCTTTTCAGGCGGCACGTGGCACGAGGCCACGGTGCACAGGCGTGCCGACATCGCTCCGGGCCACGAGATGCGCGGACCCGCTCTGATCATCGAGCCGAACCAGACCATCGTGGTCGAGCCGGGCTGGACCGCGACACTTACCGGGCGCGACGACATCCTGCTGACCCGACACGAGGCGGCCCCGCGACAGCTCGCGGCGGGAACCGAGGCCGACCCGATCCTGCTCGAAGTGTTCAACAATCTCTTCATGAACATCGCCGAGCAGATGGGCGTGGCGCTGCAGAACACCGCCCAATCGGTCAACATCAAGGAGCGGCTCGATTTTTCCTGCGCCGTCTTTGATCGTGACGGGGCTCTTGTCGCCAACGCGCCGCATATGCCGGTACATCTGGGGAGCATGGACCGATCGGTCGAGGCGATCATACGCCAGAACCCGGTGATCCATCCCGGCGACGTCTTCGCTCTCAACGCGCCCTACAACGGCGGCACGCATCTGCCCGACATCACCGTCGTCTCGCCCGTTTTCGACGAGGGGGGAGAGGACATTCTGTTCTGGAGCGCGAGCCGAGGGCACCACGCGGACGTGGGCGGCACGGCGCCAGGGTCGATGACGCCGCTGGCCACGACCGTCGACGAGGAAGGGGTGCTGATCGACAACTTCCACCTCGTGGACCGGGGCCAGTTCCGCGAAGAGGCGCTGCGCCGGCTGCTGACGGATCATCCCTATCCCTGCCGCAACCCCGATCAGAACATCGCCGACCTCAAGGCGCAGGTCGCCGCCAACGCGCGTGGCGCGGCGGAATTGAAGCGCATGGTCGCCGAGTTCGGCCTCGACGTGGTGCGCGCCTACATGGGCCATGTGCAAGACAACGCCGCCGAAGAGGTGGCGCGGCTGGTGGGGCGGCTGTCGGACTGCGCCTGCGACTATGAGACCGACACGGGGCAGGTGATCCGCGTGAAGATCACCGTGGACCGCGAGGCCCGTCGCGCGACGGTCGATTTCACCGGCACATCGGAGGCCCGGGCCAACAACTTCAACGCGCCTGAACCGGTGGCTCGCGCCGCCGTGCTCTACGTGTTTCGCGTGATGTGCGAGCAATCGGTGCCGATGAACGCGGGCTGCCTGCGCCCCATCGACATTGTGATCCCCGAAGGGTCGATGCTGCGCCCCGCCTATCCACGCGCCGTGGTGGCGGGCAATGTCGAAACGTCGCAGCATGTCACCAATGCGCTGTTTCAGGCGCTGGGCGCTCTGGCCAATGCGCAAGGCACCATGAACAACCTCACCTTCGGCAACGATGCGCACCAGTATTACGAGACGATCTGTTCCGGCAGTCCGGCGGGGCGGATGAACGACGGTCGCGGCTTTGCCGGAACCCCGGGCGTGCACACCCACATGACCAACTCGCGGCTGACCGACCCCGAAGTCCTGGAGACGCGGTTCCCGGTGCTGCTGGAGAGCTTCGCCCTGCGTCCCGGGTCCGGCGGAGAGGGGGCCTATCCGGGCGGCGACGGCACCCAACGGTCGCTGCGGTTTCTCGAAGAGATGGACCTGTCGATCCTGTCGTCGCACCGGCACCGCCCGCCCGAGGGGCTCGAAGGCGGCGGCGGCGGGGAGGTCGGGCGCACCGAGGTCACTCGGCACGACGGCTCGGTCGAGACGCTCGCCGCCTGCGCGCAGACGCGGCTCAGGGCGGGGGAGGTCGTGACGGTGGTGACACCGACGCCCGGAGGGGTCGGGCGCAAAGCTTGAGGGAGGCGTCGGGCGGTCGGCTTTGGGGTTCGCGCATTCGGGGAACGAGGAGCAGGGGGTGCGCTGGCCGCGTTGTTGCGCACTTACTTGCATCAACTCTCGAATACGCGAATTCCGCGCCCTGTCACGATGCCGTGCAATTGGTGCCGTGGCCTTTCTCGTCGCCCGGTCCTAGTATTCGCCCAGAGTGATCTGACGGGCGGACCCCATGCACAGCACTGACATCGCGCGCGCCGATCCGGCGCATCTCATCGCCTGCCCGCAGTGCGACGCGATCTACCGCGCGCGGATGCCGGGGCTAGGTGAACGCGCGGTCTGTGCGCGCTGCCACACCGTGTTGATCGCGCCACGCAAGCGCGCGGGCATGATCATCATCATGCTCTCCGCCGCTTCGCTGATCCTCGTGCTGGGCGCGGTCTGGTTTCCGTTCCTCAAGATCAGCCGACAGGGTTTCGTCAACGAAGCGACGCTGCTCGACGCGGCGCTGAGCTTTACCGGCGGGCCGCTGCTGCTGCTGTCTCTGGCAGTGACCGCTCTGATCGTTCTGGTGCCGCTGGCGCGCGCGATCCTGACCATCTACGTGCTCGGACCCCTGGTGTTCGACCGGCCCGCGCCACCGGGGGCGCTGCGGCTCTTTGCCTTGGCCGAGGCGCTGCGTCCGTGGTCGATGGCCGAAATCTTCGCGCTGGGCTGCGCCGTGGCGCTGGTCAAGGTGGCCGACCTCGCGCATCTGAGCTTCGGCCCTGCGTTCTGGATGTTCGCTGCGCTCGTGTTTCTTACGGTGATCCACGACCGCTGGATGTGCCGCTGGTCGGTCTGGGAGGCGCTGGAGCATGGTTACGGCGCGCGTCGCCCCAAGGGGGCGGCGGCATGAGCGACACTGTCACCGATATTCCCGCCATCACCGCCCGCGGGGCGGGGTTGGTGGCCTGCACCCGCTGCACGCGCGTCTGGCCCGCCGAGACGGCCCGTTGCGGTCGATGCGGCAAGGCGCTGGTGTCGCGCGATACCCACAGCCTGAGCCGGGTCTGGGCGTGGTGGGTGGCGGGGGTGCTGTGCTACATTCCAGCCAACCTCTACCCGATGCTGCGCACCCAAGTGCTGTTCACCGTCTCCGAGGACACCATCGTCCAGGGCGCGATCGAGCTTGCCAGCCACGGGGCGGTCTTCGTGGCGCTGATCATCCTCATCGCCTCGGTCGCGATCCCGCTGGGCAAGTTCGCGGCCATCGCATGGCTCGCGACCTCGGTGCGGCGCGGCAGTCATGCATCGCCGCATGCGCGCCACAGGCTTTATGAAATCGTCGAGTATATCGGGCGCTGGTCGATGATCGATGTCTTCGTGGTTGCGATCCTGACGGCGCTGGTGCAGTTGAATCTGGCCGCCTCGATCAAGCCGGGCCCGGCGGCGCTCGCCTTCGCACTTTCGGTGATCTTCACGATGCTCTCCGCCCAAGCCTTCGACCCGCGCCTGATCTGGGATCGCGCGGATGACGACAGCCACGACCGGGCCGCGCGCGCGTGAGCCAAGAGGTCCCTGAGGTGCCGCTCGACGGCCCGCGCCGTTCGCTCGCCAGCCGCGTTTCCGTGGTCTGGCTGGTGCCCATCGGCGCGCTCGCGGTGGCGCTGGGCATCGGCTGGAAGCAGTGGTCGGATCAGGGCCCCCTGATCGAAGTGATCTTCGACGAGGCGGGCGGCGTGCTCGCGGGCGAGACCGAACTGCGCTTTCGCGACGTGGCGGTGGGCTTGGTCGAGGAGGTGGGCTTCACCGAGTCCCTCGACAAGGTCCGTATCGCGATCCGGGTCTCCAAGGACATCGCGCCCTTCATCGACGACGACGCAGAGTTCTGGGTGGTGCGCCCCGAGGTGACGACCGAAGGCGTGTCGGGCCTCGATACCGTGTTGTCCGGCGTCTATCTGCGCGGCCAGTGGGACGGGCGCATGGGTGAGGCGCTGACGAGCTTCGAGGGTCTCGATCACGCGCCGCTCCTCGGCCCCGATCAGCAAGGCATCGAAATTATCCTGCGCGCCACCGAAGGCGTGCTCTCGGGCAACAGCCCGATCCTCTACAAGGGTGTCGAGGCGGGCCGGATCGGTGCGGCAGGCGTGTCGACGGACGGCTTCTACGTCGAAGCGCCGGGCGTGATCTATGCGCCCTATGACAACCTCGTCACCGAAACGACGCGGTTCTGGGATACCTCGGGCTTTTCGGTCAAGATCGGCACCGGCGGCGCCGAGATCGATTTTGACAGCGTCGCGGCGCTGCTCGCCGGCGGTCTGGCCTTCGACACCTTCGTGTCGGGCGCGACGCTGGCCGAGGATGGCCAGATCTTCGAGGTCTATGACGCCGAAGAGACGGCGCGCAATTCGGTCTTCAACACCCCGGATGGTCCCTCGCTGAACCTCGTGGCGGTCTTCGACGGCAACGTCTCGGGCCTCGCCGTGGGGGCGGCGGTCGAACTCGATGGTGTGCGCGTGGGCTCGGTCACCGGACTCAACGGCCTTGTGGACGAAGAGCGGTTCGGCGACCGGGGCGTGCGGCTGCAGACCGTTCTCAACATCCTGCCATCGCGGCTCGGCATGGCCGACGACGGTGGCGTCGAACAGGCGCTGCAATACTTCGTCGACGAGGTGGCCTCGGGGCTCAGGGCCCGGCTCGTGACCGGCTCGATCCTCACCGGCGGCCTCAAGGTGCAGTTGATCGACGTGCCCGGCGTCGAGCCGGCGGTGCTTGACGTCGATGCGCTGCCCTATCCATCGGTGCCGGTGACCGGCAGCGAGATCTCTGACGTGCAGGCGACGGCGCAGGGCACGCTCGATCGGATCAACAACCTGCCGATCGAGGAACTGCTCGCCTCGGCCACCAGCTTTCTCGAGAATTCGGCCCGGCTGATCGGCTCCGAGGATCTGCAGCAGACGCCGGGCGACGTGCGCGCGCTGCTGGACGACATTCGCGGCTTCGTCGGCTCGGACGAGGTGCAGGCGGTGCCCGGTCAGATCGGTGTCGTGATGAGCGAGATCGAACTCGCCGTGGCCGATGTCCGGCTGATCCTCGACGACGTGCGCGAGGCCGAGGCGGTGCGCCGCATTCTCGATGCTGTGGATGGCGCCACGGCGGTGACCGCCGATCTCGACACGGCGCTGGACGGCGTGCCCGAGCTGATCGGCAACCTCAATCGCGTCGCGGAAACCGCAGCCGAGCTGCCGCTCGATCAGCTCCTGACCCAAGTGTCCGGCTTGGCCGAGGAGGCCCGCGCGCTTGTAGGCGCACAAGAGACGCAGGCCCTACCGGGCCGCGTGAACGCGCTCTTGGCCGAGCTGGAGGGTGGCACCGCCGAGGCACGTACGCTCATCGCCGGGCTCAATGAGCAGCAAGCGGTGACGCGGCTTTTGGATACGGTGGACGCGGCAGGCGCCGCCGTCGCCACGCTCGACGCCTCGCTTGCGGGCGTGCCGCAGCTGGTGAGCCGGATCGACACGCTCGTCGCCACTGCAAACGAGCTGCCGCTCGAGGCGCTCCTGTCCGAGGTGAGCGGCCTTGCCGGGGCTGCGCGCGGCCTGATCGATACCGACGATGCGCGCGCTCTGCCGGGCCGCGTCAATACGCTTCTGGCCGAGCTGGAAACCGGCACGGCCGAAGCGCGCACGCTCATCGCCAGCCTCAACGAGGAGCAAGGCGTCGCTCGGCTGCTCGACACGGTCGATGCGGCGGGCAGGGCGGCAACGACGCTCGACGCTTCGCTCGCGGGCGTGCCGCAGTTGATCGAGCGGATCGACGCGGTGGCCGCGATGGCGCAGGATCTGCCCGTGGACGCGTTGCTCGACCGCGTGTCGGGACTGGCGCAGGATGCCCGTGCCCTGATCGGCACCGAGGCCGCACGCGCGCTGCCGGGCCAGATCGGCATGCTCGCGGGCGAGCTGGAGCTTGGCGTCGCCGAGGCGCGCACGCTTCTGGCCGAGGTCAACGAAGGGGGCGGCGGTGCCAGCCTTGTCGCGGCGCTGGAAAGTGCTGCGGGGGCGGCAGACTCGCTGGACCGCTCGCTTGCGGGAGCGCCGCAGCTTATCGACAGCCTCAACGCCGTGGCGGGCAAGGCCGCCGACCTGCCGCTCGAGGTGCTCGTCGCCGAGACCACCAGCCTCATCAACAGCGCCGACCGGATCCTCAAGCAGGACACGGCCCGAGCGCTGCCGGGCGAGCTCAACGGCGCGCTGGAGCAGTTGCGCGTGATCCTTGGCCAAGTGAGCGAGGGCGGCGTGGTCGAGAACGCCAACGCCACCTTCGCCTCGGCCGCCAACGCTGCCGACCGCTTGGCCGAGGCTGCACGCACGCTGCCCTCGCTGGTCAGCCGCGCCGAGGCGCTGCTGGTCACGTCGAACGGCACGGTCGCCACCATCGGCGACGGCACCGAGCCCGCGCTGCGCGATCTGCGTGCCGCGTTGCGCGACGTTTCCAAGGCCGCCGAGGCGGTGGGCTCTCTCGCCCGCGCCATCGAACGCCGCCCCAATTCGCTTCTGACAGGACGCTAGGCCATGATGAACCGTACCACTCTCGCCGTGGCCCTTCTGGTCGGTCTCGCCGCCTGCGGCGGGCCGGAGCTGCGCTACGCGGTGCCGCAGGTCGTGCCGACGGAAAAGGTCTCCATCGCATTTGCCTCGGTCGAGCTGCGCGAGATCACCCTGCCGACCTATGCGGCGCTCGAAGAGATCTACATCGAGACGCCCGAGGGGGTGATCACCCCCGCCGAGGATCTGCTCTGGGCCGACGACCCGGTGCGCGCCGCGACGCTGGAGCTGTCGCGCGCGCTCAGGCTTTCGACCGGGGCGCGCGTGGCCTCGGAGCCATGGCCCTTCGACGATTTTGCCGAAGCCCGTGTCGAAGTGCGGGTCGAGGAATTCCTCGCCGATGCGCAGGGGCGCTTCAAGGTGGCGGGGCAGTACTTTGTGGCGACCCGCGATGCGCTGGGGCGTGACCGCGCCGAGACCTTCGAGATCGCGGTGCCGATCCCGCAAGCCTCAGGCGCCAGCGGCGTCGCGGCGGCGCGGGCGACCGCGATGACGCAGCTTGCGCAGATCATCGCAAAGACCGGGCTGCGCTGAGAAATACCGGGTCGGGCGAACGAGAACATCCGATTGCTTCGGTGGGGTCGGCGCCCCAAGTGACCGGCCCACGACGTCAAGGCGACACAAGGCGGAGATATCGCATGGGCAAGCTGTTCGACGTTCAAAGTCCTTTTTTCATTCCGCTGTACCGGCGGGTGCTCGTGGTCGCGTTGACCTTGGCCTGGGCGATTGTCGAGTTGTCGCGGGGCTCAGTCGGCTGGGCCGCGCTCTTTGCCGCGGCCGGGCTCTGGTGCGCCTACCAGTTCTTTGTGGTCTTCGATCCACCCGAGGACGAGACCGACGACAAGCTCTGAGATGACGGCCATCTCTCATGCCGCTCTGGACGCAAGCGAGACCGCGCTAGCTCCTTGTTTCGACAGCTAGTCCGAGACGAGGAGACCGCCGATGATCGCCGCCTACCAGCCCCAAGGCACGGGCCTTGCCCTATTGTCCGAAGGGCACGGCCTCGAGAGCGCGATCTGGATCGACCTGCTCTGGCCCGATGCGGCGGAGACGGCGGCGATCGAGGCTCTGGGGATCAACGTGCCCTCGCTCGAGGACATGGAGGAGATCGAGATCTCCAACCGCCTGCACCGCGAGGGCGATTGTCAGGTGATGACGGTAATGCTGCCCGGACGCGACGATGAGGGGCGGCAGTTCTCGGCCCCCGTGACCTTCCTTCTGACGCCCGAGCGGCTGGTGACGGTGCGCCACCACCGGCCGCGCCCCTTCGAGACCTTTTCCACCCGCGCCGAGAGGTCGAGCGCCGGATCGGGCACGCCGGTGCGCATCTTCCTCGGGCTGGTCGAGGAGATCATCGCGCGGCAGGCCGATCTCCTGGAGGCCACGGGGCGCGTGCTCGACCGGGTGGCGAGCGAGGTCTACGGCGAGGAAATGAACGATGTCGACGGTCTGCGGCTGGCGCTGCGCGACATCGGCCAACAGGGCGAGCTGACCGCCAAGGTGCGTCTGGCGCTGTTCACGATGGAGAGGATGCTGTCGACTTTCATCGTCTGGAACGGCACGATGAAGCACCGCGACCCGCAGATCGGCACGCTGGCCAAGGCGCAGATGCGCGACATCAACGCGCTTGAGGTGCATCTTGATTTCCTCAACAGCCGCGTGGCCTTGGCCACCGACGCGACGCTAGGCATGATCAATCTCGACGAGAACGCGGTGGTGCGCACGCTGTCGGTCGTGGCGGCGCTGTTTCTGCCGCCAACGCTGATCGCGTCTATCTACGGGATGAACTTTGCCAACATGCCCGAGTTGAACGAGCCCTACGCCTATTACATCGCGCTCGGCGCGATGGTGGCGTCGGCGGTGGGCACATGGGTCTGGTTCAAGACCAAGGGCTGGCTCTGAGACGAAGGGCCCCGCCGCGCCTGCGGCGGGGCCCTTCGTCTCAGGTGATGACGTTCGGCGCGTCGCGGCCGGTATGGGCCTTGATACCCGCGATTCCATCGGCGGCGGCGATGATCGAGGCCAGCGCTTCCTGCGGATCGCGGTCGGTCTTGGACGCATCGGTTTCAAGCGATTCGAGGTAGACGCGCAGCGTCGCCCCCTCCGTGCCGGTGCCCGATAGGCGGAACACGACGCGGCCGCCGTCCTCGAAGGCCACGCGCAGCCCCTGCGCCGCGGAATGGCTGCCATCGACCGGGTCGTCGTAGGAGAACTCGTCTGCGGTCTTCACGGTCAGACCGGCAAAGCTCTGACCCGGCAGGCTGCCCAGCTTGCCGCGCAACTCGGTCATCAGTGCGTTCGCACGATCGCTCTCGACATCCTCGTAATCGTGCCGCGAGTAGTAGTTGCGCCCGTACTCGGCATAGTGCTCGGCAAGCAGCTCCTTCACGCCTTTCTTGGTCTCGGCCAAGATGTTGAGCCACAATAGCACCGCCCAGAGCCCGTCCTTTTCGCGCACGTGGTCCGATCCGGTCCCGGCGCTCTCCTCGCCGCACAGCGTCGCCTTGCCGGCGTCGAGCAGGTTGCCGAAGAACTTCCAGCCGGTCGGCGTCTCGTAACAGGCGATGCCCTTCTTCTGGGCCACGCGGTCGACGGCGGCGGAGGTCGGCATGGAGCGCGCGACACCCTTGAGCCCGCTCTTGTAGGCCGGGGCGAGATGGGCGTGCGCGGCAAGCAGCGCGAGGCTGTCGGAGGGGGTGACGTAGACGCCGCGCCCCATGATCATGTTGCGGTCGCCGTCGCCGTCCGAGGCCGCGCCGAAGTCGGGCGCGGCACCGGCCATCATCGTGTCCACCAGCTCCTTGGCCCAGATCGGGTTCGGATCGGGGTGGCCGCCACCGAAATCGGGCGAGGGGGTGGCGTTGACGACCGAGCCCGACGCCGCCCCGAGGCGGTTTTCGAGGATCTCGACCGCGTAAGGCCCGGTCACGGCGTGCATCGCGTCGAAGCTCAGGCGGAAGCCGCCTGCAAGCAGCGCACGGATCGCGTCGAAATCGAACAGATCCTCCATGAGGGCCGCGTAATCTGCCACCGGATCGACCACTTCAATTTCCATCTCGCCCAGGCTGGTGACGCCGGGGCTGGAGAGGTCGATGTCTTGAGACTCGATGATGCGGTAGCGGGTCAGCCCTTGGGTCGCGGCAAAGATCTTGTCGGTGATGGTCTCGGGCGCGGGGCCGCCGTTGGGGGTGTTGTACTTCAGGCCGAAGTCGGCGTCCGGGCCGCCGGGGTTATGGCTGGCCGAAAGGATCAGCCCGCCATCGGTGCCGCGCTTGCGAATGAGATGCGAGGCGGCGGGCGTCGACAGGATCGCGTCCTGACCGATGATCACGCGCTTGGCACCGTTGGCTGCGGCCATGCGCAGGATCACCTGACTTGCGCGGTCGTTGAAATAGCGCCCGTCGCCGCCGACGACGAGGCTCTTGCCCTCGATGCCGCCGATGCCGTCGAAGATCGACTGCACGTAGTTCTCGAGGAAGTGCGGCTCCATGAAGGTGCGGGTCTTCTTACGCAGCCCGCTGGTGCCGGGCTTTTGGCCCTGAATGGGTTTGGTGTTCACCGTGATCTGTTGCACTGGTTCAATCTCCTCGGCTTGCGGGTTCGGGCGGGGGGTCCTGTGAGGGCTCCAGCACCATGGCGACGACGGAACGGCCCCGGATACGGGTGCGTCCCTCATGCGGGCGCGGGGCGGCGCCGGGCCGGGCGCTGTCGATGTGGCGCACCCAGACATGGTCTTCGGGCGGGGCAGGCAGGGTGACGAAACACGGCCCACCGTTGTTGATGACGATGAAAAGCGCGTATTCCAGCGCCGCATAATCGGGCGTGCCCGACGCGGTGCGCATCTCGAAGGCCAGCAGGCGGCGCTCGGGATCGTCCCAGTCGGCCTCGGTCATCGGGCGGCCATCGGCGCGGCGCCAGAAAAGGTCGGTGCGGTTGTCGATCTTCCGGCTGCGCGCGTGCAGGAACCGCTTTTGCCGCAGAATCGGATGCGCGTGACGAAACGCCACGAGATTGCGCACGAAGCTCAGGAATTCGGGGTCGTTGCCGTCCCAGTTCACCCAGCCCAATTCGTTGTTCTGGCAATAGGCGTTGTTGTTGCCCCTTTGGCTGTTGCCCAGCTCGTCGCCCGCGAGGATCATCGGCGTGCCTTGGCTGATCATCAGCGTCGCCAGCATGTTGCGTCGACGCCGCGCGCGCGCGGCCGAAAGCTTTGGATCTTCGGTGGGGCCTTCGACCCCCATGTTGTCGCTGTGGTTGGCCGAATGGCCGTCGCGATTGTTCTCGCCGTTGAGCTTGTTGTGCTTCTCGTTATAGGAAACCACGTCCATCAGCGTGAAGCCGTCATGCGCAGTGAGAAAGTTCACCGACGAGGTGGCGGGGCGGTTGTCGTGGTCGAACTGCTGCGCCGAACCCGAGATGCGGGCGGCCATCTTGCCGATCATGCCGGGCGTGCCGCGCCAGAAGTCGCGCACCTCGTCGCGGAACTTGTCGTTCCATTCCGAAAACGGCGCGGGATAAGCGCCGAGCTGGTAACCGCCCGGTCCGATGTCCCACGGCTCGGCGATGAGCTTCGTGCGACCCAGCACCGGGTCTTGGCGCAGCGCCTGAAAGAACGGGGCGTTGCGGTCGAACCCCGTGGCGCGGCGGCCCAGCGAGGTGCACAGATCGAAGCGGAAACCATCGACCCCCATCACCTCGACCCAGTAGCGCAAGGAATCCATCACCATGCGCAGCACCATCGGATGCTCGATGTTGAGCGTGTTGCCGGTGCCGGTATCGTCGATGTGGTAGCGCCGGTTCTCGGCCAGCCGATAATAGCTGGCGTTGTCGAGGCCCCGGAACGACAGGGTGGGGCCCATCTGATTGCCCTCGCCGGTGTGGTTGTAGACCACGTCGAGGATCACCTCGATCCCCGCCGAGTGGAAACGGTCGACCATGGCGCGAAACTCGGCGATGTCGTGGCTCGCGAGATAGCGCGGCTCCGGCGCGAAGAAGCCGATCGACTGGTAGCCCCAGTAGTTCGACAAGCCCTTTTCGACCAGGAAGCGGTCGTTGACGAAGGCGTGCACCGGCAGAAGCTCGATCGCGGTGACGCCGAGCCGACCCAGATGGTCGATGATCTTGTCTGAGGCAAGGCCCTGAAACCGCCCCCGGCTCGCGATGTCGGGCCGGTCGGCGGTGAGGCCTGCGACATGCGCCTCGTAGATCACCGTGTCGGCCATGGGGCGATCTGGGTGGCGCGCGGGTAGCAGCTTGGAGGTGTTGCAGACCACCGCGCGCGGCATGTAGGGCGCGCTGTCGCGGGTGTCATAGCTCAGATCGCCCAGGCGCGAACGCGTGTCGTAGCCGTGCAGCGCGTCGTGCCAGATCGCGTGACCGCTGATCTGGCGCGCATAGGGGTCGAGCAGAAGCTTATTGGGGTTGAAGCGATGACCCTCGTCGGGGCGGTACGGCCCATGCGCGCGAAAGCCGTAGTGCTGACCGGGCTTTAGCCCGGGCACGTAGCAATGCCAGACATGGCCCTCGCGCTCGGGCATGTCGATGCGCGCGGTCTCGCGGCCAAATCGCTCGAACAGGCACAGCTGCATGCGCGTGGCGTTCTGGCTGAAAACGGCGAAATTGACGCCGCCCGCATCGGGCGTGGCGCCGAGCGGGTGAGGCCGTCCGGCGCTGATCCGTGTTCTGGTGCTCATGCCGTGGCGATAGCATCCCGGTAGAGCGCCGCATAGGCCCTCGCCGAGCTGGACCACCCCACTGGCTGGCGCATCGCGTTGGCCTGCATCTGCGCCCAGGTGTCGGCTTCGGCGTAGAGGTCGCACAACCGGTCGAGCGTTACCGCGAGCGGATCGGCCGACACGGGGTGAAACTGCAGCCCCGTGGCGACGCCTCGGTCGATCGCGGCGGGCGAGGCGTTGATCACCGTGTCGGCCAGCCCTCCAGTGAGCGCCACGAGCGGGATCGTGCCATAGCGCAGGCCGTAAAGCTGCGTCAGCCCGCAAGGCTCGAAGCGCGACGGCACGAGGATCGCGTCCGACCCGGCAATGAGCCGGTGCGACAGCGCCTCGTCATAGCCGATACGCACCGCGACGCCGTCTTCGCGCGCGGCATCGAGAAAGGCGTTCTCCAAGGCCCTGTCGCCCGAGCCAAGCAGCGCCAGCTGACCGCCGCGCTCCAGCAAGGCGGGTAGGGCGGTGAGCAGCAGATCGAGGCCCTTTTGCTCAGTGAGGCGCGACACCACGCAGCACAGCGGCCCGGAGGCTTCGGGCAGGCCCATCTCGGCGCGCAAGGCGGCACGGCTCGCGGCCTTGCCCGCCGGGTGATGATAGGTTTCGGCGATATGCGGGTCCGTGGCGGGGTTCCACGCACTCTCATCGATGCCGTTGAGAATGCCCGACAGGTCGCGTCGCCGCGCCCGCATCACCCCGTCGAGCCCCATGCCGAACTCGGGCCGCATCAGTTCGGCGGCATAGGTGGGCGAGACGGTGGTAAGCCGGTCGGCACGCATCAGACCGGCTTTCAACGCCGACAGCTTTCCGTAATATTCGAAGCCTTCGGCATGAAACCGCGACCGCGGCAGGCGCAGCGTTTCGATCATGTGGTGACCGGTGAGACCCTGAAAGGCGATGTTGTGGATCGTCAGGATCGTGGCGCAGCGCCCGCCCATCTGTGCGAGGTAGTCGGGCACGAAGCCCGCTTGCCAATCGTGGCAATGCAACACATCCGGCCGCCACTCGTGGCCGTCGAAGGTTACCCCCTCGGTGCCGATCCGCGCGGCAAGAAGGCTCAGCGCCGCGAAGCGTTGCGGGTTGTCGGGCCAGTCGTTGCCGTCGGCGCCAAGGTAGATCGAACCCTCGCGCATGTAGAGATGCGGGGCGTCGATCACGAAGAGGTCGAGCCCGGCGGCCCGGCCCGCGAGCACGCGCGCCGGGCCGCCGAAAAGCGCGGTCTCCGTCATCACCTGAACCGCGCCGGGATCGAGAGCGGCCATCACTGCCGGGTAGCCCGGCAGGATGGTGCGCATCTCGACGCCCTCGGCGCGCAGGGCGGCGGGCAGGGCGCCCGCCACATCGGCGAGCCCGCCGGTCTTGACCAGCGGCGCGCATTCGGAGGCGACGGAGAGAACCCGCGTCACAGGGAGGCGGCCCGCTTGTCGAGCATCGACTGGGTGATCAGCGTCACGCCGCCCTCGGTGACGCGGAAGTGCTTCGCGTCCTCTTCGGGGTCTTCGCCCACCACAAGGCCTTCGGGGATTTTCACGCCCGCGTCGATCACCGCGTTCCTCAGCCGCGCGTGGCGCGCCACGTTGACGTAAGGCAGCACCACGGTGTGATCGAGCACCGAGTAGGAGTTGGTGTGCACCTGCGTGAACAGCAGCGAATTGCGCACCTCGGTGCCCGAGATGATGCAGCCGCCCGAGACCATGGAGGAGACGGCCGAGCCGCGCCGGTCCTTTTCGTCATGAATGAACTTGGCCGGTGGCGCGCTCTCGGAATAGGTCCAGATCGGCCAATCGCGGTCCCACAGATTCAGTTCGGGATCGAAGTTGGTCATGTCGATGTTGGCCTGCCAGAAGGCATCGACCGTGCCAACGTCGCGCCAATAGGCTTCGCGCCCTTCGGCCCGCACGCAAGAGTCGTCGAAGCGATGCGCCATCGCCTTGCCGTTCTTGACGATGTCGGGAATGAGATCGGTGCCGAAGTCGTGGCTGGAGTTGTCATCCTCGGCGTCGCGCGTCAGCAGGTCGCGCAGGAACGGCCACGAGAAGACATAGATGCCCATCGAGGCCAGCGCCTTGTCGGGCTGTCCGGGGATCGAGGGCGGGTCCGCCGGTTTCTCTAGGAACGAGGTGATGCGGCTGTTCTCGTCGACATGCATCACGCCGAAGGCCACCGCTTCCATGCGCGGCACCGTGAGACAGCCGATGGTCACGTCGGCGCCTGAATCCACATGCTGCTGGAGCATGAGTTCGTAATCCATCTTGTAGATATGGTCACCCGCGAGGATCACCACGTAGTCGACGTCATAGCCGTCGACGATGTCGATGTTCTGCGTCACGGCATCGGCCGTGCCGCGGTACCACATGCTTTCGCTCACCCGTTGGGAGGCGGGGAGGATATCGAGAAATTCGTTGCGCTCGGCGCGGAAAAAGCTCCAGCCGCGCTGGCAGTGCCGGATCAGGCTATGTGCCTTGTACTGGGTTGCCACGGCCATCTTGCGGATGCCCGAGTTCATGGCGTTGGAGAGCGCGAAGTCGATGATCCGCGCCTTGCCGCCAAAATACACGGCCGGTTTCACACGGCGATCCGTCAGTTCGCGAAGTCGGGAGCCGCGTCCGCCGGCCAGCACGAATGCCATGGAGCGTTGGGATAGTCTGCGGTGGGTATGTTGCATGATGACGGGCCTCCCTGTCCCGTGTCCTCGTTAACCAACCCGGTACACCACCCCCTACGGGACGCGGGTCACTCGCTTGTGAGCATAGGGCAGAATCCATACCCCGCAACGACCAAAAACGCTTTGGAAGGCACGGATTTTGCCCGTCTTTTTATAATAGGCGCGTTGGAAACCGGTTCCGGGTCGTCGAAGGTCAATCGGCGCTGCGCCGCTGAACCGGTTGCGGCGGCCGGCTCTCGTAGGAGGGGCGCAGCACCAGATCGGCGGGCAGGATGCGTTCGATCACGCGCTGGGCGTTGGGCACATCGTTGTGCATCGCACGTTGTGTCGCCGCCGTACGGCTCAACCCGTGGCCGAGCCAGCGCGCGATGAGGCGGGCGCGCAATTCCGGAAGCGGCACGTCGAGAAAGGCCGAGACATCCCACAGGCGGGCCAACTCGGACCATGGTGCTTCGTCGAACAGCAGGTAATTGCCCTCGACGATCACCACCTGTGCGTCGGCCTCGACCAGCTGCGCGCCGGCGATGGCAATGTCGCGGGCCCGGTCGAACACCGGGGCCACGACTTCCTCGCCGCGCGCCAGACGCTTGATCAAGAGCAGAAAGCCGCGTGCATCAAAGGTCTCCGGCGCGCCCTTGCGGGTGCGAAGCCCCCACAGGTCGAGCACGCCGTTGTCGAGGTGGAACCCGTCCATCGGCACGATCCGCGCCACGAGCTTCTGCCGCTCGAGCCGACGTGCCAGCTCGGTGGCGAGGGTCGACTTGCCGCTCCCGGGCGCGCCGGCGATGCCGACGATCACCCGAGGCTTGCGTCCGGCCAGGTCGTGAACCCGGTCGGCCAGGGCATTGATGTGCGAAGTCACGTCGAGCAAGCGCGCCTCATCTGGGTTGTCGACCGTCAAGCGGTCTCGAACTCGGTCTCCGGGACCTTCGCCCCCGTCATATAGGCAACCGCGTCGGACATCGAATGATTCTTGGGGTCGATGACACACAGGCGTTGGCCCAGACGGTGAACGTGGATCCGGTCGGCCAGCTCGAAGACATGCGGCATGTTGTGGCTGATCAGGATGATCGGGATGCCGCGCGACTTTACGTCGAGGATCAATTCGAGCACGCGGCGGCTCTCCTTGACGCCGAGCGCCGCCGTGGGTTCGTCGAGGATGATCACGCGCGAGCCGAAGGCCGCGGCGCGGGCCACGGCGACGCCCTGCCTCTGGCCGCCCGACAGCGTCTCGACCGCCTGGTTGATGTTCTGGATCGTCATCAGCCCAAGGTCGTTGAGCTTGTCTCGGGCGAACTTCTCCATCGCGGGCCGGTCGAGCTGGCGCATCCATTTGCCCCGGAATCCCGGTTTGCGCAGCTCGCGTCCCATGAACATGTTATCGGTGATCGACAGCGCCGGCGACATGGCGAGCTGCTGGTAGACCGTCTCGATCCCGGCGTGGCGCGCGTCGTTCGGCGAGGCGAAGTGCACCGGCTTGCCATCGAGCGTGACCTCGCCCTCGTCGGGGATCACGGCGCCGGAGAGCGCCTTGATCAAGGTGGATTTTCCGGCACCGTTGTCACCGATCACCGCGAGGATCTCGCCCGGATAGAGGTCGAAGTCGCAATGATCGAGCGCGACCACCTTGCCATAGCGCTTTACGAGGTTGCGGCCCTTGAGAATGGGTTCACGTTGCAGCTGGGTCATGCCGACACCTTCCTGATCCACTGGTCCACGGCCACGGCGGCGATGATCAGCACGCCGATGAAGAAATAGGTCCACTGCGCATCAGCACCGAGGAGACGAAGCCCTAGGGAGAACACGCCGACGATCAGCGCGCCAAACAGCGATCCCATGATCGAGCCGCGCCCGCCGAAGAGCGAGATGCCACCGATCACCACGGCGGTGATGCTTTCGATGTTGGCGTCATAGCCGGAGGTCGGAGAGACCGAGCCGATGCGACCGATGAGAGCCCAGCCGGCGAAGGCGCAGATCAGGCCCGACAGCATGTATACCGAGATCAGCGTGCGTCCGACGTTGACGCCCGACAGCTGCGCGGCCTCGGCATCGTCGCCCAGCGCATAAACATGGCGGCCCCAAGCAGTGTGACGCAGCACCCAACCGAGCACCACGATCAGCGCGATCATGAACACCACGCCCACGGTGAACACCGCGCCGCCGATCGAGAACTTGGTCCCGAAGAGCTGCAGGATCGGTGCCGCGGCCTCGATGTCCTGGGCGCGGATCGTCTCGTTGGCCGAGTAGAGGTAGTTGGTGGCGAGGAAAATCTGCCAAGTGCCCAGCGTCACGATGAAGGGCGGCAGCTTCATGCGCGCGACCAGCCAGCCGTTGAGAAAGCCGCAGGCGGTGCCGACGGCAAGGCCGCAGGCCACGGCAATCGGCGCGGGGATGCCATAGCGGAAGGTGAATTGGCCCATCACCACCGAGCTCAGCACCATGATCGCGCCGACCGAGAGGTCGATGCCCGCGGTCAGGATCACGAGGCTCTGTGCGGCGGCGACGATGCCGACGATCTGAACCTGCTGCAAGATGAGCGTCAGCGCGAAGGGCGAGAAGAAGCGCGAGCCCAAGAGCACACCGAAGACCACGATCGAAGCGACGAGAACGATCAGCGGTACCAGCGCCGGTGTCACATGCAGCGCGTGTTGCACCCGTTGCAGGGCGCTTGGCTTGTGGGTCTTGAACTCGGCGACGGCTTCGGCGCGTTTCTCTCGCACCGAGGCTTCGTAATGGTCTGTATCTGTTGGCATGGTGCGCCCCTCCCGTGGCGTACGTCGGGGCCGCGCCTTCGAGAAAAGCACGGCTCTCGTGAGCGGGGCGGGCACTGGGGCCCGCCCCGTCAGGGTCATCCTGCGCCCCATGGGGGGCGCAGGCCAAATTGTTTGTGACGCTAGGTCAGCCCCAGCAGAGATCCTGGCCCTCTTCGACCGAGACCGACTCCACACCGTCGACGGGGGTGTCGGTGACCAGCTTCACACCGGTATCATAGAAATCCTTACCTTCGGTGTTCTCGGGCAAGGTGCCGTCTTCGGCAAACTGCGCGATCGCCTCGACGCCGAGTTTCGCCATCTGCAGCGGGTACTGCTGCGAGGTGGCGCCGATGATGCCGTCGGCGACGTTGGCTACACCGGGGCAGCCGCCATCGACCGAGACGATCAGAACGTCGTTCTCACGGCCAAAGGACTTCAGCGCCTCATAGGCACCGGCGGCGGCAGGCTCATTGATTGTATAGACCACGTTGATCTCGGGATCCTTGGCGAGGAGGTTCTCCATCGCCGTGCGGCCACCTTCCTCGTTGCCGGCGGTCACGTCGTTGCCGACAATGCGCGGGTCGTCCTCGTCGCCGATGACGTTTACGTCCTTCGTGTCGATCCCGAAACCTGTCAGGAAACCCTGATCGCGCAGCACGTCCACCGATGGCTGGCTCACGGCGAGATCGAGCAGGGCGATCTTGGCGTTGGCCGCCTCGTCGCCGAGCTGCGCCGCGGCCCACTGGCCGATCAGCTCACCGGCCTTGAAGTTGTCGGTGGCGAAGGTCGCGTCGGCGGCGTCGATCGGATCGAGTGGCGTGTCGAGCGCGATCACCAGAAGGCCCGCATCGCGGGCCTGCTCGACCGCCGAGACGATGGCCGAGGTGTCCGAGGCGGTGATCAGGATACCCGAGGCACCGTTGGCGATGCAGGTCTCGATCGCGTCGACCTGAGTTTCGTGGTCGCCGTCGACGTTGCCGGCATAGGAGTTGAGCGTGATGCCCAGCTCTTCGGCGGCCTGCTCGGCGCCTTCGCGCATCTTCACGAAAAAGGGATTGGTGTCTGTCTTGGTGATCAGACAGGCGGAGACATCCGCCATGTGGCTCTCGGCCTGAGCGGCTCCGGCGGCGGCGATCAGGGCAAGTGCTGTACCAGCGAAAAGATGTTTCATCGTCATTATCCTCCCAGATGTCACCCGAGGCTCCTCAACCATCGGGATTGCCCATAGGTAATAATGATTCTGACAATCCGTCAATAAATAAATCATGTTGATTTATTAATGGGCATGGAGCCACTATGAGGCAGGGAGGATGGCGGATGGAGAGCTCCGAAGTGCGCAGCCTGGCGGGCGGTGCGAACCAGCGTGGTCTGCGCGATCACAACGAACGGCTGCTGCTGTCGTTGATGCAGCGGCACGGTCCGATGCCCGGCAGCGATCTGGCACGGCTCTCGGGTCTGTCGCCCCAGACCGTTTCGGTCATCCTGCGACATCTCGATGAGGATGGCATGATTTTGCGCGGCGCGCCACAGCGGGGTCGCGTCGGCAAACCGCGCGTGCCGGTCGGGCTCGATCCCGACGGGGCCTTCTCGATCGGGCTCAAGATCGGGCGTCGCAGCGCGGATCTGCTGATCATGGATCTGCACGGGCAGGTGCGCGGCCAGATCCAGGACACCTATGCCTATCCCGACACGGGCCGCGTAATGGGATTTCTGGAGCGCGGCATCGCCGAGTTGGCCGGGCTTTTGCCCGTGCGACTGCGCGACCGCATCGCGGGCATCGGCGTAGCCCGCCCGCACGAGCTTTGGATCTGGCAGGAAACGGTCGGCGCGCCGCCTGCGGCGCTTGATGGCTGGCACGGTTTCGATTTCTCCGAAGAGATCGCGAAGTTCTCCGCGCTCCCGGTCTTCGTCGAGAACGACACCACCGCGGCGTGCCGCGCCGAGCAAGTCTATGGTCGGGGACGCGAATTCCGTGACTATGCGTATTTCTTCATCGGCTCGTTCATCGGCGGTGGAATCGTGCTCAACCATTCCGTGTTCGAGGGCTCGCGCGGCAATGCGGGTGCCATGGGGTCATTGCCAACCCATGATGCCCAAGGACGCCCTGCACAGCTCATCGACACCGCCTCGCTGCATCTCCTCGAACGGCGGTTGGTCGCGGCGGGCCATGATCCGGCGCGGCTCTGGACCCTGCCGCAGGACTGGACCGGCATGGACGAGGTGCTCGAGCCGTGGCTCGACGGGGTGGGGGTCGAACTGGCCCGCGCGGCGGCCACGGTCTGCGCCGTCATCGATTTCGAGGCGGTGCTGATCGACGGCGGCTTTCCGGCCGAGGTGCGCGAGGCGCTGGTCGCGCGGGTTCGTGCGGCGCTGGGCGAGGTCGACCTGCGCGGATTGGTGCCGCCCCGGATCGAGGCCGCCGCCGTGGGTGGCAACGCGCGGGGCCTCGGCGCGGCCTGCGGGCCGGTCTTCGCACAGTTCCTGCTCAACACCCATGCGGGCTTCGCCTCCGTCTGAGGCGCTTGTCAACGGCGGGGCCATGGCCGACAATCGCCGGGCCAGCTGTCGTCGCGGCAGGCGCTGGTACCGCGCTTGGCGGGAACCCGCGCCTTTGCCCGTGGGTTGTAAATTGCAGCCCCCGGCATGTTCGGATTCGGGCCACGACGGGCTGGACGGGCCTTCGGTATTGGAGACAGGGAATGTACTACGAGATGATCGGATTTCACGGAGAGCACCAGAGCGAGCACACGGTCGACGGGGTGCCCGAGCCCAAGCTCGATCGCTCTACCTTGTTTCTCGACTTTGATGGCACGCTGGTCGAGCTCGCCGACCGTCCTGACGCGATCGAAGTGGACCCGGGTCTCGACGACCTTTTGCGCGCGCTGTCGCAAAAGACTCAAGGTCGGGTCGTGATCATCACGGGGCGGGCAATCGAGGATGTGACCCAGTATCTTGAGGGCTTTGACGGCCCGATCATCGGTGGTCACGGGGCGCAGGAACGTCTGTCCGGTACGATCCGCAACCACGAGTTGGCCGACCCCGAGATTGTCGGCCACTTGGGTGAGATGACGCATTCCTTCGCCGCGACGCATCCCGGCCTGATCTGCGAGCGCAAGCCCACGGGCGTGGTTCTGCATTTCCGCCAGAACGAGGATCTCGCCTCCCAAGCCTACGCTTTCCTGCGGGCGCTCTCCGAGACCCACGAAGGCTTTGATCTGCACCATTCCAAAATGGCCTATGAGCTGCGCCCCTCGGGGATCGGCAAGGACGTCTCGATGCGTCGGATGATGGAAAGCGACGGCTTCAAAGGCACCACGCCGATCTTCTTCGGCGATGACGTGACCGACGAGCCGGCGCTTCACTGGGTAACCGAGCAGGGCGGGCTGGCCGTGAAGGTAGGCGAGGGCGAGACCGCCGCGGGCTGCCGTCTGGGCGATCCGCAGGCTGCGCGGAGGACGCTGCGTCGCTGGGCCGAGGCGTGACCATGGACGAAGGACGCCTCATTGTCGTGTCGAACCGCATCCCGACGGAGGCTGCCCCGTCTGGGGGACTTGTTGTGGCGCTTCATGATGCGCTCAAGGAGCGCGGCGGTGTCTGGATTGGCAACTCCGGCAAGCGCGTCTACCCCGAAGAAGCGGCACGGGGATTGACCCAGATCGCGGACAAGCCCTATGAGCGTTACTGCTTCGACCTGACCGACGAGGAGCATCAGGGATTCTACCTGGGTTATGCGAACGCCACGCTCTGGCCGCTGTTTCATCACCGCACCGATCTTCTTTCGGTCGACCCCGATCAGGCTCGGGTCTACCGGGAGGTGAACGACCGGGTGGCCGGGCTGATCTCGGAGGTGGTGAAGCCTGGCGATGCGATCTGGGTACATGATTACCATTTCCTTCCGCTGGCCGAAGCGTTGCGCAGGCGCGGCGTGACGAACCGGATCGGGTTCTTTTTGCACATCCCGTTCCCGAACCCCTCGGACATGCCCGCGCTGCCAGAGCGCAAGATGATGCCCGGCTGGTTGTCGTCGTTCGACCTGATCGGGCTGCAGACACGCCGTGATGTATCAAACGCGCTTGATTTTCTGCGAGACAACGGTGCCGAGATACTGCTGCGTGGCAAGATGAAGCATGGCGATCGCACCTTTGAAATTGCGAGCTTTCCGATCGGCATCGACGTGGACGGCTTTGTCGAGGCTGCCGAAGCCAATGCGGATTCGGGCGAACATCTGCGCCTGTCCCCGGGCGAGCGGCTGGTGTTGGGCGTCGACCGGCTCGACTATTCCAAGGGTTTGCCACAGCGCTTTGCGGCCTTCGGCGAATATCTGTCGCATCGGCCCGACCCGCAGATTCGCGCGACGCTGCTGCAGATCGCACCGCCCTCGCGCGAAGACGTGGAGGCTTACAAGGACATCCGGCAGGAGCTCGAGACCATCACCGGTCGGGTCAATGGCGAGATGGCCGAACTCGATTGGACGCCGATCCGCTATATCCGGCGCAACATCGAGCGCGAAATTTTGGCCGGGCTCTATCGGCGCGCGGATGCCTGCCTCGTCACACCGCTCGCCGACGGGATGAATCTCGTGGCCAAGGAATTCGTCGCGGCACAGGACGGTGCCGATCCGGGCGTGCTTATCCTGTCGCACTTTGCTGGCGCGGCCGAGCAGATGGAAGCGGCGCTGATGGTCAATCCTTACGATCCGGGAGAGACCGCGCGGGCTATCGAACAGGCGCTGTCGATGCCGTTGCACGAGCGGCAATCGCGACATCTCAGCCTGATGCAATCCATCCGCGAGACCGATATCGCATGGTGGACGCGAACCTATCTAGCTGCTTTGCAACAGAAAGCCCCGGTTTCTGCGACTTGAGCAGAGGAGGAGGCGAAAATATTCGGAACCCTTCCTCTATCCGCGTGTTTGTCAAATGAAGAGACGCCGTTCCCTCGTCTCTCGCATTCCCCAAGGCCGGTGGCGGCTCTTTCCGATCATTCCCTCGGGGAAGATCCAGCCGCCGGCCACCCCTCCCATCACTCTTCACAACCCGAACGTGCCATGCCAATTTGGGCATGAGCGACTTGCCGCTCATTCGGACCCGGTTCGGGGCCCGCGAGCGGAGAGAGCATGACCGAAACGACCCCCCCATTTTTGACGTTCCGCCGGATCTGGCGGGTGCTTGTGGGGATCTGGACGCTATCGGGTGAGGTGCAGCTTGGGCTGATCGCGGCGGGCGTGGCGTTCTATTCCATCTTCGCCATCTTCCCGGCAATTGCGGCACTGATCGCGATCTTCGGTCTGATGGCCGACCCTGCCGTGATCGAGACGCAACTCGTGATGATGCAGGAAATCATTCCCGTCGAAGCTTACGGCCTTCTGCAGGAACAGCTGAACCTGATGTTGGCCACACGGCCCGAAACACTGGGCTTCGCGACGCTGCTGTCGACCTTCGTGGCGCTGTTCTCGGCGCGCAACGGCGTGGCCTCGCTGATCCTCGGGCTTAACCAGATCTATGGGCGACCCAATCGCAACGGCCTGCGCCAGCTTGCCGTGGCGATCCTGCTGACGCTGTCGCTGATCTTCATCGCGGTGATGGCGATGCTGGTCGTGGTGATCGCCCCGATCCTGCTCAAGGTGCTCCCGCTTCAGCGGGGGACTGGCTGGCTGCTCGAGGCGATCCGCTGGATCGCCGCCTTTGGCATCGTGCTGGCAGGTTTGGGCGTGATCTACCGCTTTGGCCCCAACATGCGCGGCGCACGAGGCCGCTGGATCACGCCAGGGGCGTTTCTGGTGATCCTGTTCTGGCTCATCGCCTCGGCCGGGTTCTCGTTCTACCTCACCAATTTCGGCAACTACAACGAGGTCTACGGCTCGATTGGCGCGGTGATCGCGCTCTTGATGTGGCTGTATATTTCGGCGTTCCTCGTGCTGCTGGGGGCCGCAGTCAACGTCGTGTGGCAACGCAGCCTACGTTCAGAGCAGCGGCCGGACGACCTCGGCCTCGAGATCGGTCCCCGCCAGATCGGCTAGGGCTCTCAGGTCGTGAATTATCATCCGCCCTTCGTTCCATGATAGAAGCTGCCTGTCGCGCAGCTTGGCCAAGGTCTTGTTGGTGTGCACGAGGCTGAGCCCCAGCGCGTCCGCCAGATCCTGCTGTCGGTAGGGCAGGGGAAAGCCGCCGCTGGCATCGATCTGTCCCAGCGACTGCATCCGGAGATAGATGCGCGTGATGGCCCAAGCCAACCGCGACAGGCCACTGCGTTGCCCAAGACTCGCAAGCGCCTCGCCTAGAAAATGCTCTTCCACGGCGGCAAGCCAAGTGATGTCGAAGGCGCGGGCCGGGTGCGTGCTGAAAAACCGGAAGAACTCGTTGCGATCGAATACGCAGAGCGTCATGTCCGTCGTCGCCTCGACCGAATGCTGCATCTCTCCCATCATGCCGGCCTGTAGGCCGAGGAAATCGCCCGGAAAGATGAAGTTGATCACCTGTCGCCGCCCGTCAGCGAGTGTCTTGTAACGTAGCCCCATTCCGGAAAGCGCCGTGTAAAGCTGCGGGCTGTTGGAGCCTTCGAGCAGCAGCGGCGTGCCCGGCCCGATCCGCAACTCTCCCGCCTTGAAACGCTGGATCGCACGGATTTCCTGCTGCCCGAGCTCAACGAAGATGCGCCGCGCGCGAAGGGGGCAGACCTGGCAAGGTGTGCTCATCGGAACTCGCTGTTTGTATGTCGTAGTTTAATGCGAGGTCCCGCGGAATGTTCCATGTGAGACCGAAGGTCGGCTGCGGAACAAGGCATTGGAATGGTGAATGTACTGATCGTCGAGCGTGTGCCGCTCGTGGCGTTGGATCTTATGGAGATCATCGGCGAATGCCGACCCGACATCGCGGTGCATGTGCTGCGCGACCTTCCCCAGATGGAGGCCCTGCTGCAGGTTCTTGGATATGCCGATCTGGTCTTTCTCGGCGTAAACGCAGAGCAGCGGACCGGGCTATTTACACATGAAGTGCTGCGCTCGAGCGCGCATCGGGTGGTGATCACCGATCGGGTGACGGCGCCTAGCTCGCTCGCGCCGGGCTGGTTCATCGAGCCTCGGCCCATAGTGCCAGAGGCGATCCGTCGTCATATCCTGTCGCTCGCGGCCCCCGCCGTCTGAGAGACGGGGGCCGCGACAGGCTTGAGTTGGGTTTCAGCCGTGCAGGGGGCCGGTCGAGGAGAAGAACATCGCCTGGCTCACGGCGGAGCGCACCTGCTCTTCGCCGTAGGGCTTGGAGATCAGGAAGGCGGGTTCGGGACGCTCGCCCGTCAGCAGGCGCTCTGGGAAGGCGGTGATGAAGATCACCGGCAGGTTGCCATGCGCTTCGAGGATGTCCCGCACCGCGTCGATACCGCTCGAGTTGTCGGCAAGCTGGATGTCGGCCAGCACGAGGTCGGGCTTTTCCTGCTGCGCAAGACGCACGGCATCGTCACGGGTGCGCGCGACGCCGGTGATGGCATGGCCCATGTCCGACACGATCGACTGCAGGTCCATGGCGATGATCGCCTCGTCCTCGATTACGAGGATACGGCCCGAGATGCTGTCTTCCATTTCCTGACGCGCGATCTTCACGAGATGCTCGACCTCGTCCACGTCGGTCTGCATGATGTCGGCGATCTCCGTCGTGGAGAAATCCTCGATGGTGTTGAGCAGCAGCGCTTCGCGGGTATTCGGGGTCAGCTTGGCCAGATGCGCTTGGGCCGCGGCGGCAAGGCCGCTCTCATCGCCGGAAACGGGGGCGCCGGAGCTTTGCCAGATCAGGTGGAACACCCGAAACAGCGCTGTGCGCGGCGACGAATCGGTGTCGAAGACCGAGCGATCCTCGAGAATGGCCTCGAGGGTGGCTGCGGCGTAGGTGTCACCGCTGTCCTGGCTTCCTGTCAGCGCCCGCGCGTAGCGGCGCAGATAGGGCAGCTCGTGCCCGATCACCGTGGCGAGGTCGGGTGCGGTGGTGGTTGTCGTCATCGGCTGAGAGTCCCCAAATTCATTTTTTCTGGAACCGAACGCGTTCATCAGCATTGTGGTTCCATGATGCAGCCATGCTATGCGAGGCTGCCGAAAATGACGAGGGTATTAGCGGGAATGACACAGCGGGACCAAGGGAACGCGCGAGGCGACATTGACGCCCATCTCAAGCGTGCGTTCCAGCAGCTTACCGATGAGGCCCTGCCGGACAGGTTCACGGACCTACTGGCAAAGCTGAAATCCGGTGAGGGTGCGTCGAGCGCACCGTCCGAGACCAGCCAGCCAGAGCCGGACCGGGAAACGGCAAATGTAGGCAAGGTGGGCAGGGGCTAGAATGAGCCATCAGGATCCGAGAGATGAATTGGTCGGGCACCTCCCGGCCATGCGGGCCTTTGCGCTGTCCTTGACGCGCAACGGTGCCCAGGCCGACGACCTCGTGCAGGACACGGTGGTCAAGGCATGGACCAACTTCGACAAGTTCAAACCCGGCACAAATTTGCGCGCCTGGTTGTTTACGATTCTGCGCAACACGTTCTACTCGGGTCGCCGTAAGGCGCAGCGCGAGGTGGCCGATGTCGACGGTGTCTTTACAGCAAGCCTCGCGGAAAAGCCGGCGCATGACGGTCGTCTGCAGATGAACGATTTCCTGCGGGCTTTCGCGCAGCTTCCCGACGAGCAGCGCGAGGCGCTGGCTCTGGTGGGGGCCTCGGGCTTTTCCTACGAAGAAGCTGCCGGCATGTGCGGCGTGGCGATCGGCACGATCAAGAGCCGGGCGAACCGCGCGCGGGTGCGACTTGCAGAGCTTTTGCATCTCGATGAGGGCGATAACCTCGGTATGACGGATGAGGCGACGATGGCCGTGCTTGCGGCTCAAGGCGGGCCTCACTTGTGACAGAAACCACAGGCGAGCGGGACCGGGCGGCGCAGGCCGGCGGCTGGTTCAGCGCGCATGGGCTCGTGCTGCGCGTGGTCGCTTTCCTTACCATCGCGCTCATGCCCATCGGATTGATCGCGATCTATCAGACCGCCGAGTTCCAGCGCGAGACGCTGCGGCGGTCTGAACTGTCATTGCTTGCGCTTACAGCGCAGGCCGGCGCGCCGGTGGAGCAGACCATCGAGCGCGCCTTTGGCGTGGCCGAAGCGCTGGGCGTGGTGATCGACGAACTCAATGATCCGGCCAGCTGCTCGAGCTACCTCAACCGCTATATCGAAGGACGCAGGCTCTATGCGATGATCGGTCTGGTCGATCCCGACGGCACCATGCGCTGCTCGTCGCTCGATCAACCGCTCGACATGCGCGACACCCGCATCTGGCAGCAGATGTCGGTGACACCGTCTCCGATCGTCACGCTGAGCCAGCGCGCGGAGATTGCCGACGAGCCGGTGATCAACGTCGCGAGCCCGATCGAGGAAGACGGTCGGTTCATGGGATATGTGCAACTCGCCATCCCGCAGCGGCGCATTGCGACGCCTGCCGGAATGGTCTCGACCGATCGCCGCCCGATCCAACTCGTGACCTACAACGAGCTGGGGGAGCGCCTGACGCTGCAGAACCCCGACCGACCGCTCGACACCCTCTTGCCCGAGGGCTTCGATCTGTCGTCGCAGACCGGTCTGCGCGCAACCGCCACCGCCGCCGTCTCGCCCAGTGGCGAAAGATTGGTCTATGCGGTCACGCCGCTGGTCACTGGGGCGGTCTTTGCCCTCGGCATCTGGCCCGCCTCAGAGGGCTTTGCCTCGCCGCTCCTGCCCAGCCTGTTTCCGATCCTCATGTGGGGCGCGAGCTTGCTCGTCGCTTATTACGCGATCCACCGCCTTGTGATCCGCCATGTCCGCAGCCTTGGTCGCTCCATGCGGCGGTTCGGCGCGAACCGGCAGCTGCCGACGCAAGCCAGCACCGGTGACATGTCGCGTGAGCTGCGCGAAATCGAAGGCGAATTCGTGCAGATGGCGGGCAACATCCTGCAAGACGAAGCTCGGCTTGAAGATCAGTTGCGCGAGCGCGGCATCCTGCTGAAGGAGGTGCACCACAGGGTCAAGAACAACCTGCAGCTCATCTCCTCGATCATGTCGATGCAGATGCGTCGTACCCCTGATGTCACGACCCGCGAGATCCTGAGCCGATTGCAAGATCGGGTGCTGGGCCTCGCTACGATTCACCGCACGCTCTATGAGAGTCAGGATGTGGGTCGCGTCAACGCGGCACGGCTGCTGCGCGAGATCGTGTCCCAGCAAAGCGTGGCCTCCGGGGCAGGGCGAGAGTTCGAGACGCGGCTCGACCTCGAGGATCTGGAACTTCTGCCCGATCAGGCCGTGCCGCTGTCTCTGCTGACCTCGGAGGCGCTGGCCAATGCGCTGAGCAACGTCGCCCCCGGCGAGGACGGTCAACTTTGGGTCGCGGTCTCGCTCCGGCGTGAAGAGGAGGGCATGGTACGTCTCGAGATCGCCAACTCTGCCGCCATCGAAACCGGCGATGCCCCCCCCGCCCGTCCACGCGCTCAAGGACTGGGCACCAACCTCATCCAGGCATTCGCCGCACAACTCGGTGGACCCAGCGAAACCTGTCATGAGTTGGGGGTCTATAAACTCTCGACCCGGTTTCTGGTTCGGGAAATGCAATATGACCCACAGGATTATTGATGACGCCCGGCAGACAAGACGGAATGGGGTTCCCGCTGCGCGAGCGGCGCGGCACCGCCAAGACCGACACGGACTACGCCGAGAACGACCCTGAGCATGCTCGCTGGGGGCGCGAGGCCTTGCCCGATCCGGTCTTGCCGGACGATCCGGACGTACCGATGCCCCTGATCACCGCCGAACAGGCCTACCCCGTGTTCGAGCGGTGCTTCCTCGAGGCGACCAAGCGGGTGCGCATGTCGTTTCGGGTCTTCGACCCGTTCACGCAGCTGCACTCCGAATCCGCCCGCAAGATCGGTGATCTCTGGTTCGACCTGATCGCGCACAAGCTGCGCGAGGGGCTGGAGGTCGAGATCGCCGTCACCGATTTCGATCCCATTGCCGTTAACGCGATGCATGCGATGACATGGGATGCGATGCGCGGGCTGATTGCGGCGGGCGAGGCGTCGGGGCACCCCGAGCGGCTCAAGCTGCGCGCGGCGATGCACCCCGCACGGGTTGGCGCAGTGCCGCGGGTGATGCTGTGGTACAAGACTTGGAGCGAACTGCGCACCACCGCGCGACAGATCGGCGCGCTGCCGGCCGAGGAACGCAAGGAGATGCTGCGTCTCAGGCCGGGGCTTGACGGGCATCTGACGTGGCGTGGCGGACGTCTCGTGGCCAAGGCGTGGCCGATCCCCGAGCTGTACCTCGCCACGCACCATCAGAAGCTCGCTGTATTCGACGATCGCTGGCTTTATATCGGCGGGCTCGACCTCGATGATCGCCGCTATGACACTTTGCGGCACGACCGGCCTGCGCAAGAGACATGGCACGACGTGCAATTGCTCATGGGCGGGTCGGCTGTGGCGGATGCGCACCGTCATCTCGACAGCTACCTTGCGGTGAACACAGGGGCCGAACCCATGCCCACGGGCCGGATTTTGCGCACGCTGTCGGCGCATCGCAGCCCTGCCGTGCTGCGCATGTCGCCCGATCGCAAGGTGTCCGAGATCTTCGATGCGCAGAAAGATCTCTTTTCCGGTGCGCGTGATCTCATCTATGTCGAGACGCAGTTCATGCGCGACCGTGACCTCGCGCGCAGTCTGGTTCATGCCGCACGGTCACAGCCGAATCTGGGCCTTGTCATGGTCCTGCCGGCCGCGCCCGAGGACGCGGCGTTCTCCACCGCCCGGGTCGATGCGCGCTATGGCGACTATCTTCAGGCGCGTTGCGTACGCAAGATCGCACGCGCCTTCGGCGACCGGTCACTGATCGTCTCGCCCGCCGTGCCGCGTCGCGCCACAAAGGAGGATCGCGGACCGCGCGCCAGGATCTGGCGCGCACCGATCGTCTATGTGCACGCCAAGGTCACCATTGCCGACGGCACCGATGCCATCGTGTCATCTGCCAATCTCAATGGCCGGTCCATGCATTGGGATACCGAGGCCGGGGTGCGGCTGTCGTCCAAGGCCGAAGTGGACCCCTTGTTGCAAGCCTGCATGACGCATTGGATGGGCCCTGACGCGCCGCCGCGTCCGGGTGAAAGCGGCAGGGCGCTGGTGGCCCGCTGGCGCGGCATGGTCCATGCCGATCGGGCCGAGGTACCGGAGCTGCGCAAGGGGTTCTTGCTGCCCTATCCGCTGCGACCGGCCTGGCGTCTGGGGCGCAACCTGCCCGGTGTGCCCGAAGCCATGGTCTGAGCGCTGCGACGCGGCGGAACCTCGGCAAGGCGCGTGCGTTGCGACCTGACACGACACGACCCAGGAGGACGCCATGACCATCGCGACGATGGTGGCCGCCCTTGCAGGTCTGGTGGTGGTCGCGTTCCTGATATTCCTGCTCACGGGCGGTGACGACTGAGATGTAGGTTGGGAGAGGACCATGGCTGTTTCGCTGCCGGACGGTCACAGGACGTCGCCCGTCGCGCCCCATCTGCCGGGGTGTGGCGGGCGGCCCCTTCCCATCTACTGCATGGGGCGGTGCAGTTGAATCCCCCCGATGGGACCACTAAGACTCTGTCACGACAAGTTCCGTACGAGACGCAAGCGTTCCCGAAAAGGCAGAGCAGATGCACGATCCCGTTGAGACCTACATGAACCTCGTGCCGATGGTGGTCGAACAGACCAGCCGGGGCGAGCGCGCCTACGACATCTTCTCGCGGCTGCTCAAAGAGCGCGTGATCTTCGTGAACGGCCCGGTGCACGATGGCATGAGCCAGCTCATCGTCGCGCAGCTGCTGCACCTCGAGGCCGAGAACCCGAAAAAAGAAATCTCGATGTACATCAACAGCCCCGGCGGTGTCGTCACCTCCGGCCTGTCGATCTATGACACGATGCAGTACATCCGGCCCAAGGTCTCGACCCTGGTGATCGGGCAGGCGGCCTCGATGGGCTCTCTGCTGCTGACCGCCGGTGAAAAAGGCATGCGTTTCTCGCTGCCCAACTCCCGCGTGATGGTGCACCAGCCCTCGGGTGGCTATCAGGGTCAGGCGACGGACATCATGATCCACGCCCAAGAAACCCAGAAGCTTAAGAACCGGCTCAACGAAATCTATGTTGAGCACACCGGCCAGCCGCTCGAAAAGGTCGAAGCGGCACTTGAGCGCGACAACTTCATGTCGCCGACCGAGGCGCGCGATTGGGGGCTGATCGACGAAATCCTGACCAGCCGCGCGCAGGGCGACGAAAAGACGCCCAACACCGCCGGTTGATCCGACGCTGGGTCACCCCCTCGACAGGGGGTGACCGCCACCGCCGCGCCGGGATTTTGGCGTTGTGGCCGCGAAATGGCTGCCCTATCGTTCCTACAAGGGCAGTCCGAGAGAGATGACAGCAGGGCCGATGGCCCGGGGGTTCGATATGGCAAGCACGTCCGGCGGCGACAGCAAAAACACGCTCTACTGCAGCTTTTGCGGCAAGAGTCAGCACGAAGTGCGCAAGCTCATCGCGGGGCCGACCGTGTTCATCTGCGACGAATGCGTCGAGCTGTGCATGGACATCATCCGCGAAGAGACAAAGGGCTCCGGCCTGAAATCGGCCGAGGGCGTCCCGACGCCGCGCGAGATCTGCGATGTGCTCGACGATTACGTGATCGGCCAGTTGCATGCCAAGCGCGTGCTGTCGGTTGCGGTCCACAACCACTACAAGCGGCTCAACCACGCGGCCAAGGCCAGCGATATCGAGCTGTCGAAGTCCAACATCATGCTGATCGGCCCGACCGGCTGTGGCAAGACGCTGCTCGCGCAGACGTTGGCTCGCATCCTCGACGTGCCCTTCACCATGGCGGATGCGACGACGCTGACCGAAGCGGGCTACGTCGGCGAGGATGTCGAGAACATCATCCTCAAGCTGCTGCAGGCCTCCGAGTACAACGTCGAGCGGGCGCAGCGCGGCATCGTCTATATCGACGAGGTCGACAAGATCACCCGCAAGTCCGACAACCCTTCGATCACCCGCGATGTTTCGGGCGAGGGGGTGCAGCAGGCGCTTTTGAAGATCATGGAGGGCACCGTGGCCTCCGTGCCGCCACAGGGTGGGCGCAAGCATCCGCAGCAGGAGTTCCTGCAGGTCGACACCACGAACATCCTGTTCATCTGTGGCGGTGCCTTTGCGGGTCTCGACAAGATCATCGCGCAGCGTGGCAAGGGCTCGGCCATGGGCTTCAACGCCGATGTGCGTGGTCAGGACGACCGTGGCGTCGGCGAGATCTTCGGCGATCTGGAGCCCGAGGACCTGCTGAAATTCGGCCTGATCCCCGAGTTTGTCGGTCGTCTGCCGGTGATTGCGACGCTGACCGACCTCGACGAAGAGGCCCTCGTCACGATCCTGACCCAGCCCAAGAACGCGCTGGTCAAGCAGTACCAGCGACTGTTCGACATCGAGGACACCAAGCTGACCTTTACCGAGGACGCGCTCAAGGCGATCTCGCGCAAGGCGATCGAGCGCAAGACCGGTGCGCGGGGCCTGCGGTCGATCATGGAGGGCATCCTGCTCGACACCATGTTCGAACTGCCGAGCCTCGACAGCGTCACCGAGGTGGTCGTCAATGAGGAGGCGGTGGGCGATGGCAAGCCGCTGATGATCCACGCCGACGGGGCCAAGAAAGAGGCCGCCTCGGCGAGCTGAGCGCTTGGAGCGCTTCACGTCAGGATCTGAATTCGAGGGACGGATCGGCTACAGCCGGTCCGTCCTTTGCGATGGGTGGGTCTTCGTGTCTGGCACCACCGGTTACGACTATGCGACCATGACCCTTCCCGATGGGATCGAGGCGCAGTGCAAGGCCGCTCTGGCCAATGTCGCCGCGGCGCTGGAGGCGGCGGGATCGGGCATGGAGCGCGTGGTGCGTGTCACCTACATGCTGCCTGATCGGACCGAGTTTCCGGCCTGCTGGCCCTATCTGCGGGCCGCATGGGGTGCCGCGGCCCCGGCTGCGACGATGATCGAATGTGGGCTGATGCAGCCTGAGATGCGGATCGAGATCGAGGTCACGGCGCGGCTGCGCTGAGGCCCGCTGACCACTGGACCTCGGGTCCGCTTTGCGGCATGACGGGGCGCAGGACAGGAGACCAGTCATGAGCCTCGGCAGCACTCTCAAGCGCATCTTCACCTGGTGGGACGGTCAGACCTTTGGCACCCAACTTTTCACCTGGCGCAAGGGTGAGAAGGTGGGCGAGGACCGGCAGGGCAACATTTTCTATCGCAATGCGGACGACTCCAAACGTTGGGTCATCTTCAACGGTGAGATCGAGGCGAGCCGCATCGATCCCGAATGGCACGGCTGGCTGCACCGGACCTGGAACGAGCCGCCGACCACCCGTCCGCTGGTCCACCGCCCTTGGGAGAAGGCGCACGAGCCGAACCACACCGGCACGGCGCAGGCCTATGCGCCCGCGGGTTCGATCCGTCGCGCGGCCCCTGTCGTCTCCAAGGATTATGACGCGTGGCAGCCCGAATGATCCGCGCAGCGGCCGTGGTGCTGGCGCTCCTCGCGGCCCCCGCGAGTGCCCAGCAGGCGGCGCAGGCCCCGGGCGGCGTGTTGCGCGTGCTCGACAAGATCACCGGCGTGGTCACCGATCTCGATCTCGCAGCGGGCGAGACGGCCACGGTCGGCCACCTGTCGATTGAACTCGACGAATGCCGCTACCCTGCCGACAATCCGGCGGGCGACGCCTATGAGCGTCTGATCGTGCGCTATCAGAAGATTGAGGCGCCGGTGTTTCAGGGCTGGATGATTGCCTCGGCGCCCGCGCTCAACGCGATGGATCACCCGCGCTACGACGTTTGGGCGTTGCGCTGCAGGACCTCCTGAACCGGAGCTGGGGCACCGGGTGCGACAAAGTCCCCCGGTCGTTCCAGCGCGGTCGCCAATGCTGCGCGGTAGCGCGCGCGCGGGATCTCCACAAAGCCCAGGCTGGCCAGATGCGGCGTCAGGAACTGCGCATCGAATAGCGTGAAGCCTCCCAGCCGCAGCCGATCCACAAGCCAGACCATCGCGAGTTTTGACGCGTCGGTGCGGCGCGAGAACATGCTCTCGCCGAAGAACGCCCCCCCCAGCGTGACTCCATAGATGCCGCCGGTAAGCTGGCCCTCGTGGCGCACCTCGACCGAATGGGCAAAACCCATGCGATGCAGGCTCGTGTACAGATCGAAGATCTCTGCGTTGATCCAGGTTTCGGACCGGTCGGCGCAGCCTGCGACCACAGCCTCGAAATCGCCGTTCACGATGATCTCGAAGCCGCCCCGCCGCATGCGCCGCGCAAGGCTGCGCGAGAGGCGCAGGCCGTTCAGAGGCAGGACACCGCGCTGACGCGGGTCGACCCAGAAGATCTCCGGGTCGTCCCTGCTTTCAGCCATCGGAAACACGCCCTGCGCGTAGCCATGCAGCAGCAGCTCTGGCGTGAGCCGGGGCTCGGGCCGCGAGGACATGCGCGGCCCCCGCCTTACCCTTGCAACGTCTGCTCGAGCCAGTGCTCGAGCCAGTGGATGTTGTAGTCGCCCGAGAGAATGTTGGGTTCGCCCAAGAGCGCATGGTGCAGCGGCACCGTGGTGTCGACGCCGTCGACGATCAGCTCGCCCAAGGCACGGTTGAGACGCGCCAGTGCCTCCGCGCGATCCGAACCATGCACGATCAGCTTGGCGATCAAGCTGTCGTAATAGGGCGGGATCCGGTAGCCGTCGTAGAGTGCGCTGTCCATGCGCACGCCAAGACCGCCGGGGGCGTGGTACTGCGTGATCCGGCCCGGGCAGGGCGCGAAGTTCGGCAGCTTCTCGGCATTGATCCGCACCTCGATGGCATGGCCACGAATGTGCAGGTCTTCCTGAACGAACGACATCGGCAGGCCAGCGGCGACGCGGATCTGCTCGCGCACCAGATCGACACCGAAGATCGCCTCGGTCACCGGATGCTCCACCTGCAGACGGGTGTTCATCTCGATGAAATAGAACTCGTCGTTTTCGAACAGGAACTCGATCGTGCCCGCTCCGGAATAGCCGATCTTGGCCACGGCCTCGGCGCAGACCTTGCCGATGCGGTCGCGCAGTTCTTGCGTGATGCAGGGGCCGGGGGCCTCCTCGAGCACCTTCTGGTGACGCCGTTGCAGCGAGCAGTCGCGCTCGCCCAAGTGCACCGCACGGCCCTTGCCGTCACCGAAGACCTGAATCTCGATGTGGCGCGGCGTGGTGAGGTACTTCTCGATGTAGACCTCGTCGTTGCCGAAGGCGGCCTTGGATTCGGACCGCGCGGTCTGGAAAGCACGTTCGATCTCGGCCTCGGTCTTGGCGACCTTCATGCCGCGCCCGCCGCCACCGGCGGTAGCCTTGATGATCACCGGATAACCGATCTCGGCGGCGACCTTGCGAGCGGCCTCGACAGTCGGCACGCCGCCGTCCGAGCCGGGCACGCAAGGCACGCCAAGCGCCTTCATCGTGTCCTTGGCGGTGATCTTGTCGCCCATCATGCGAATGTGCTCGGCCGAGGGGCCGATGAAGGTCAGCCCATGGTCTTCGACTGCCTGCACGAAGGCGGCGTTTTCGGACAGGAAGCCGTAGCCGGGATGGATCGCCTGCGCGCCGGTGATCTCGCAAGCCGAGAGGATCGCGGGGAAGGACAGATAGGACTGCGACGAGGGCGGCGGCCCGATGCAGATCGCCTCATCGGCCATGCGCACGTGCATGGCGTCCGAATCGGCGGTCGAATGCACCGCGACGCTCTTGATGCCCATCTCGCGCGCGGCGCGCACGACCCTGAGCGCGATTTCGCCGCGATTGGCGATGAGGATCTTGTCGAACATGGGGCTCACTCGATGATCATCAGGGGCGCGCCGAACTCGACCGGGCTGCCATCCTCGACGAGGATGCGTTTGACCGTGCCAGAGCGGGGCGCGGGGATCTGGTTCATGGTCTTCATGGCCTCGATGATGAGGACGGTGTCGCCCTCCTTCACCTGCGCGCCGGGGGTCACGAAGGCGGGCGTGCCGGGCTCGGCCTGAAGGTAGGCGGTGCCGACCATGGGCGAGGTCACGGCACCGGGATGGCTCGCCGGATCGTCCGAAGCGGTCGCTGCTGCGGCGGGGGCGGCTGCGGCCATCGGGGCTGTGGGTGCTGCCGGTGCGGCCGAAGCCTGCGGCATGGCGATCTGCTGGACCACTTCGCGGGCGCGGCTGACGCGGACGTTCAGGCTGTCGTTCTCGCCATAGTCTCGCTTGACCTGAAGCTCGGTCAGATCATTTTGGTTCAACAGTTCCGCCAGCGCGCGGATGAAGCTGACGTCGCTGTCGTGGCTGGTCGTGTCGCTCATGTCTCTGGGCCCCTCGTATAGCGCCCGTCCGGGCAGCAGTTCCGGGGGCTTATACGCCGGTTCGCCGGACGAGGAAAGCAGGCCGCGACCGACCATCGCAGCGGCGCGGCGTCAATCGGTTGCAGGCGGTGGTTCGGTTTCGCTCGCAAGGCTCTGCGGGGCATTGTCTTGCACGGGTGCGCCCATCACGGCGTCGAGCCGTGCGACGTCGATCTCATCGCCCGGTTCGGGCACAGGCGGCGCAAGCGCGGCCTGTCGTTCGCGGGCGAGGTCGGCCTCGCGTCGTTCCTGCGCGCGTTCGCTGTCGGGGAGCATGGTAACGCCCCAAGGCTTGAGCGCTCGTTCGGGGGAGTAATCCTTTGCAGGATCGCCACTACCGAGCAGCGCTGCCTGAACGAGGCCCATGCGGGCCTGATCGGGCGGACGCGGCGCGATGACGGCCGGGGCCTCAGCGCGCGTGACGGGCGGCGCATCCGGCCGGGGGGCCGAGGCGGGCAGAGTTTCGGTTGGGACGCGTAAGTGGGCCGAGAGGGTCGGGCCGGGCAGAACCGGCATCGGTCTTAGGGATTCCATTCAAAGCTCCCGAATCAGGGGTCGCAATGGAATCGATCCTGGCAGGAAATTGTGAAGAAACTGCGAAGCGGTACCGGGGGAGGGCCAGCGTCACCGCTGCCCCTCCCTCCTGAAACCGTGATCAGCTTCGGTTCATGCGGTTGGCGATCAGATCGTCGACCACCTGCGGTTCGGCCAAAGTCGAGATGTCGCCGAGGCTGCCGTAGTCGTTCTCGGCAATCTTGCGCAGGATGCGGCGCATGATCTTTCCCGAGCGGGTCTTGGGCAGACCCGGCGCCCATTGGATGCAGTCGGGCTTGGCGATCGGCCCGATTTCCTGACGCACCCAGGTCTCAAGCTCCTTGCGCAGCTCGTCGGTGGCCTCAGCCCCCTCCATCAAGGTGACGTAGGCATAGATGCCCTGACCCTTGATCTCGTGGGGATAGCCGACCACGGCGGCTTCGGAGACGGCCTTGTGCGCCACGAGCGCGCTCTCGACCTCGGCCGTGCCCATGCGGTGGCCCGACACGTTGATCACGTCGTCGACGCGGCCGGTGATCCAGTAGTAGCCATCCGCGTCGCGGCGACAGCCGTCGCCTGAGAAGTAATAGCCCTTGTAGTCGGAGAAATAAGTCTTCTCGAAGCGGTCGTGATCGCCCCAGATGGTGCGCATCTGCCCCGGCCAGCTGTCGGCGATGGCAAGCACGCCCTCGGCTTCGGTCTCCTCGATCTCGACACCCGATTGCGGGTCGAGCACAACGGGTTTGACACCGAAGACTGGCAGGGTGGCCGAGCCGGGCTTGGTCGCGATGGCCCCGGGCAGCGAAGTGATCATGTGGCCACCGGTCTCGGTCTGCCACCAGGTGTCGACGATCGGCACCTTTCCCTTGCCGATGACGCGGTCGTACCACTCCCAAGCCTCGGGGTTGATCGGCTCGCCCACCGTGCCCAGCACCTTGAGCGATGACAGATCGCAGCCCGTAGCCCAACTCTCGCCCTTGCCCATCAGCGCGCGGATGGCGGTAGGGGCGGTGTAGAACTGGTTCACCTTGTGCTTTTCACAGACCTTCCAGAAGCGCGAGGCGTCGGGCCATGTCGGCACGCCCTCGAACATCAGCGTGGTGCCGCCATTGGCCAGCGGGCCATAGACGATGTAGCTGTGACCGGTGACCCAGCCGACATCCGCCGTGCACCAGTAGACGTCGCCGTCGTGGTAATCGAAGGTGAACTGGTGCGTCATCGCCGCAAAGGCAAGATAGCCCCCGGTGGTATGAACCACGCCCTTGGGCTGGCCGGTGGAGCCGGAGGTGTAGAGGATGAACAGCTCGTCCTCGGCTCCCATTTCCTCGCAGGGGCAGTCATCGGAGACGTCGCTCTGCATCTCGTGCAGCCAGTGATCGCGGCCCTCGACCATCTCGACCTTGCCGCCGGTGCGTCGCACCACGAGCATTTGCGTGCCTTCGGGACACTTGGCAAAGGCCTTGTCGGCGTTGGTCTTGAGCGGGGTGTTGCGGCCGCCGCGCGGTGCCTCGTCGGCGGTGATCACCACCTTGGCGTCGCAGCCGGTGACGCGCGACGACAGCGCGTCTGGCGAAAACCCCGCGAAGACCACCGAATGGATCGCGCCGATCCGGGCCGAGGCCAGCATCGCATAGGCGGCCTCGGGGATCATCGGCATGTAGATGACGACGCGGTCACCCTTCTGCACGCCCATCTTCTTGAGCACGTTGGCAAAGCGGCAGACCTCTGCGTGCAGTTGCCGGTAGCTGATGTGCTGTGCTTCGGTTTCGGAGTCATCCGGCTCCCAGATGATCGCGGTCTGATCGGCGCGCGTGGCGAGATGGCGGTCGATGCAGTTCGCCGCGACGTTGAGCGTGCCGTCCTCGAACCACTTGATCGAGACTTCGCCCAGCGTGAAGTTGGTGTCCTTGACCTTGGAGTAGGGCTTGATCCAGTCGAGGCGTTTGCCCTGTTCGGCCCAGAAGCCCTCGGGGTCCTGCATCGATTGCGCGTACATCCGGTCATATCCCGCCCGGTCGAAGTGGGCGCGGGCGACGGTGTCCTTGCTCGGCTCGTGAAGCTGCGGTGTCATGAGCTGATCCTTCATTCTCTCTCCCTCGTGCTCAGATCGCGAGATATCGCTGGCGCAACGCCTCGTCCTCGAGCACCTCCTGTGCCGATCCGTCATAGACGACCGAGCCCGTGTCAAGGATCACCGCCCGATCCGCGAGCTTGAGCGCGGCAACGGCGTTCTGCTCCACGATGATCGTGGTGATCCCCTGATCCCTAATCACGTTCAGGGTCTTAGCAATTTCCTGCACGATCACGGGAGCGAGACCTTCGTAGGGTTCGTCCAGCAGCAGCACCTTGATGTCGCGGGCCAGCGCGCGAGCGATGGCCAACATCTGCTGCTCGCCACCCGAGAGGGTGACGCCCTCTTGCTTGCGGCGCTCCTTGAGGCGCGGGAACAAACCGTAGATCCGCTCCAGCGACCAGCCCACGGGGGGCGCGATCTGCGCCAGTTGCAGGTTCTCCTCGACCGTGAGGCCGGGGATGATGCGCCGGTCTTCGGGGACCAGCGCAATGCCGTTGGAGGCCGCCTCATGCGCCTTCATCTTGTGCAGCGGCTTGTGGTCGAGCCAGATCTCGCCGTGCTTGAGCGCCGGGTCGTCGAGCCGGGCGATGGTGCGCAGGGTCGAGGTCTTGCCCGCGCCATTGCGGCCCAGAAGCGCCAGGATCTCGCCTTCGTGGATGTCGAAGCTGACGCCTTGGACGATGTAGCTTTCACCATAATAGGCTTGGATGTCCCAGACCGAGAGGAACTTGGGATGGGTCGCCGCGCTGTTGCGATCGCGGTCGTAGGTCGCTGTCTCTGCCATGTTCTCGCTCCCGCGTTCAGACTTGCGCTTCGCCCAAGTAGGCTTCGCGCACCTTGGGGTGACCCTTGATGTTCTCGGGCGTTTCCTCGACCAGCGGCGTGCCTTGAGCGAGCACGGTGATCCGCTCGGCCAGGGAGAACACGACGTGCATGTCGTGCTCGATGATTGCCATGGTGATGTCGCGCTTGGACTTGATCTCTTTCAGCAGGTCGATGGTGTTGTTGGTGTCGGCCCGCGCCATGCCCGCCGTCGGCTCGTCGAGCAGGAGCAGCTTGGGCTTCTGGACGAGGCACATCGCCATCTCCAGCCGCCGCTTGTCGCCGCGCGACAGGCTCGCTGCGGTCATGCCCCGCTTGTCGAGCATGTTGACGTCCGCGAGCATCTCCTCGGCCTGCTCGCGGATCTCGCGCTCTGCGCGTACCGTCTCATAGGCATGCAGCCGGAACGCGCCGTCGCGCCGCGCAAAGCAGGGGATCATCACGTTTTCCAGCACCGTGAGATCGGCGAAGATCTCGGGCGTCTGAAACACGCGGGAGATGCCCATCTGATTGATCTCGTGCGGCTTGCGGCCAAGCACAGACTGGCCGTCGAACATGACCGAGCCGGAGTCGGGGATCAGCTTGCCGACGAGGCAGTTGAGCAGGGTCGACTTGCCCGCCCCGTTGGGTCCGATGATGGCGTGGACGGTGTTCTCCTTGATGGAGAGGTTCACATCGCCCAGCGCCTGCAGGCCGCCGAAGCGCTTGTTGACGCCTTTGACTTCGAGAATGCCCATGGTGGCGCTCCTTATTCAGCGGCGGCGCGCTGGCGCGCGGCGTCGGATTCCACTTGATCGGCGTTCTTGTCGCGGCGGCGGAACAGACGTCCCGTCCGCTGCGCGCCCTCGACCAGACCACCGGGCAGGAAGATGACGACGAGCATGAACAGCAGACCCAGCGTCAGGTGCCAGCCCTTGCCGATGAAGGGGTGGATGATGGCGACGATGGCGTTCTCCAGCCCGTCGGGCATGAAGGCGAACCACTGGTGCAGGATGCCGTCGTTGATCTTCGAGAAGATGTTCTCGAAGTACTTGATGAAGCCTGCGCCGAGCACCGGCCCGATCAGCGTGCCCGCACCGCCGAGGATGGTCATAAGCACAACCTCGCCGGAGGCGGTCCACTGCATCCGGTCGGCGCCCGCAAGCGGGTCCATCGCCGCCAGAAGACCCCCCGCGAGACCGGCATACATGCCCGAGATCACAAAGGCCGCGAGGGTATAAGGGCGGGTGTTGAGACCGGTGTAGTTCATCCGCTGCTGGTTCGACTTCACCGCCCGCAGCATCATGCCGAAGGGCGAGCGGAAGATCCGCACCGAGATGTAGAAAGCCACGAGCATCAGCAGCGCGCAGAAGTAGTAGCCGACCGAGAAGTCCCAGGACCAGGGCCCCACGAAAAGCGTGGTGGAGTCGCGCATCTCGGCTCCGAAGAGCGAGGTGACCGGCAGGCCACCGGTGGAGGCGCCGTCGAGGATGCGCGGGTCCGACAGGGTGAGTTGCAAGCCGGTCTCGCCGTTGGTGATTGGGGTGAGCACCGAGTAGGCAAGGTTGTAGCTCATCTGCGCGAAGGCCAGCGTCAGGATCGAGAAGTAGATACCGGATCGCCGCAAGCTGACAAATCCGATCACGAGGGCGAAGACGCCCGCCATGAGGATCGACAGCAAAATGGCCGGGATCACGTTCATCGACAAAAGCTTGAACATCCACACGGCCGAGTAGGAGCCGATCCCGAGAAAGGCCGCGTGGCCAAAGGAGAGGTATCCGGTCAGGCCGAACAGGATGTTGAAGCCGATGGCGAAGATCCCGAAGATCACGAAGCGCTGCATCAGGTCGGGGTAACCCGCGTTGAACTGCGCCAGCGCCGATCCCGCCGGGAAGGGGTTGAGGATGATCGGGGCGAACAGCGTGATGACGGCCACCGCGATCAGGAGAAGGGTGTCTCTGCGCTCAAGTCCGAGCATGGCTTATTCCTCCATCACGCCACGGCGGCCCATCAGGCCCCGCGGACGGGTCAGCAGAATGACGATGGCGACAAGGTAGATGATGATCTGGTCGATGCCGGGCAGCAGCGATTTCACTTCGTTCATCGAGGCGAAACTCTGCAGGATGCCCAAGAGGAAGCCCGCGAGCACCGCGCCGGGCAGGCTTCCCATGCCGCCCACCACGACCACCACGAAGCTCAACACCAGAAAATCCATGCCCATGTGGTAGTTGGGGCTGAGGATCGGCGTGTACATGACGCCGGCAAGCCCCGCGACGGCGGCCGCTAGGCCGAACATCAGCGTGAAGCGCTTGTCGATGTCGATGCCCAAGAGACCCACGGTCTCTCGGTCGGCCATGCCGGCACGGACCACCATGCCGAAGGTGGTGAATTGCAAGAAGGCAAAGACACCGGCGATGATCGAGCCGGCGAAGAAGAAATAGACCAGCCGCCAGTAGGGGTAGATGATGGTGAACGGGTCAAAGCCGAACCAGGCGCCGATGTCGAGGCTGCCGCGGAACGCGCTGGGCGCGGGTGTCGGGATCGGGTTGGCCCCGTAGAAATACTTGATCACCTCCTGCAGCACGATGGCGAGGCCAAAGGTCACGAGGATTTGGTCGGCGTGGGGGCGCTTGTAGAAATGCTTGATCAGGCCGCGCTCCATCACGAAGCCGACCAGCACCATTACCGGGATCGCCAGAACGATCGCCAGCGGCACCGCCCAGTCGACGATGGCGGCGCCGATCTCGGGGCCGAACCAGTTCTCGACATAGGGCGTCTGCACCTTCAATGGGTTGCCGAGGAAGTCGGTCTTTTCGGGGTCGATGGTGGTGACGCTGATGGTCAGGATCTTCTGCAGCGTCACGGCGCAGAAGGCGCCGATCATGAACAGCGCGCCATGGGCGAAGTTCACCACGCCCAGCGTGCCGAAGATGAGGGTCAGGCCGAGCGCGATCAGCGCATAGGCTGATCCCTTGTCGAGCCCGTTCAGAATCTGGATGAAAATGGCGTCCATGGTCCCCGTCCATGTATGAGGATGCTCAAACCGCCCCCGGTCGCGCGCCGCTCACGGGCGCGCGTCGGGAGGGGCCGGCCGCGGGATGCGCGGCCGGCTGTCTCGGGAGTGGGCGTCAGGCGCCCGGGTTGCACTCGCCCAGCGCACCGCCCGCGAACATCGGGTGGTCAGGCGGGTAGGTGACCTGCTCGGTCGGCGTGACTTCGACGATCTCCACAAGGTGGAACTCATCCTGCGGGTTCTCGGCGCCCTTCACCACCACCACGTCCTTGAAGCACTGGTGGTCCTCGGCGCGGTACAGGGTCGGGCCGTTGCCCAGCCCGTCGAACTCGTAGCCCTCGAGCGCCTCGACCACGGCGCAGGGGTTGAAGTCGCCCGCCCGCGCCACCGCGTCGGCATAGAGCAGCGTTTGCACGTAACAGGTGTGCGCGGCTTGGCTCGGCGGGAAGCCATACTTCTCGCCGAAGCTCTTCACGAAGGCCTTGGTGCCGGCGTCGTCGAGCTTCCAGTCCCAGTTCTGCGAGCCGGGAATGCCCTTGATCGCCTGACCGGCGCCGCGCGCCATCAGTTCGGAGTAGAGCGGCACCACGATCTGGAAGTCCTTGCCGTTGGCCTGCCGGTCGCGCAGGCCGAACTGCACCGCCTGCGTCAGCGAGTTCACCATGTCCCCGCCGTAGTGGTTCAGCACGAGGATATCGGCGCCGGAGTTCAGCACCGGCGCGATATAGGACGAGAAATCCCCGGCGCCGAGCGGCGTGCGCACCTTCTCGGCAGTCTGCCAGCCCATAGCCTCGGTCGCCGCGGCGATCGATTCCTCCTGGGTCCAGCCCCAGGTGTAGTCGGCGGTCAGGTGGTAAGCCTTGCGATCGGTGCCGTAGAGACCCTGCAGCACAGGCGCCAGCGCCTGGGCTGACATGTAGGCGTTGAAGAAGTGCCTGAAGCCGTTGGCCTTGCGGTCCTTGCCCGTGGTGTCGTTGGAGTGGGTGAGACCGGCCATGAAGATCACGCCGGCTTCTTGGCACAGGCCCTGCACCGCGATCGCCGTGCCCGAGGAGGAGCCGCCGGTGATCATCACCGCGCCGTCCTTCTGGATCATCGACTGCGCCGTGGCGCGGGCGACGTCGGACTTGGTCTGGTCGTCGCCGGTGACGTACTCGACTTTCTTGCCAAGGATGCCGGTGCCGTCGAGCGCCTTCGACGAGAAGGTCTGCAGCATGCCGCCGTCGCCGCCGCCGTTGAGATGCTCGACCGCCAGCTCCAGCGCCCGCAACTCGTCGGCGCCCTCGTCGGCATAGGCGCCGGTCAGCGGCACGTTGAAGCCGAGCGTCACCGACGATCCGGTGGGATTGTTGGTGAAGGCCGATGCGCTGGAAGCGAAGATCGTCGGCATCGCCAGACCCGCGCCGCCCACCGCGCCGGTCTTCAAAAGGCCGCGCCGCGAGAAGTTCTGTCGTCTCATGTGGTCTCCTCCCTGATATTCCGGTCGATGCGCGCTGAACCTCCTCCGCCCGGCGCGCGCCGCCACACCCTTCGGTGCAAGGGCAGTATCGGGGCATCGGTGAAAATCGCGCAACAAGTGCTTGGACTGCGGCCAAATTACTGTAAATTTATCGACATGGTTGACCGTAAATCTGTAAACTCTTTATCTCGCATCTGCAGAAAGACCCGCGCGTCATGAGCGCGGAAGTGCCCGCAGGAAGCGCTCTCGCCGGGTCGCGGATCAGGGCAAGGCGGCTCGATGCGGGCGTGGCACAGGGCGAGCTTGCGCGACGCATCGGCGTCTCTCCCTCCTATCTGAACCTGATCGAACACAACCGCCGCCGCATCGGCGGCAAGCTTCTCAACGCCATCGCCCGGGCGCTCGACCTCGAACCTGCGCTTCTTGCCGAAGGCGCGGGGGGGGCGCTGGTGGCCCGGCTTGCGGCGGCGGCGGCGGCACAGCACCGCCCGGGGGCGGCGCCAGAGGAGTTCGCGGGGCGCTTTCCGGACTGGGCCGCGTTGGTCGATGCGCAGGCGCGGCGGATCGAGACGCTGGAAGGTCAGGTCTCGGCGCTGGGCGACCGGTTGGCGCACGACCCCGAGCTGTCGGCCTCGCTGCATCAGGTGATCACCGCCGCCACCGCGATCCGCTCTACCGCGTCGATCCTTGCCGGGGGCGAGACGCTTGATCGCGACTGGCAGGCCCGGTTTCACCGCAACATCCATGCCGAGAGCCTGCGGCTCGCCGAGAGCAGCCGCAGGCTCGCGGGCTATCTCGAAGCGCCGGGCGGCGATCCAGGCGGCGCGGCCCTGTCTCCGCAGGAGCAGGTTGAGCGTTTTTTCGAGGCAATGGGCCACCATCTGCCCGCGCTTGAGGGTGCGCGGCCCGCGATGCATCCGTCCGAAATCGCCGCAGGCGCGCCGGGGCTCGATGCCGCCGCCCAGACCTTGATGAAGCACCGGCTAGAGAGCTACCGCGCCGACGCCGCGGCGCTGCCGCTCGATGAGGTGGCAAAGGCTTGGCAGGACAGCGCGGAGCCGCTGGCGATGGCGGCGCGGCTGGGCCAGCCGCTGGAACGGGTGTTGCGCCGTCTCGCGGCGCTGCCCGCCGGGATCGGGCCGCCGCGCGCGGGCCTCGTGGTCTGCGACGCGGCGGGGGCGATCCTGCAGCGCCGCCCGCTTGACGGCCTCACGCTGCCGCGCGGTGGCGCGGCCTGTCCGCTCTGGCCGCTGTTCGAGGCGCTGACCCAGCCCGGACGACCACTGCGCGCGGTGGCGCGCCTGCCGGGCGAAAGCGCGGACAGCGTGCTGTGCTGCGCCATCGCCACGATCATACCGGGCGCGGACTGGGACGCGGCGCCTCGGATCGAGGCGGTGATGCTGATGATGCCGCAGGGCGCGGAGCCATCGGGCTTGCCCGAGCGTGCGGTCGGGCCGGGCTGTCGGCTGTGTCCACGTCGCGGCTGTCTGGCCCGGCGCGAACCATCGTTGCTGCCGCGCCTCGGAGAGGAGGCTTTGACAGCACCGGAGACCCCGGCGATAGTGACGCGGTGAAAGCGCGCGGTCCGGGGGAGGGCGGGGCGCGAGGGAGGGGCCGAGGATGGCCAGACGTGTCCTGCTGATCGAGGACGAGCCGAACATCATCGAGGCCGTGAGCTTCATCCTGTCGCGTGACGGCTGGACTGTGCACACCCATTCCGACGGGCTGAGCGCGGTCGAGCGGGTGCGCGCGCACCCGCCTGATCTGGTGATCCTCGACGCGATGCTGCCGGGCCGCTCGGGCTTTGACATTCTGCAGGAATTGCGCGGCGATCCGGCAACTCAGGCGCTGCCGGTGATGATGCTGACCGCGCGCGGTCAGGCGCGCGACCGCGATCTGGCAATGCGGCTGGGAGCCACGCATTTCATGACCAAACCCTTCTCGAACGCCGAGGTGCTCGACCGGGTGCGTGCCCTTGCCAATGGCTGATCCGTCGCGTCCGGGTACCCGACCCCCGGTCTTTCTCGCCCGGGCCTCCTACCGCCGTCGCAGACTGCATGACACGGCCCGTCTGGCGCCCTTGGCGGCGGCGTTTTTGTGGACCCTGCCACTGCTCTGGCCGCATGGCGAGACGCGGGTCTCGGCTGTGCTGGTCTATCTCTTTGGGACATGGGGCCTGAGCGTACTCGTCTCGGCGGCGCTCGCGCGTGCGCTGCGCCGGTCCGAGCGCGACCTAGATACGAGCGGCTAGGCCCGTGCTTGGTTTCAACGCTCTCGTCTCGATCGCGCTGGTTTACGGCGCTTTCCTGTTTGGTGTTGCCTTCGCCGCCGAGCGCCGCGCCGCTGGGGGGCGCGATGGTTGGCTGCGCAGCCCGTGGATCTATACGCTGTCGCTGTCGATCTATTGCACCGCTTGGACCTTCTACGGCGCGGTGGGCTATGCGGCGCGCTCGGGTCTGGAATACCTTACCATCTATCTCGGACCGAGCCTCGTGATGATTGGTTGGTGGTGGCTGTTGCGCAAGCTGGTGCGCATTGGCCGCGTTCAGCGGATCACCTCGATCGCCGACCTGATCTCTTCGCGCTTTGGCAAATCGGGCCTGCTGGGGGTGATCGTGACCCTGTTGGCGGTGGTCGGGGTCACGCCCTACATCGCGCTGCAACTGCAATCCATCGCCCAGTCGCTCGACGTCTTTGCGGCGCGGGGCGAGGGGGGCTGGACGGCGCAGGGCGGCGGTTCTGCGGCGCTGTGGTCGGCAGTGGGTCTGGCCCTCTTCACCATCCTGTTCGGCACCCGTAACCTCGATGCCAACGAGCGTCACCACGGCATCGTCATGGCGGTCGCGGTCGAGGCGGTGGTCAAGCTCGGGGCGCTGATCGCGGTGGGTGTCTATGTCGTCTGGGGCTTGGGCGGCGGCGCGTCAGAGATGCTGGCCCGGATCGACGCCTCGCCCATTGCCGCGTGGGAGCAATCGGGCGGGCGCTGGATCGGCTTCACCTTGCTGTCGGCCGGGGCCCTGTTGTGCCTGCCGCGCATGTTTCAGGTGCTGGTGGTCGAGAACGCCGACGAGAGCCATCTCGCCACCGCGAGCTGGGCCTTTCCCCTGTATCTCGCGCTCATGAGCCTCTTCGTGGTGCCGATCGCGGTGATGGGTCTGGAGATCCTGCCCGAAGGTGCCAACCCCGACATGTTCGTACTGACGGTGCCCCTGAGCCAAGGCCGCGACGGACTTGCGGTCTGGGCCTTTCTGGGGGGATTTTCATCCGCGGCCTCGATGGTGATGGTAGCGACGATCGCTCTGGCCACGATGATGTCGAACCATATCATCGTGCCGCTCTGGCTACGCTCGCGCACAGGCGGCGCGATGATGGCGGGCGACGTGCGCGCCATGGTGCTGACGGCGCGGCGGGTGTCGATCCTCGGCGTGCTGGGTCTGGGCTATCTCTATTTCCGGCTGTCCGGTGGCGGCACGGCGCTGGCTTCGATCGGGCTGGTGGCCTTCGTGGGTGTGGTACAGGTACTGCCCGCATTGATCGGTGGATTGTTCTGGCGCGGCGCGACGCGGGCCGGGGCGGCCACGGGGCTGCTCTTGGGCTTCGCGGTCTGGCTTTGGGCGATGTTCCTTCCCAGCGTCGGCGACGGAACGGCCATCCCGGCGGCGGTGATGCGGGCGGGGCCCTTTGGTCTCGATTTCCTGCGCCCGCAGGCCCTGTTCTGGACCGGCGGACTCGACCCGGTGCTGCACGCCGCGCTGTGGTCGCTGGCACTCAATGTCGCGGGCTTCGTGGGCGTGTCGCTGGCCAGCTTTCCCGGCCCGGTGGAGCGGCTTCAGGGCGCGCAGTTCGTCGGCGTCTTCGATCACTCCGAGGGGCCGGGAAGCTGGGCGCGCGGCGCCGCCGATGCCGAGCCGCTGCTGGTAATGGCCCAGCGCATCATCGGCGCGCCAGAGGCGCAGGCGATTTTTGCCAACCATGCCGCCCTGCAGGGCAAGGAGGGCCGCCTGCCGGATGTCACCCCCGATTTCATCCGCACGCTCGAGCGCGAACTGGCGGGCTCGGTCGGGGCGGCGACGGCGCATGCGATGATCGGCCAGATGACCGAAGGGGTCAGCGTCTCGGTCGAGGATCTGATCGCGGTGGCGGATGAGACCGCGCAGATCATGGAATACTCGAACCGGCTGGAGCAGAAGTCGGCCGAACTCGAGCGCACGGCGGCGGCCCTGCGCGAGGCCAACGCCAAGCTCACCGCTCTGTCGGTGCAAAAGGACGGATTTCTGAGCCAGATCAGCCATGAGCTGCGCACGCCGATGACCTCGATCCGCGCCTTTGCCGAGATCTTGCGCGAAGGCGGACTGGAGGGGGCCGAACAGGACCGCTTCGCGGCGATCATCGGCGACGAGGCGGGGCGGCTCACGCGACTGCTCGACGATCTGCTCGACCTGTCGGTGCTCGAAGCAGGGCAGGGGCTGCTCGACCTGCGGCCGACCGGGTTGGGGGGGGTGATCGACCGTGCGCTTGATGCGGCGCTGCCACTGCGCGACGGGCTGCGGCTGCGTCGCGACCCCGCGCTGGACGGGGTGCGAATCGTGACCGACCCTGACCGGCTGGCACAGGTCTTCATCAACCTGATCGCCAATGCCCGCAAATATTGCGACGCCGCCGAGCCCGAGTTGCGCATCGTCTGGAACCCCGCCGCCCATGCCGTCGATTTCATCGATAACGGCTCTGGCATCCCCCCCGATCAGGGACGGGTGATCTTCGAAAAATTTTCGCGGCTCAGCGACGCCGGCAAGGCCGGGGGCGCGGGGCTCGGTCTGGCGATCTGCCGCGAGATCATGACCCGTCTGGGCGGCGGCATCCGCTATCTTCCAGGGCAGGGCTGCGGCGTGTTCCGGGTTGAACTGCCGCAGGTGGCGGCTCCGTTAGGGATTGAGCAACCGGTGACAGGCTAGGTCTGGTGCACCGGCGGGCACGGCCCGGTCCGCCGTGACGGGACAGGATGACCGACATGACGATGGAGAGCGTGCTGCGCCGGTTGATCGGCGGCGCCGAAACGACGCAGGCGAGCCCTGCCGCGCCGGGTGGCGCCCTCGGGGGGGCCTTGGCCCGCGCGGCGCAGGAATCGGTCAACCTTCCGGTCCTGCCGCGCTCGGCGCGCCGCGAGACACGCGATCGCGAGGCCCTGATCGCCGAGCTTGAGCCGGATGCCCTGCTGATCGGGCTCGGGCATGGCGCACAGATCGCCGGACTAGCCGCGATCGAGCCGCAGCTGCGCTGCGCGGTCCTGGAGGTGCTGACGCTTGGCGCGCCGCGCGCTGCGCCAGCTGTGCCGGGGGCGATCACCGGCACCGGGGCCGCGATGATGGCCCCCCTGCTGCAACGGCTGCTCGATCGGTTGGACGCGCTGGATGACACAGCGCCCCCCGCTGCGCTGCGACCGGGGCTCAGGCTGGCCGACGCGCGGGCGGCGGGGCTGCTTTTGCCGGAGATCAGCTTCGCAATGTACCGCTTTTCGATGGAGATAGGGCCGGGCAGCGGCCGGGAGGGACAGCTGATGCTCGCGGTACCGCGGCCCGACGTTTCGGCGAAGGCGGCCCCCGCCGCCGACGCCTGGGCTTCTGCGCTGCGAGACACCGTGCTCCAGGCCCCGGCCGAGCTTGTGGCCGTGCTGCATCGCATGCGGTTGCCAGCACGTGAGATCGAGGCGTTCGAGCCCGGTCAGCGGCTGATGCTGCCGGGCGTGTCGCTCGGGGCCATCGATCTGGAGGATACGCAGGGCCGCACCGTGGCCACGGTGCGGCTGGGTCAGTTCGCGGGCCTGCGCGCGGTGCGCCTGTCGCGGCATGAGGTCGTGGCCGACATGTCGCCGGACCTGCCGCTTGAGATCCCCGCGCGCCCGGCTGGCAAAGCCTAGTCTTCGGGCGCGTCGTCCTCGCGCAGCGCCTCGAGCTGCGGGCGCAGACGTTCGAGATCGTAGCCCTGCTTGGCGGTGGCGGCGATGATCGCATCGGTCTCCATCCGCCCCACCTGACCCAGCGACCAGACGATCGACGAGCGCGTGCCGGACGCACAATAGGCCAGCACCGGCCCGTCGGAGCCGTCGAGCACCTGCATCTGGCGATCGACGATCTCGCGGTTCAACCCCTGATGCGTGACCGAATTGACCGCAAAGCGCAGCCCCGCCGCTTCGGCGGCGATGCGCAGCGTTTCGGCCTGCAATTCGACGGGGACTTCCTCGTCGGGGCGGTTGCACAAGACCGTGGTAAAGCCGGCCTCGGCGATGGCGGGAATGTCCTCCGGCTCGATCTGCGGGCTGACGGCGTAGTCGGGGCTGATGCGGCGAATGTCCATGCGGCCATGATTACCGCCTTGCTCGTGGCACGTCCAGACGCGTTGCGCGGGTGCCATCGCGGCGACCCATGGTTGCGCCGGGCCTTGCACATGAGCGGCGCGCCGCCGATCATGGCGAAAGCTAGGCAACATTCGGGGAGGACGGCGATGCAGGGGGGGACGGTCACGACGCGAATGATCGACGGCATCGCGCGGATCACGCTCGAATCGCGCCCGGGCAACGCGCTCGACGCCGCCACGCGCCGCGCACTCGACACGGCGCTGACCGAGCTTGAGGCCAATCTTCAAGGCGACGACGCGCCGCGCGGCGTGGTGCTCACCGGGGCGAACGCGGTGTTCTCCGTCGGGCTCGATTTGCGCGAACTGGACCTCGCGGGCGACCCCGCCGGCGCGGACCTCGGCGCGCTCTGCCGCCGGTTGGAGCGATTGCCGATCCCGGTGGTGGCGGCCTTGCCCGGAAGCGCGATCGGCGGGGGCGCGGAACTCGCACTTGCAGCGCATTACCGCCTGGCCGTGGGAGAGGCGCGCTTCGGCCTGCCGGATATCGTGCTTGGGCTGCCGCCGGGGGCGGGGGGTGGGCAACGCCTCGCGGCCTTGTGCGGCGCCGATGCCGCGCTCGATCTGTTGCTGCGCGGGCGTCCCGTCACGGCGCAGGTGGCGCGTGAGGTGGGTCTTCTCGATGGGATCGTGGAGTCCGATCTGCTCGGCTCGGCCCATGCGCTGGCGGCCCAGCTCGCGGCGGCAGGGATCCGACCCCGCCCGGTGGCGGGACGGCGCGAGCGGATGGAGGATGGAGCCGACTGGCTTGCCAAGGTGCGACAACGGCGAACGTCGGTTGCGCAGGCCCCGCTGCGCAGCGCCGCGCGGATCATCGACAGCATAGAGGCGGCTTTGCTGCTGCCTGCCGGGGCAGCGCTTCGGTTCGAGCGCACCGCGCATGCCGATGCGATTGCCGATCCGCAGTTCATGGCGCTGCGACACATCTATTTCGCGGAACGGCGGATCTCCGGGACGCTGCTCGAACGCGGGCAAAGTGGGACCGAGCCGACCGCGCTCGGGAGGGGCCTTCTGGCGGCGCTGACGCGCGGCAACGAGACGCTGAGCGGCGTCCGCAGGCTGGCCGCGATGGTGGCGCAGGGTGCGCGGCTTCTCGCGGCGGGCCGGGTGACCCGCAGCGCCGACATCGACGCGCTGGCGGTGCATGGTCTGGGCTGGTCGCGCCTGACGGGCGGGCCGTTCTACGAGGCCCGTCAGGAAGGGCTCGGCCCGCTCATCGAGCGGATGCAGTTCTGGGCCAAGGAAGATCCCGTCTTCGACGTGCCGCCCTTGCTACGGGCCGCGACCGAGACGGATGACGACATCGACGCCGCGCTTCGGCGGGGCCGCGCCGAAGCGGTCAGGACAGGATAAGACCCACCACCACCATCATCAGCCCCAGCATCGACAGCATCAGCGCGCCGATGTTGAGCGGCACGACCCGCGCAAGCCGCTCGCGCATCTGCGTATCGTCCAGACCGAGCCGCCGCAGCCGCATCACCGTGACGAGACTCCAGACGATGGCGACAAAGCCCGCCAGCGTGATCGCCGCGCCAATCCAGATGATGATATCCATGCCCGCACTCCCGCCTTTGCTGTCGCTTTTGCACTAAAGCCGGTGCCCCGGCGGCACAAGCCCGCCTCATGCCGGGCTCGATCCGCACCGGTGCTTGAAGCCCGCTCGGCCGAGCGCTAGGGAATGGGTCCGTTATCGGCCCATCAGGAGAAGCCCATGAGCGAGTCATCCGTCATCGACGTGCAAAGCAACGCGGCGGGCGAGGAGCTGCGCCAGTTCATCGAGCGCGTCGAGCATCTCGAAGCCGAGAAGAAGGACATCGCCGAAGGCATCAAGGAAGTGATGGCCGAGGCCAAGGGTCGTGGCTACGACACCAAGATCCTGCGCAAGGTGATCGCGCTGCGCAAGCGCGACGCCGATGACATCGCCGAGGAAGAAGCGGTGCTCGACATGTACAAGGCCGCTCTTGGGATGAGCTGACCCCGCGCCTCGCCGCTCAGGCGGCGAGGAAACGCACGCCTTCCATCTGCGCGATCCGATCCAGATCGGCTTCGTAGATCGCGGTCAGATCGGCCATCAACGCCGCGTCCCACCCCGGCAGGTCAACCTCGGTTTCGACCGCATCCGCGCGGGCGTATTTGTCGAGAAATGCCGAGACCACGCGCCGGGTCTGTTCGGGCGAGGCGGGGGGGTGTGTCTCGAGGTAGCTGCGCAGCCGCGCCGCGCCTTCGGGGTGCATGATCTCGTCGATGAGGTCATGCGCCCCCTCGATCGGCGCGTCGGGGCCAAGTGCAGCCAGCGCCCGCACCAGCTCAGGCCACAAAAGCACCGAATCCTCGTCGCACCAAACCGTCAGCCCTGCCTGCGGGGCTGCCTGTCGCAGCCGCGCCACCACGTCCGACCACAGGATCGAGCGCGGATCCAGACCCGCCATGAATTCATCAAAGCCGCGGCCACGGGTCTGCTCCCAGCAGGCGGGCACGAAGCTCGCCGGGTTGCGGATGCTCAGGAAAATCTCGATCTGATCTTCGGGAAACAGCGCCTGCAGCGAGCGCGCCTTGAAGGTCGCCATCTCGTGAAAGCACCCGGCTTCGCAGATTCGCGCCGGTGTGCAGATGAAGGCCGGGTTGCCCATGATCAGCCGCTCGGTGGTCTCGCCATGATCGAGGATCGCATCGATCAGCACGTCGCGGGTGCCGGGTTCGGGTGTCTCGCCTTGCAGGTGCTGGATCGTTTCGCGCAGCAGGCGGCGATAGCGCGCAGGGTTGGGCACACGGGTGCCTTGCCCGGCCAGGAGCGGCAGGTTCTTCGAGACCGATTTCAGCAAACGGTCGTCATCGGTGCAGTTCGCCCCGATGTGAAAGGCGATGTCCATGCGGCTTCGGTCCCTGTTCCGGTTCGGCGGCGGCCTTAGGTTCGATGCTGCCATCCCGACCGTATCGGCCCTAATATAATGAGTTATATGGACAGCGAAACCGCTTTGAGCTACCGCCGGTCCCATGTCCGAGCAAACCAGTCAGACAAGCATGGCGAAGAGCTTGAAGCCTCGTCTCGACCCGTGGTCCGCCGGCGCCGTGGCAATCGCGGCGCTGGTGTTGCTACCGGTGTTGTCGGTGGTCTGGTTCGCGCTCAACCCCGACGACAATATCTGGCCGCATCTTCTGTCGACGACGCTGCCGCGCTATCTCGGCAATACGGTGCTGCTGATGGTCTCGGTCGGCGCGATCACCGCCGCGGTGGGGGCAGGGGCGGCCTGGCTGGTGGTGATGTACCGCTTTCCGGGCCACCGCTGGCTGCAATGGGCGCTGTTGCTGCCGCTCGCGGTGCCTGCCTATGTGGGGGCTTATGCGCTGGTCGATTTCCTCGAATACGCAGGACCGGTCCAAACCATGCTGCGCGGGATCATGGGTTGGCAGGACGCGCGCGACTATGCCTTCCCGCAGATCCGGTCGCGCGGGGCGGCGATCCTCGTGCTCTCGGCGGCGCTTTATCCATATGTCTACCTGCTGGCCCGCGCGGCGCTGCGCGAACAATCCGGCGCGGGGTTCGAGGTGGCGCGGGCCTTGGGTGTCGGCCCCTGGGGCCGTTTTTTCCGCGTCGGCTTGCCGCTGATCCGGCCCGCGATCGCGGCGGGCGTCGCGGTGGTGATGATGGAGACGGTCAACGATTTCGGTGTCGTCGATTATTTCGCGGTGCAGACGCTGACCACCGGCATCTTCACCGTCTGGCTGCAGGCGGGCAACCTGGGCGGTGCAGCGCAGATCGCGACGCTGGTGCTGGCGATGATCGTGTTTCTGGTGACGCTCGAAAAGCTGAGCCGTCGCCGCTCGCGATTTTTCGGCTCGGCCCGGCAGCCGCGCCCCGTGACGCCGATGCGCCTGTCGGGCCGTCACGGGGTTCTGGCCGCGCTGGCCTGCCTGCTACCGTTCCTCGCGGGTTTCGTGCTGCCGGTCGCGGTGCTGACGAGCCACGCGCTCGACGCGCGTGAATGGGCGGCGCCGGGGCTGGTGAAGGCGCTGTATCACACGCTGACCACCGGTGGCGTGGCGGCTTTCATCACGGTGCTGGCGGGGCTGTTCATGGTCTATGGCACGCGCCTCTCGGGGCACCGCCTGCCGGTGCTTTTGCTGCCTGTCACGGCGATCGGCTATGCCGCCCCCGGCGCGGTCCTGGGCATCGGCATCCTGATCCCACTGGCCTTCTTCGATAATGCGCTGGCGGATGCGATCCTCGCCCTTACCGGGCGGGATCCGGGGCTAATCTTGACCGGGACGGCGGCGGCGCTGGTGCTGGCTTATTGCGTGCGATTCTTCGCCATCGCGCAGGGCACAGCCGATGCGGCGCTGGGCCGGGTTTCGCCGAGCCTGCCGATGGCGGCGCGCTCGCTCGGGCAGACGGCGGGCGGCACGCTGCGCCGGGTACACGTGCCGCTGATCCGCGCCAGCGTCGGCTCGGCATTGCTGCTGGTCTTCGTGGATTGCATGAAGGAGCTGCCCGCGACGCTGCTCCTGCGGCCCTTCGGCTATGACACGCTTGCGACGCGGGTTCATGCCAAGGCCAGCCTCGAGAACATCGCCGAGGCCGCACCGGCGGCGCTGATGATCACCGCCGTCGGCCTGATCGCGGTCGGCTTTCTGGCGCGCGCCAACCGCTGAGTGTCGGGAGATGATGGTGCCGGCTGAGGGACTCGAACCCCCGACCCCCTGATTACAAATCAGTCGGCCGAAACAGTTCGTGTCGCAATTTAAACTTTCCAACACATTGATTTAAATCAGAAATACCGGAGCTAGCGGCATCGGTATGACGACACAATAGCAAGGCTGCAAGCACTTGCAAGCGAGGGAAACAACTGTAGCTGCCGAACTGTCATGTCCGAGTATACGGCAACTAGTCAGTTGAGGAGTGTCCAGACATCGAGAGGAATGCGGTTGCTTTTCTCGTTTAGCGTGTACTAACTGTACTCTGGTCGGGCGCATCTAGGAGAGACATGTGCTAAATGCGATCTTGGGTGGAAAGGCCCCCCGCGCTGAGCTGTCGCGCGACCAAGCGCCGTCATGGCGCCACTTGATGCGGGAGAACGAAGACCTCGTAACCGCCACGCTCATAGAGAGACTGTCCTATCTGCCTGGGGCAATCGCCTGGACCATCCTGGCCAAGACCTATGAGGGGCAGTTGCCGGCCTTCCGGATGGCTAGCTTCGACAGCATCGAGTTCTGGCCCCGGTGGGACTACAGCGTGGATGATCGGAGCCATGTCGAACCAGACGCTTTCTTCCAGCTGACACTCGGAGATCCTGCCCAGCGCTGGCATGTGATCTTCGAAGCGAAACACCGCGCAGAGCAGTATGCTAAGCAGTGGCGCCTCGAACAGGATGCCTACCTGGCCAGGCCGGATGAGGAAGACGAAACACTACCTGACAGGATCGTCTTCATGGCGCTGGGCGGACTGCGGGGCAGCACGGGTGCCGCCGCCGCTCGCATGATCGGGCAACAGGTGAGCGATGAGAGGCAGCGCAGGGGCGGAGCGGCAGTAGAAATCCTGACCGTGGCAGCCGATTGGAGCGACATGGCTCAGGCTTTGGCAGAAGTCGAACCCCACGCCGAGCACGAAGCTCGCCTCATCTCCGACATGATCGAGGCTCTCGCAATCTTCGGTTATCGACACCTCACACTATCGGATGGGCTACTGCACGCTGGCCCTTTCGAAGACTGGCAGAGCAGCATGGACACCTTGGGATGGAGCAAAACGTCATGAAGACGGAGCGAGATTGGGATGAGGCGATCCGCGATGTGCGCGGCGCCTACAGGCTGGTGGCGCTTTACCAGCGTAGGATCCTTGACCTCCTGCGTCTGACCTCCGATGCGTTCGACAAGCATCAATTCGCCTACTGGAAGGCCGCGCATACGCATCCAGTTCCGAGGGGCGACAAAGACATCATCTCCCCAGGATACTGGGCCTGGGACTATATCCCATTGTGCGACTTCTCCATCCTGCTCGTACCTGAACGCACTGACGCGACGAGTATTCAGCCCGGCGAGACCATGGTCGAGATCAACGTAAGCATCGATAGCGAGTTCGAGGGCCCGGAGTATGAGGGGCGCAACAAGATCGAGCCGAACCCCATGAAATGGGATGCCCTCGAAGAGGCTACGGCCGGGATCCAGATGATCTTCTGGACCTATCAGGGTAGCAAGCCTCTAAAGGAAACGTGGAAGCAGGCATGGTTCAAAATCGAGATCGGCGACGCCCTTAAGGACGAAGAAGTAGCATCGCAGGTGAAGGAGTACGATGAGATGAGCTGCGCCTACATCGAGTGGCCGCTTACCGAGTTCATGGGAAGTGACGACCCACGACCCTTCGTCGAGCAGGCCAAGAACATGGTTGCTACCACACTAGCCGCCTATGTCTGAGGAACTCCTCGGATATATTGACTAGGTAGATGGGATGGTTGCCGCCCTCCCCCGACGGCATCGCAATGTGCCAAGGTCG